>JAIBBR010000051.1 GCA_019694575.1 Myxococcaceae bacterium
CGGGCAGCTCGATGGCGGCCTTGGCGCCGCGGTAAAAACGGTCTTGCGCGTCACGTATCGCGCTCGCTTGCGCCAACACCCCAATCACCGCCGAAAACCCGGTAATGAACTTCAGCTCGTCGAAGGCTTGCTCATCGAAGCCGTCAGGCACCGCGACGAACAGCTGACGGTCGTTGAACAGGCTCAGCGGCACCACGCCCAGTCGGCCTGCGTCAGCTTCACCTAAGTGAAGCAGCGCATCTTTCGGCGGGGGCATCGCGCGCAGTTTGGCGGTGGCGATGTACGGCCGTTGACTGGCCTCGGCGAGGGCCCCCAGGGCGTCTTCGTCAGACACCACGCCGCTGTCGACCAACACGTCGATGAAGCGGCCCTTCACTTTCTGCCAGGTGCGAAAGGCCAGACGCAGTGCTTCGTGGGTGGCCTTGCCGCGCTTGAGAAGAATGTGGCCCAGCCGCTGCTCGAACGGCGTGCCGGGCGGCTCTTCGTCGCTGTCGTCGGGCACTGAAATGGGCCCGTCGGGCATCGCGCGCGCCGCCTCGCGGGCTTCTTTCTCTTCTTCTGCGCGAATCACCCGCAGCTCATCGGCGGTGATGCGCCGGGTCTGCACGCGGCCCAACGTCGAGCTGCCCAGCACGGTGGGCGAGGGGCGGGGCGAAGACGTCTCTGCTTTCTTCGGCGTGTCGAGCACCCACTCTTCGGCAGGCAGCGGCGCGCCGTCTTCGAGGCCCGAACGCCGCTCGGGGAACATCAACTTGAACATCTTCGCGATGTCGTCGCCGCTCACTGGCCCGGTCTGCGAGGCCACGAAGTCAGACAAGGCGTCAGCGAAGTCGCGCACCGAAGGGTAACGGTGTTCAGGCGACGTGGCCAGCGACTGCAGCACAATTGGCTTGAACTCGTGCGGTACCGAAGGCTCCCAAGGCAGCTTCATCACGTCGAGCTGCGCCAGCTCGGTCAGCCCCTTCATGCCGCTCGCCGCATTGAACAGCGGCTTCGACGAAAGCAACTCGAACATCAATAGGCCAAGCAAGTACACGTCACTGCGTGCGTTGGCCGGCTGCCCGTGCAGCTGCTCAGGCGCCACGGCTGAATGGCTCGAAAGCGCGGTCAGAAAGGGAGCGTCGCCCAGCCGCGTATCGACGTACGCGAGCGGTAAATTCAGCTTCACGTTGCCGTGGGTGTCTATCATCACCCGCTCGGCGCTGATGGGGAGCAAAGTGCCCGCTGGGCAACGGTCGCGCACTTTGGCCACGCCTTCGGCCAAACCTTGCATCAAGAAGCAGGTCTCGCGCAGGTCAGGCCACAATTGAGCGTCGTTGGCCGCGCGCAGCAGCACCCGCAACGAAACGCCGTCGACGAACTCGTGAATGTGCAGGTGACGCCCGGCATGCTGCGCCACGTCAATGACTTCGACGAGGTGGGTGTGGCGCAAACCGACACACGCGTTGGCCGGGCCGCGAAAAGCGAACGCGTCTGAAGCGGGCGCGCGGTGCACCACCACCCATCGCGGCGGCTCGACGTCGAGCAGCTGCCCCAGAAAAGCGTCATCAGAAGTCCCCGTGGGGAGCTTCCGCAGCAAGCGATAGGTGGCCAAACGCGAAGAGCCCTTCTCGAAAGGAGCCTGCGGTGAAGACGCCTGACATCATAGCGCTTTGGGCTGGGTGTAGCGGCGCAGAAAAGCCGCTACAGCGGTGAAAACGTCACGGGCGGCATGACGCCCCAACAGCAAATCGCCATGCCCGTAGTCAGCCGCACTGCCCGTCGCCCGGCCCAAGGTGCGCGATTCGACAACGTGGCTTAAATATTTTCGTGCTGCTTCAACGCTCGACGCGGGCGCCAACTGGTCGGCCGCTCCAGAGAGCAACATCACCGGTGCGCGCAGGCTGCGCATGCCTTCGCGGTAGTTGAAACCGTCGTTGGCGTCGAAAACGTCGTTTTCAACCCAGCGCACGAATTGTCGCGCCACACCGGTTTGAATGTCAGCCACCGTGTGCGCCAACGCCCGGCGAACCGCATGGCCTTCGACATTGTCCAAATTGAGCGCGTGCTCGAACAGCGCGTGCCGCGGCAAGCCGAACGGCGCGGCGACCTTCGCCGCAGCCGCCAGTGGAATCGCGTCGAGGTGCAACAAGGGCTTCACCGCTTTGACGAAACGCCGCACGCCCGGGTGCGCGTCGAAATGCACCGGGCTGGCGATGGCGACCACCGCTCGAAGCGGCACGTAAGGGTTCAACCCCGCATGCGCGAATGCGAGCAGCGCGCCTTTCGAATGGCCCACCCACAACACTTCTTGTGGCCCCGTCGAGGTGACGGTTTTTATCGCCGCCGCCACGTCGTAGCGCGCTTGCTCGTCGAAGGTGGCTTGCGAAGGTTTGCCCGCCACGCCGCGGCCGCGCAATTCGAGCACCCAGGTTTCAAAACCTTCACCGGCAAGAAAACGCGCGAGCGAGCTGTGCTCGTCGAAGTCCATCGCGTAGCGGTTGGTGAAAAGCCCGTGGCAGAGCACCACCGGGTGCGTGTAGGCCACCGTGCTTTTGGGAAAATAACGGCCCAGTGAAATCGCCGCGCCGTCGTCGGTGGGTACCCGGTACAGCTCGTCAGGCCGGTGGGTGGGAGCGGTGGGAAACAGGAGCCAGGGCACGTTCAAAACGAGTGTAACGTGCCTGTAGAGAATCGGTGCGCGAGACGGAAATGAGCGCCTGACACCAACGTACTGTTTGGCGTTGGTGGCCTGGGGAGGCTGCTCTACATTTCGCCGACCTTTCAGGGGAGCGCACAGTTCACACATGTTAGAAACCATTGCTTACGTTTATTTGGGCGCGGCCATCATTGGTCTGCTGCTGTTGTATTGGTTGGGTTCACGCTGGTTCGTGAACGTGGGGCCCACGCAAATTGCCATTACCGAGCGACGCTATTGGGGCAAAGAGCTCGAAGCGGGCCGCGTGTTCGCCACCTCTGGCGAAGTGGGTATTCAAGCCGAATATTTGAACCCCGGGTTGCACTTCGTGGCCTGGCCCTTCGTGAGCGTGATTCGCCGGGTAGAATTCGTCACCATCGGCCCCGACGAGCTGGGGGTGGTCACCGCCACTGACGGCGCGACGATGCCTTCTGGCCGCGTGTTCGCCGAAGACAAAGCAGGTGAGCACCACGACAACTTTCAAAACCCGGTGGCGTTTTTGAACCAGGGCGGTGTGCGTGGAAAGCAGCTGCGCTTTCTCACCAACGGTACGTTCAAAATTCACCCCGTGCTCTTCGAAGTCGAAAAAATTCCCAAGACGCGCATTCGCGAAGGCGCGATTGGCATTGTCACCGCCGCCGACGGCTTGGCGCTCGAGCAGGGCCAGTTGCTCGGTAAGAGCATTCAAGGCCACGACAATTTTCAGAAGGCCGAAATTTTTTTGAAGAACGCCGGCCAGAAAGGGCCGCAAATCGATTTTTTACGCCCCGGCACGTACAACATTTTTAGCGACATGTTTCGGGTGCAGCTCGCCGACGCGGCGTCGATTGCCGAAGACCAAATTGGCGTCGTCGATGCCAAAGACGGCCAAGCGTTGGCGAAGAATGACGTCGTCGCGCAAACGCCTGACTTGAAAGCCCACAACAGCTACCAAGACGGCCAAGGTTTTTTAGACGCAGGCGGCATGCGTGGCCCGCAAGACGCGGTGTTGCGCCCCGGCCGCTATTACATCAACCCCTTTTTGTTTTCGGTGACGCTGCGCCCGCTGACGGTCATTCGCCAAGGTGAAGTGGGCGTGTTGATTTCGAACATGGGTAAAGACCCTGACCTGGCATTGCGCGTCGACGCGGCCTTGGGCGGAGAGCACCCGAGCAGCGAAGAGGGAGGCCGCCAGTTGCATGTGGTGCCCGAGGGTTACCGCGGCATTCAGAAAAACGTGCTGGGGCCCGGCAAATACAACATCAACCCGCTGGCTTTTTCGGTGGTGGTGGTGCCGACCACCATGCGCTCGGTAGAATGGTCGAAGACGACGTCGACGAATAGCAACCCGTTTGACCCGTTCACCGTGGTTTCACACGACGGTTTCGAAATGCAGGTCGAAGTGCGTTGCCAGTACCGCGTGCTGCCTGAAAATGCGCCGTATGTGATTCAAAAGCTGGGCTCCATTGAAGACTTGGAGCGCAACGTGATTCACCCACAAATCGACGGCATTTTCCGCGCGCAGGTGTCGAAGTCTCCGGCCATTGCGTTTCAGCAAAACCGCGCGGTCGAACAAGCCGGCGCTGAAGAAGCCGTGCGTGAAGACTTGAAGAAGTACCGGGTCGAAGTGGTGTCGGTGATGATTACCAACATTCTGTTGCCCGAAGCGCTCATGCGCACCACCCAGCAGAAGAACTTGGCCGAGCAGGAGCAGTCGATGTTCGACGCCAAGAAGAAAGCCGAAGAGCGCCGCATCGAATTCGAAAAAACCAAAGCGCAGGCCGACCAACAGGGCCCGTTGATGAAGGCCCAAGTGGGCATCGAAATCGCTGACCACGAAGCCAAGCAGGTGCAAAAGCGCGCCGAAGGTGATGCCGCACGCATTCGCACCACCGCCGCCGCCGAAGCGCAGAAGACGCAGCAAATCGGTGACGCTGAAGCGTCTATCATTCGGGCCAAGGGCGAAGCGCAAGCCAAGGCGTACCGTGAGCAAGTCGAAGCGCTCACCGCGCAAGGGGTGACTGCGGTCGAAGTGGTGAAGGCCATTACCGCGGCCGGTTTGAAGATTACGCCTGACGTGATGGTGACCGGCGGTGACGGCGACAAGAACGGCCCCAGTGGCGCGTTGGTGAATTTGCTCCTCGCCAATGTGGTGCAGAGCCAGGTGAAACAGCAGGCGAAGTAGTCAGCGGCAATCACCTGACACCTACCGCCGCAGTACCTGCACGCGGCCGTCGTCTTTTTCTGGGCGGTACACCACGGTACCCGGGCGAGGCCACAGGAAGCTGCCTTTGATGCCCCAGTCTTCGAAGTCGATTTTTCCACCCGCGGCAAATGCCACGAGGGTGCTGTTGCTCGTGTGTAACACTGGCTGCGTGTGGGTGCCGGGGCTTGAGTACGCACTCAGCTCGGTAGGCAGGGGCTGTGACAACACGTGTGCGACTCCGCCTTCGTCGAGGGTGGCCAGGCGCAGCTGAAAACCGTAGTCGAGCCAAATGCCTTCGTTGCTGGCTCCCACCACTTGGCCGTCGAAAGTGTCGCATTGCGGCTCGCGGGTGGTTTGAGCATGGGCGGGCATTCGACAAATTACCGAGCGCCTGGGCGCATTGAGTTGCCACGCGACCAGCACGTTACCATCGGCGAGTAAAAGCCCGGTGACGGGCTCTGAAGGTGCTGGCGCGCTGAAGCTCACCCGCGACGAATAAAGTGATTCGCTCTCAACCCAGAAAAAAACGAGCTCATCTGTACTCACCCACACGCTGGTATCGCCACCGGCGATCCAGACACCGTGCGAGAGCGGCTTTGACGGCAAGCTGGCTTCTGGTTGCAGCGCCAGCCGCACACCGTCGTCGACGTAGCGGCGAATCGCGTTGTCGCTGTGTTGGGTCCACACTGTGTCGCCGTTGGCCACCAGGCGCGTGGTGGCCACTTCTTGCACGGCGCCATCGGGCCGAATCAGCCGGGCGCGTTCACTCTCGATGCACAACAAGCCATTGTGGCGGGTAACGAGCATGTCTTCACAGAGGTCAAGCCTTTGCGCGGCGAAGTTTTGCTTCGAGGGAGCGGGCTTGGCCTCGACGGCCAACACGTCTCTTTGCGCGCGCCCAAGCGAAGGTTGAAAGAGCGCCGCCACATGGTGCACGCCGATGGTCTGCGGGGTGAATGACACCACGGCGCTATCGGCACCACCCGTTCGAATCAACACTCCCTGCGATGCCACCACCTGGCCCTTTGCATCGGTCACCTCGACGACGACTGACTCGGCCCCTCCCAATGCGCAAATCGACCCCAAAGGCAGCGTGACCGACTGTTGAACCCCCACTTGAAACGCGGGGGCCTCGGTGAACTGCGGAAATTCACACTCGGGGGCCGCCGGTGAGGGCACGCGTGGCTCGACTGCACAGGCAAAGGCGAACAAAGAACAAAATAAATGTATCGGCTGGCCAAGACAGTCATCGGCGCACGGCCGAAGCAAGGTCAGTGCCATGGGTGTATCAGCCGTGGCCCAGTCGAAAATCAACCCATGGAGCGCGTACCTGCCAAAGGCCGCGGCCCCCTTTGCGACCGCCGTGTCGTGGTTAAATGAATCAGGTGTCTGACACCTCCTGCTCGTCCTGGTGCAGCAAGACTGGGGCAAACCCCGCCGCGTCACACGAAGCGAGCACGTACTTCACGCCGTTCTTTTCGCCCACGAAGCCCGCGCCAATGCCCGGGCCATGTAAATGCCCGTACACGCAAATTTTCGGCTGCCACGCCTCAACCACGTGGCTGAAGGCCGTATCGAGGCCGTTTGAATAGCGGGGAGGAAAATGCACTGCGGCAATGCGAACCAGCGGCGTGGGGCTGGCCGCCTCTTTTTTCTGGGCATCATCGATAGAGAGCGACAAGCGTCGCGTCTCGCGCTCGACGTAGTCGGTTTTTACCGGCTCATTGCCCATTTCGCCGCCCGGCATGGCAGGGGCTTCAGGCGTGCTCCACAGCCGAGTGCCGGCAATGACGTACGGCCCCACCTGCACCGCGCAGTTTTGCAGAAAGCCGACGAATGACGGGTACGGCTCGAGCAGCTTTTTCAACTTGGCGGTCGAATCACCCCACCAGTAATCGTGGTTGCCTTTGAGCAGTACTTTCTTACCCGGCCGCTCGTCGAGCCATTGCAAGTCGCCTTGCACTTCAGTGGCGCGGGTGGCCCACGAAATGTCGCCCGCCACAATCACCACATCGTCAGGTTTCACCGATGCGTCCCACGCGCGGCCGAGCGGAGCGGGGTGCTCGTGCCACCCGAACTTGTCCATGCCCTTGTTGCGGGTAGACGGCAGGTGGGTGTCACCGATGGCGAAGAGGCGCATATGAAGGGCTCTAGCAAACGCTCATAGGTGAGATCTTAAGGATTCGCTCGACGGGTACGTGCAGCCACCTTGCGCAAAAATGGGCGAAGGCACGCCGGAACGCAACGAGCCCCCTCGCACCTAAAGGCCTTTTCGCGAAGGCTCAAATGAAGTGCTCACCCATGAGCAAACGTTACAGCTCACACCCCAAGCGCTTTTCGGGCGCTTCTTCGTCTTGGTGCGAGAGCACTTCGCGTATCGCCGCTTCGTCGTACGTGTCGCCCACCCAGCCATAGCCCCACACCATCGCCGCCACGCGTTTCGGCAACGACGGGTCAGGGGTGACGATGATGCGCCGCTGCTGCGCGTCGGCCTGCCGCGTTTGCCACAACGCATTCAACGCTTCGACAATCTCAGGGCACCCTTGCGGACAATTCCACGCCAGTACCGCGTGGCCGTGCTCCAGGTTGTGCAGCCAATGGCAGCGTTTTTGCGCGGTGTCATATTTGCGGCATGGCAACCAGGTCGGGCAATGGTCGCCTCCTACGGGAGGGTTGAAACCGTCGCCGCACGCGGTGTCGTCGCAGCTCGCCAAGTGCTTCGCGGCCGGCAAATCGCGGTGAAAAACGCCGCCGTCGCTATCGCCCCCTGCCAGAGGAGGCCGGTGGCAGGCGAACAATGGCAAGGCACAAAAGAAGACGAGCGACGAGATGCGTTGCATGAAAACACCCTATGCCAGCTGCCGACAGCGCAGCGCTACCGTTTCGACGTCTCTTGCCGGTCAGCTTTCTTGAGTTGCCGAATCGCTTCAGCCGCTTCGTCTTGCCCGCAGTTAATGACGCCATTGGGGCTGTCGACCTTGGGCGTTTCAGAAAGCGTGCGCAGCGCCTGAACTGCGTCCATATCGCCCAGCTGCGCCAGCCGGGTGGCCGCGGCGGCGCGGGTGGGGCAATGGCTCGATGCGAGCGAATGCGCGTACAGCTCGACGCGGTCGATGTTCTCGTTCACCCCGGTCACGTCGAGATAGCGCAGTGCGCCCCATTGCATGCTTGAAAGGTCACCTTTCGCCATGGGCTCAAAAGCGGCGCGCAAAGTGCGGTTGGGTACCAAGCCAATCAGCGCCTTCAATTCGCTGTCGCCCTCTGCCCGTGCAAAATCTTCGGCCAATGCATTGAGCAGCAACCGGTGCGCGCCGTGCAACGCCTGGTACGGGCCGCTGCGCAGCACTTCGCGCTCTTCGTCGTGACGGGCGCTGGCGTGCAGGCCGGCAGCTTTGAGCGCCAACAACTGGGGCCGAAACCGTGTTTCGGTTTTGAGCTGCTCCTCAATATAGGTGAGCGCTTCGGGCGTTTTGCCGGCGTCGAGCAACGCCGCGGCGCGCTCGTACGGAGTGGGAGGCCAAATTGACCACGCCACGGGTATCAACGAGCACATCAACGCGACGACGGCGATGCTGCGCCGCCACTCGGCGCTCAAACTGCCGGCCGAGGTAATGACCGCCGCGCTCAAGCCGCGGGTTTTGTCGCCCAACACACCCGCCTTTTCGCTCCACGCTTGCAGTGTGCGTGACAAGCCCGAGGGGCCGGGGTTTTCGGCGACGGTGGGGAGCAACGGCGCCAGCACCCGGCGGCTGGGGTTGGTGATGGCGGTCACCATTGCGTCGCTTTGGGGCAGCATCGGCGTCAGCCTCGCCAGCAGCGCTTGCCCGTTGGGAGGCCTCCGGTCGGGCTTTTTTTCGAGGCACTGCATCACCAGCTCGACGAGCTTGGGGTGCGCTTTCAAGGCCGGCGCGGCTTCAACCAACGCGCGCGGCGCCATGCTCACGTGTTGCCGCAAAAAGTCGCGCGAAGAGGGCCCGGGAAAAGGGTATTCGCCGCTCAGCACGCGAAAGGCGAGCACCCCGAAGGCATAGACGTCGGTGCGTGCGTCGAGCGGCTGCGCGGTGGCTTGTTCTGGAGCCACATATGCGGGCGTGCCCACCACTTGGCCTGGGTGGCTCACCAAGGGGTCGGCAGGGGCGGCGAGGCTTTTGGCGTGAGGGTTGTCGTCGGGCAGCTCCATGAGCCGGGCGATGCCGAAGTCGAGCAACCGCGCTTGTTCACCTTGAGGCGTGTGTTTGAGCACCACGTTTTGCGGCTTGATGTCGCGGTGCACCACGCCCATGTGGTGAATGACGCCCAGGCCTTCGGCGAGCTGGGCCAGCAACGAAATGACCCTCTGCGGCTCGAGCGGGCCATGCGCCAAGGCCTGTTCAAGGGTTTCGCCTTCAGCCAATTCGAGCACCAGCACCGTGGCCTGGGGTGACGACTCGAAGTCGATGATGCGCACCAAGGCGGGGTGGTCGACTGTTGACAAAATACGGGCTTCGCGGCGAAAGCGCTCGGCCATCTCGGGGTGCTTGCCCAGGTCACGTTTGAGCACCTTGAGCGCGACTTTGCGTTGCAGTGAGAGCTGCTCGGCCAAGTACACCTCGGCCATGCCACCGCCGCCCAAATGGCCGACGACGCGAAAGCGATCTCCCAGCACCAAAGTTCCCGGTTTCACGGCTGGCCGCCAGCATGTGCCGGCAGGCCCGAAAAGAACCAATGGGTCCAGCCAGAGATCTCGGAACTCGAGATTACAGGCGCATACACCGCCGCCCGCTGGTTTTTCAGCTGTGCAGAGCGGCTTCGAAAGCCGTCTTTCAGTTCTGCAAGCACGGCTGCATTCGGCGGCGGGTGATCAAAAACCAACAATCTCCTCGAAGAAAGGGCTTAAAGCGGCCCTCGAAGAAGGGGCAGCCGAAGCTCGGCACGCGGGTTGCTCAGTGTTTCTGAACAATCGCTTCATTGGCTTCACCTTCACCCTTCACCAACAAACCGAAACGGAGTTCCCATGACGATGACCGCTGCCCTGACCCTGGCCCTTCTTCTCAACGCTGCTCCCGGCGCCAAAGCCGAGCCGCGTGCTGAACGTGCTTCTCCGGCCTATGTCACCGGTATCGTCAGCGTGAATTTCATTCAGCCTCCGCTGGTGGAAAAACAGAAAATGCCGTTTCAGTCGGGTGACCTGTTGCCGGTCGAGCTCGACTTGGTTCGCCAGACCGTGGTGACTGAAGACGCGACCTACGTGCACCTGGCGGTGTCGCTCGCGCCGATGATGCAGCCCTCGGTGCTCAAGAATGTGCGCCCTGACGAGCAAGAGACCGCGTTGGCCAAGGCGTACAACGAGCTGCTCAACATGCTGGCCGAGCGGGCGGCCCGGTCGATGAACGGCAAAGTGAGCGAGCGCAAGTCGCTGCAGCTGGCTTTCGGCAAGGGGTCGACGCTGTCGGGTTCTACCTATGAAGACGGTGTGCCCCGCCCCAACGGCTCGTTCATGGTGAACGCGCTGTTGACTGACGCCCCCGAAGTGCACGTGGTGTTTGCTTCGAGCCGCAACGAAGCCACCGTCAATGAGTTCGTGCGCTCCATCAGCTTCGCGCCCGCGTCGGCCAAGTCGTTCGGCCGTTAAGCTCTAAATTCTAAGTCCCCCCAAAAAAGAAGGCGCCGGTTCGCTCTTGAAAGGAACCCGGCGCCTTCGTCATTTCTCACTCAAAAACGAATTACTTGGTGTTGGCCGCGGTGGTCTTGGCCGGAGGCGTGGTGGTGTCGAGCATTTCAGCCTGCTTCTTGCCCATCATGTCGCCCCAGCCGCCTTCGATTTGACCCTTGAACATCCACTTGCCGTCTTTCATCACCACCAAGGCGCCGCCTTTCCAGCTGTCTTTCATTTTGCCCATGGTCATGTTCTTCGTCTCTTCGACGAAGGCCATGTTGTTCGACATGAAGGTCGCCTTGGTCTTGATGTCCACCTTCATGTCTTTGGGCATGTTCTGCATGCCTTGGGTCATTTCCTTCATCCACATTTCTTTGGTGTACATCTCGGTGTAGGTGGCGCCCGCCTGGCTGTCGGTCATCATCATCACGGGAAAATCGCACAGCGCGGCCATGGCTTCGGCGTCGCCCTTCATCATCGCCTCGTGCATTGACTTGTAGAGCGTCTCGACGCCCTTGGTGTCAGCCTTGGTGACCTTGGTCGGTTTCCATTGGGGCTTCTCGCCGTGGGTTTCGGGCATCATCGTCTTGGTGTCTTTGCCCGTGGGCATGGGCTTGGGGTCAGCGGCGAAGGTGGTGAAGGCGAACAGCGCGGCAACGGCGGCAACGAAAATCTTCATAAGCACCTCTTCGAGTGGGTTGAACTTGAACTGAACAACGAGCGCACGCGTATGCCTGGTGAGATCACCCGTCAACGTAAAACCGAAAACGATTCGGTGTGGTTTTTTGCCACGACGCTTGCATGCGGTCAGTCGATGAAGAAGTCAGGCATCAACTGCGCGCCCGGTGTCACCGCATAGCCGCTCAAGTCACTCACGCCTTCAGCACGCAGCACGTCTTCGTCGATGAAAAAGTGCCCGGTGCATTCACGGCTGGGGCGGGTGAGCACCGCGTGCGCGGCGTCGGCCATGATGTCGGGCTTGCGCGAATGCTTCATCATCTCGTCGCCGCCCGCCATGTTGCCAATGGCCGCGGTGGCGATGGTCGTCTTTGGCCACAGCGCGTTCACCGCCACGCCGCGGTCGCGAAACTCAGCGGCCATGCCCAGCACACACAGGCTCATGCCGTACTTGGCGATGCTGTACGCCACGTGGTTTTCGAACCATTTCTCTTTCAGGTTCAACGGAGGCGAGAGGTTCAAAATGTGCGGGTTCTTCGCTTTGAGCAAATGCGGCAGGCACGCCTGCGAGGTGATGAAAGTGCCACGGGCGTTGACGGTGTTCATCAAGTCGTAGCGGCGGGCGCTCGTTTCCAAAGTACCGGTCAAAGCGATGGCGCTGGCGTTGTTGACGCAAATGTCGATGCCGCCGAAATGCGCCACTGTTTGCTCCACGGCTTTTTGCACTTGGTCTTCAAAACGAATGTCGCAGACCAGGGGCAACGCTTGGCCACCCGCGGCGGTGATTTCGTCAGCGGCGGTGAAAACCGTGCCCGGCAGCTTGGGGTGCGGCGCGTGGGTTTTCGCGGCGATGGCAATGTGGGCGCCGTCTTTCGCCGCGCGCAGGGCGATGGCCAGGCCAATGCCGCGGCTGGCTCCGGTGATGAACAGCGTTTTTCCGGCGAGCGTTTTCATGGGTCTTTTCGTATAGCCTTTGCATCACCATGGCAGACCCTAAAAATCAGTCGAGCTTCATGTCGTCGCTGTGCTTCGGCAGCATCGAAGAAGACCTCATTTTGCCTTACCCGCAAATGAAGCAGCCCGAGCGCGAGACGCTCAAGAACATTATCGGCTCGCTCGAGCAGCTGCTCAAACCGCACGAAAAAGACTTTCGCGTGTGGGACCGCGCCGGAGAACTGCCGCCCGCATTCATCGAAGAGTTGAAGCAGTTTGGGTTGTTCAGCTTGGTGATACCCGAGGCATTTGGGGGCATGGGGCTGTCGGCCACCGCGTACTCTCGAACTTTGCAAGAGGCGGCGAAATACGACGCTTCGGTGTCAGTCACCGTCGGGGCGCACTCGTCTATCGGCATGCGTGGGCTTTTGCTCTTTGGCACCGACGCGCAAAAGCAAAAGTACCTGCCCAAATTAGCGACGGGCGAAATGATTGCCGCTTTTTGCCTGACCGAACCGGGAGCAGGTTCTGACGCGGCGTCAATTACCACCACCGCGGTGAAAGAAGGCGACCACTGGGTGCTCAACGGCAACAAGCTGTGGATCACCAATGGCGGCATTGCCCAGTTCTTCACCGTCTTCGCCAAGACTGGCGGCGTGGGTGAGCGCGGCCACATGACGGCCTTCATCGTCACCCGCGACTTGGCGGGCATCAGCACTGGGCATCACGAAGACAAAATGGGTCTTCGTGCCAGCAACACCACCACGGTGCACTTCGACAACGTCAAGGTTCCCCTCGAGAATGTGCTCGGTGAAGAAGGCAAAGGCTTCAAAGTCGCGATGAAGATTTTGAATTCGGGCCGCACCGGTTTGGGGGGCGGCACCGTGGGCGCGATGAAGAAGTTGATTGAGCTGTCGACCAAGCAAGCCAAAGAGCGCGTGCAGTTCGGCAAGCCCATCGCCGAGTACGGGTTGGTGCGCCAGAAGCTTGGCCACATGGTGGTCGAATGTTTCGCCGCAGAATCAGCGGTCAACATGGTGAACCACTTCATCGATTCGGGGCATGAAGAATACGCAGTCGAAGCGGCGATTACCAAAGTGTTCGGCACCGAAGCCCTTTGGCGCACCGCCGACGAAGCGTTGCAAATCGCCGGTGGCAACGGCTTCATGTGTGAGTTCCCCTATGAGCGCATGGTGCGCGACAGCCGCATCAACCGCATTTTCGAAGGCACCAACGAAATTTTGCGGCTCTTCATTGCCCTCACCGCGATGAATGAAGTGGGCGGCGAACTGAAAGAATTGGCGTCGAGCTTGAAGGGTGTGTTCGACAACCCCATCAAAGGCTTTGGCGTGTTGAGTGAATACGCGCTGCGCCGGGCGTCGCTCGCCACGTCGGTGGTGAAGCGTGAAAAAGGCGCCTTCACCAAGTTACACCCGGCGGTGAAAGAGAAGCAGGAGCAGTTTCAGGAGCTGACGCGCGACCTGGCCGCTGCCGTCGACAGAATCTTGCGCAAGCACGGCAAGAACATCATCGGTAAGCAGTTTGCCACCAAGCGTCTGGCCGACATCATGATTGACTTGTTTGTGTTGGCGTCGACCTTGAGCCGGGTGAGCACCGCCATCTCTGAAAAGGGGGCCACCGCGTGCACCAAAGAGCTCGAGATTCTCGAGGTGTTTTCGGGCCAGGTTCGGCGCCGCGTGAAGAGCAACTTCAACAAAATCGACGACAACGACGACGAGCACATCAAGTCGCTGGCTGACCATGCGCTCGATGCTGAAGGCTATACGTGGGACAACGTTTAAGAACTTTCAGCGGGGCAAAATGCCCTGTCGATAAGTAGGGCGGTGTAGGTGCCGTTGTTCTGGTATACTTTGGCCCGTCATTAAGCAAAGGGGCTGGCCATGATCAAAATGTCGACGCGGCGTTTTGCACGGGTGCCGGTGGCCGCACGCGCGCGGGCTGTTCTTGACGGGCGGTTCTGTGACGATGTGCGAGACATGAGCGAGAAGGGCATGGGTTTGAAGACGGCTCACCCGCTCGACATTGGTACCGAAGTGACGTTCATGATTGATTTACCCGGTGAAGATGAGCCGGTCGAAGTGTCGGGCCGTATCAAGTGGGTGAACGAGCGCGGCATGGGCCTCGAGTTCCATGACGCTGAGTTTCGCTTGGTGGCTTTTATTGATGCGCAGCGCAAAGCGCTCGAACGCATTTAGGTTGAATTGAAGGTGGGTTTCTTCGCGTGCGGTTGACGGGTACGGGGCACAAGGTTTGGTCGACTCAGTTGAGCGTCACCGAACCACTGGTTCGCTGGGTCGTTTCAGTTTCTACGGCTGACCGCCGTCCAGGACCCATTTCGGACGTGGTAGGTCTTTGGCCAGAATCGTGCCCTCGCACATCGACTCGATATACTCCGAGCTTCCTCCGATTCCCGTCCACGCCGTCTCTTTGTTGGTAGGCGCCCTCTTCGTTCCGCTGCACTGGCAAGTGTAGTGGCGAACTCCGCTCGGAGGCGTGTCTCTCGCCAGCATGTATCCCCACTCGCACTTCTCCGCGTGCTTGCACGCTGGCAGAACCACTATGGCGCTGAGGAACAGGAGCTTCCGCATTCGGCCACCCTATCTCGGTGGTTTGTGAGCTGTCATGAATGGGGAGCAAAATGGAGCGGGAACGCGGCCACAGACGGTACAACCGGCAACCTCGAATTCATCGGCGGCGACATCATCCCGCATTGCTTGGTACAGCTCGAGCCCGGCGCTCGCCGTGCCGCGACATAGTGGCCAATACGGATCGTGGGCCAGAGGCACTCGCCCTCTTTCACCGGGTTGTCTGCTGGTAATTGGCGCCCTGGTTGTTGAACCAGTGTTCGGCACTGTCGCGGTAGCCGCCGGTATCTTCAGGAGCGCGGCAGCCATAGCCGACACGAAGCGCGAACTCGACCGGGGTGCCCGCGCTGAGGTTCGGCAAATAAAAATTGCCGTTGATAACGGGGCACGGCACATCGGTCGACTTCAAGACGTGCACCGTTTTCCACCCGTCAGTCGTGTAGTGCAACTCTTGCCAGTTGATACACAACTGCGAGTGGCCGCGTGCGTACCAGCCACGTTCGTGGGCCCCGTTAATCAGCTCGGGCATCTGGGTGTGCACCGAAAAATGCACCGCGCTCAAAGGAGTAAAACCAGGCTGCACCGGCCGCGCAGCCACCGCCTTGGGGGCTTCGTGGCGCACCGGCGGGGGCATCACCGGGCGGCGCGTGGTGGGAGGGTACGTCGGTGAAGGCTCAGGAAAGGGAGCGGAAGGTCGCGGGGTTGACGACTTGGAGATCATGATTCACCACCTTTCATGTCTGGTGTTTTTAACCTGCTCCCAGGTGGCGTGTGATGAATAAGTGATGACGAATTTTGACCCACCTTTCAGCGCGCCCCACTTGAGACTGGTGGAGTCTGCCGCCCCGAGCGACGCGGCGTTGTGTGTGGCGCATTTGCAAGGTGACCCAAAGGCCTTTGGCGAATTGGTCGCTCGTCACCAAGAAGCGCTCTACAAACTGCTGCGCCGTTACGCGCGCAACGACGAAGAAGCGCTCGAGCTCGCCCAGCGGGCTTTGGTGAAGGCCTTTGAAGCTGCTTCACGGGCGTTGCCCAAGCTGGTGCGCAAAGGCCAGGCTGAAACGTTTTCATTTCGGGCGTGGTTGTTTCGCATCGCCATCAACTTGAAGAAGAACCAAGTGCGTGACGCGCGGCGCTGGGCGATGGCCCCGCTCGAAGCCATTGACAGCCACCACACCACCGAAGACGCGGGCGTGGCGTTCGAACAGGCCGAACGTGAAAAGTTGATGCGCACCGCGGTGATGTCGCTCTCACCCCGGCAACGCGACGTGTTTGCCCTGCGCATCGACGGTGGTTTGAGCTTCGCAGAAGTCGGCGAGGCGCTCGGTATCAACGAAGCGAATGCCAAAACCCATTTTCACTACGCCGTGGCGCGCTTGCGCAAAGAAGTTCAGGCGTTGAACCAAGGAGACCTTCGATGAGCTGCGAAACGGTGCAGGCCCTGTTGCTCGAAATGCCTGCCGAATTGCCTGACGACACGCAGGCCCACTTGAGAGGCTGCGCCGATTGCGCGGCGCTGGCGAAAGAAATGTCGCTGATACGTGGTTTGACCGCGATGCCCAAGCCCAGCGCTGCGGTGCGGGGCAGACTTTCGGGCATGGAGCAGGCCGTTCGTCTTACTCTCGACGAGAAAGAGCGGCGGGCGTCGACGTGGCGGCGCGGCGCGTCGTTGGCGGTGGCCGCGGGCTTAGGGGCGTTGGTCACCGGGTTGGCGCTCTCGAATACACGGCCGCGGTCGGTGACGGTGAGCGCTGCTGGCGAGAGTGGCTTTGAAGCACCCTTCAGCGCTGACGACGGGGTGGGCCCCAGCAGCGATGAAGAGTTGTTTGACGAAGTATTGTGGCCGACGAGTGACGAAGGAGACTTGTGATGAGAAAGACAATTTTGGCAGTGACTTTGGCGTTGGCGTGCGTGGCTCAAGCGGCACCCCCTTGGGGCGCGGCAAAGGGGCAAATCACCCGCGAAGAGCGAGACGAAGAAAGGGGTGAACGCCGCGAAGAAATGGCCAAGCGCATGCGCATGATGATGGTGGTGGGTTTGGCCGAGACCTTGGGCTTGAACGAGAGCGAAGCGCTGCGGCTTTCTGACAAGTTGAAGGGGCTCGACGAAAAACGCGCTCCGGTGCGGGCGCAAATGCACGAAGCGATGAAGACCTTGAAGGCGGCGGCCGACGGTGACGCGGCAGCGCAGAGCCAGGTCGACGCGGCGGTGCAGCGCATTCTCGAAGGGCGGCAGCAAATGGCGGTGCTCGACAAAGAGATGTTTCAGGTGCTGTCGAAAGACTTGTCACCTCAGAAGCGGGCCCAATTGGCGCTCTTTTTGGGCAGGTTTCAGCACGAGGCGATGAAAATGAAAGGTCGCCACGGGGGTGAGGGTGGCAAGCGCTTCATGGAGCTTCGCGGCCCTTAAGAGCACTCTCCAGGCGACGCGGCCTTGCTGATCTAAAATGCCCGGCACGATGTGTCGGGCATTTTTTTTAGCGCTGCCGTTTCTTGCGTGGGGCTGCTCTCTGCGCAGCTCGACGTGCGGTGAAGAGAACGACTTGTGCTGCGAGGGCGCCACCTGCGCGAGCGAATTGCAATGCCGCAGCGGCGTGTGTTTGCCCAAGCTCGTCTGTGAAACTGACTGCACGTCAGGGCAACAACGCTGCACCGCAACGGGCGGTATCGAGCTGTGCATTCAACCCCCTGACGCCTGCCCCACCTGGCAAAGCGTGGTGGCGCAATGCCCAGGCACGCAGCGTTGCCGGCCGCTGGCTGACAACACCCAGGCCGAATGCGCCGACGCTTGCCCCTCGGGTTGTGCCCTCGAGTCGATTGTGTGCACCTCGGGTGGCCCCCAGGTGTGCCAGACCGACCCGGTGAGTGGCTGCCCGGTCTTCGTGACGTTGCAAGAAAACCCAGACGCCCCGCTGTGCGTCAAAGGCGCTTGTTCCGATGAGGTGTGTTGGGAAAACCCGGTGCCCACGGGTGCGACGTGGGTCTCTGCGGCAGGCTGGGCCACTGACCAGTTCATGGCGGTCGACGCGTTGGGTAACTTGCTGCGCAACACGAGCGGCGCGTGGAGCTATGCCGTGCAGAACGGAGCCATTGCTGCGGTCGCCGTCTGCGATGTGCCCGGGCGGTACGTAGCGGTGGGCCGTCAAGGCGCGCTGTATGCAGGCTCGAATTTCACTTGGACCAAAAATGCAGCGCCCTTGCCAGACGCTGCATTTAATGGTGCTGCTTGTACCAGCAACTTGGTCGCCATCGCCGTCGGGCGCAGCGGCGTGGTGGCGGTACGCAACACGTTGGGTAACTGGCTGAACGTAGCCAGCGGCACTTCAGCCAACTTATTGGCGGTGTCGGCGCGTCTCGACAACGCAGAGGCCTGGGCGGTCGGGCTCAACGGCAACATCGTGCGCTGCACTGACCTCGACAATGTCAATGGCAACATCAACTGCCTGCCCGAAATGTCGGGCACCACCGCCGACTTGTATTCAGTGTGGGCTGACCCAGCAGATGCTCGGGTTTTTGCTGTCGGAGCAGGTGGCTTGGTTTTGGAGCGCACCCCGACGGGGTGGGTACAAGTGGCCCAGGGGACAACGTTTCAAACGCTCTACCAGGTGACAGGGGTGATGCAGGGCTTGGTCATGGCGGTGGGCGGTGATGGCACCGTGCTCACGTTGTCTGAAGGTGAGTGGCACCCGCAAAGGGTCTTTCCCCCCACGCGGTGGAGTGCAGCGTTCTTCGGCACTCACCATGAACCGGTTTTGTTGGGCGACGACGGCTATGTGGCGGTCGGCCTCGCCCCCGCGCCGTGGAAACAAATGGGGGGCCGGTCAGTCACGTACGAAAGTCTCAAGGGGGTGCATGGCACCTCGACGAGCGATGTTTATGCTGTTGGTACGAATGGGCTCTTGTTGCACCGGGCGGGAGACGTTTGGCGCCCCGAAGCCGTAGGCCGTTACAACCACACTTTTAAGGCGGTACGGGCGGTGAGCGCCAATGAAGTGTACGCGGTAGGCAGCAATGACGACTTGATGGCTCCCCAAGGCATCGTCACCGCACGCCGGGCGGGGCGGTGGGCCACTGAAGCGCTCCAAATTGCCTTACAACCGCTCAATGGTGTCACCGACGACGGCGTCAACGTGGTGGCGGTAGGCATCGAAGGCACCTGGCTTGAAAAACCGTTGGGCGCTGGGGGCGACGCGTGGGCGAAGGTAGCGCACCAACAAGGCGCGGTGCCGTTGAACGCGGTGGCCGCTAGGCCCATGGGGGCCACCGGGTCATCAGAGGTCGTGGCGGTGGGCGACCACTGCACGGTGCTGAGAAAAGTCGGTGGTGTTTTCAGCAAAGAAGTCGTGCCTGGCTGCGATGGCAATCTGTCGGCGGTGTGGGTCGGCAGCGATGGCGACACCTTCGTCGGTGGTACCGAAGGGCAGGTTTTTCACCGCACAGGGCAGGGTTGGGAGCGGGAATTTCCCGGGTGTTTCATTGAATCGGTGACGGCTTTGGCCGGCGCCTCGAGCACGGTGTTTGCGACGTGTGAAAACAACGAGCTGTACCAGCGAAGCAACGGCAGTTGGCGTACCGTGGCCGCACAGTTGAGCGCCCAGCCTTTATACGGAGTGTGGCTGTCGCCGCAGGGTGAGCTCTTCGTGGTGGGTGGGGGCGGTACGATTTTGCGCCGCCGTTGACACGCGTCTACGGCTCTTCAATGGTCACGGTGGGTCCCGACAACACGGGAGCACGCCAGCCCGGGTAATCGATGGCCACGCCCGCCGGCTTCAAGCGAATCGCCGCTTCCATCACGATGGGCATGGTGGGAGCCGCCGCCTGCGCGAATTGCCCGGCATCATTGAAAGCGTAATAGGTGGCGTTGATTTGGTCGGGGCGCCGTACCTCGAAGACGACGGCCTGCGAGCCCTGCAACGTGCCCAGCGCCTTGAATTCATTCACGCCCAAGCCGGCCAAGACTTTGTTCGACGGTGAGCCCCACACGAAAGCATTCGAAACGCCGACGGTGAAGGCCCGGTGTTGTTCTTTGATGTGTCTCTCAATGAAGCGTCGGTTGCTCTGATGTACCGGCGTTTGATTCAGGCTCAGCACCTTCTTCACCACTTCATCGGGCGTGAGGCCGTCGAAACCTTTTCTGACCGTGACGTCATCTAGCGTGGGGGTGACGCCGGGCCTGCTGTCGATAAGAACGTCGTATTGCGGTCTGGTGTACAGCGGCGGCTTGGGCGGTTGAACAATGCCCGGCGGCCGATTCAACCTGGGTGGCTTCGCGGGTGGCCGAAGGGCATTGGGCTCTTGAGGAAGAACGATACGGCCGGTGGTGAATTTTTGAAAAACAGGCACGAGAAGAAGCGTACCGTAGGCGTTTGGGCGGGCTCAAAACCCCAGGCGTTGGCGATCATCACCAACCGAGACTTGCCCCTGCGCCTGCCCGGCTGTTAATCGCCGTTTCAAAACACCATGCGCGTTTCTGTTTTGGTTCCCGTCTACAACGAGCTTGCTACCCTGCCCGAGATTCTGCGCCGGCTGGTGGCGACCGATTTTCCCAAAGAGGTCATCTGCATTGATGACGGCTCGACCGACGGCTCGCGCGAGTTTTTGGAGCGGTTGCAGCAACAAGGTTGGGCTGCGCTGCCTTCTGTGCAGCTGAAAAACGTCAATGAATTGAAGGTGGTGTACCAGCCGCGCAATGCCGGCAAGGGCGCCGCGCTGCGCCGGGGCATCGACGAAGCGTCGGGCGACATCATCACCATTCAAGACGCCGACTTGGAATATGACCCCCAAGACATTCCCCGCGTGATTCAACCGATTCGCGACGGCGTGGCCGACGTGGTGTTCGGCAGCCGCTTCATCGGCGAGACGCGCCGCGCGCTCTATTTTTGGCACTCAGTGGTGAACAAGGGCCTCACGTTTCTTTCCAACGCGGCCAGCGGTTTGAATCTCACCGACATGGAGACTTGTTACAAAGCCTTTCGACGCGAAGTGCTCGCCGACATCACCTTGGAAGAGACGCGCTTCGGCTTCGAGCCCGAAATCACCATCAAGGTGGGCAAAGCCGGCTTGCGCGTTTATGAAGTGCCGGTGCGCTACTTTGGCCGCACCTACGACGAGGGTAAAAAAATCGGCGTGCGTGACGGCTTTCGCGCGCTGTACGCCATCGCCAAGTACGGCTTGCTCCGCTCGTAACGGCCATGCGCTCGCGCACGTTGTCGACTCTGCCGGGCCGCTGCCAGCGCTGTTGGATAAGGCAGGAATTTTGCCTGTGCTCCGAACTGCAACCGGTTGCCAACCGCACTGAAATCGTGCTCCTTCGGCACGAGCGCGAGGCTTACAAATCGACTGGCACCGCGCGCATTGCTTCGCTGGCGCTCGCGCGTTGTCAGGTCATCGATTTCGGCGAAGAGTCGGCCAAGGCTGACCAAGCGCTGAGCGCACTGACTGCCGGCGCTTGTGTGTTGTTTCCCAGCGAAGATGCGGCGCTCACACCGCCTGACATGAAGCGGCTCATCGTGCTCGACGGCACCTGGCGGCAAACGCGCAAAATGACGAAAAAGCTGCCGTGTTTGGCCGGCGTGCCAAAGTGGAAGCTGCCTGACAAATTGGCGTCGCCGCTGCGGCTGCGCGAAAGCCCCGATGCTTTCGCCCGCTCGACGCTCGAGGCGATTGCCGATGCGCTGGCCGAAATCGAAGGTGATTCCGTGGCAGAGCCGCTGCGCTCATTGCACGCCTTGATGGTTGAACGGGTGCTCAAGGCCCGTGGGGTTTGGGAGCAAAAACGTCGCGCCTTCCCCGGGCTGGACTAGCGTTGTGCTCCGCAAGGAGCAGCAGGCATGTCTGAAGATTACGACGACCGCGGCTACGAAGACAAAACGTACACTGACGACGCAGCGCGGTTGGGCGCACGCAAGAGCACGCCCTTGCCATGGGTGTTGTTGGCCATTGCCGCGGTGGCGGCCACGGTGGTGGCGGTGGTGCTCTCGGGCCGGGTGAGTGACGCGCAGCTGGCCCATGCCCAAGAAATTGAAAAGCGCGTCGCCGCCGAAACGCGGGCCAAGAACAGTGATGAGCGGTTGGCCGGCGCCGAAGCGCGCGCCACCGAGTTGGAAAGCCAGGTGCAAAAACTCACCGAAGAGCGCGAGGCCCTGCTCAACAAAATGAAGGCCGCCGAGACGAATAAAGCGGCGCCAGCGAAGGCCGACGTCGCCAAGTCGAAAGCGGCAGCCGCCAAAGCAGCCGCAGCCAAGAAGACGGCCGCGAAGAAGAAGACGTCGAAAACCAAGCGTCGCTAAAAGCGCCCCGCCAGGCCGAACCCCGCGGGAAAAAGCTCGACCCCCAAGCCGCGCGATTTTGCTGAAGAGGGCGCGTCAGTTTCGGTGGGCTCGTCGTCATATGAAAACGCTGGCGCCGAATTCGCGGCGTTCGACCATTCAGTCGCCACTGAGGGCCCGGCGAGCATCAACGTCACACCCACACCCAGCAGCGGGTAGAGCATTTCGCCGCCGGCGGTCGGGGCCGACGAGGGCGGAGCCAAATAGAGCAAAGCGCCCATTAAGGCACCC
Organism: Myxococcaceae bacterium; assembly: GCA_019694575.1. Lineage (GTDB taxonomy): Bacteria > Myxococcota > Myxococcia > Myxococcales > Myxococcaceae > JAIBBR01. The sequence goes on from JAIBBR010000051.1 coordinate 22,273, forward strand.
GCGGCCACCCCGCCGACCGTGCCGAGCGCCATGGCCCACCACGAGGCTTTGCCCTTCATTGCGCGGTGCACGAGAAAGCCAATCGCGGCCGCACCCGATACCGAAATGGTTGAAAGGCCCACCGCGGTGCCGAGTTGTGCAGGCCCGTAAGGCACCATGGTGGTGACGAGCGCAGTGATGGCGCCAAAGCCGGCGAGCGGCAACCAGAAGGCCAGGCCGGTCAGCCATGCCCGGCCAGCAGACCAAGGCACGGCGCCAGCGCGTAACGCTTGGTCGCGCCAGTCGAGCCCCAGCGCGCTGCCGACGCTGGTGAGGCCCAGCAGCAGACCGGCGCCGGCCACGGGCATGCGCTGGAGCCACGGCTCGTGCGTCGCGGCGGTGACGATGCTGAGCAACACCAGCCCGGTAGCGAACCCCGCTGCGCCGCCGAGGTACGAAAAGCCCGCCCCGGCTCGGCCGCCCATGAGGGTAAAGGGTATGGCCGCGCCGGCGGTGAAGGCGCTCACCCCAGCCAGCGTTCCCAACGCTTGGGGCAATTCGTTCGCGCAACGAAAACCGAAGCAGCTTACCGCTGGCGGTGCCGCCGCATAACCGATGGCGATGGGGCCGGCGAGCAAAGTGGCTCCGCCCAAGAACGCGCTCACGAAACGCTCGGTGCGGCGGTTGTCTTCGAATTCGAAATCGTCAACCAGACTGGGCGGCGCGGCCTGCGCCAGCGTGCTCAGAAGGAGAACGGCAAGACAGGTCATTTTCATGGCTAAAATCTCCCCACCACACCCAGGCCCGCGGGGAAAATTTCGACCCGCGCTTCTTCGCGTTGGTAGCCGTCGCCCGGCTGGGGCGGTGGCGGAGGAATAGGCGAGAGCGACGGGCGGCTGTTGAGCGCGCTCGACCATTCTAAAGCGACAATGGGAAACGCGGCCCAAATCGCCGCCGCGATGCCGCCTATCAAAAACGAGGTTGCGTTGTTGGCCAGGCCTCGCGACACCGTGCTCGACACGGGGCTCAACGCGTTGATGCCGACAAAAATGGCCGCGGCCCCAAAACCGGCGGCGAGGCCGGTGAGCACGGTCCACCAGCGGCCTTTGCCGCCCATCGCCCGGTGTACGCCCATGGTCGCGACAATCGACAACGTCACCGCCAAGGGCACCAACACCAGGGCGCTGCCCACGAGCGCGAGCGGTTCGCGGCTGCGCGACAGGGCGTCGAACAAGTAAGCGAGCCCAATCACAAAGGTGGCGCTGGTGCCGAGCAGCGCGCCGGTGGTGGCGAGCAGCCGCCCCGCCGACCATGGTACTGCGCCGCGGTCGAGCACGGCGTCACGCAGGCGCAAGCCTAGGGTTGCTCCCACGACTGCGCCGGTAAGCAGCAGGCCCACGCCTTGGGCGGGCAAGGCTTGCGCCCAAGGCGCCTGAATGGCCGCCGAAAACGCCCCGAGCAGCAACAGCCCAGCAGAATAGCCCGCCAGGGCTCCGGCGAGCCCAAAGCCCGGGCCCGCTTTGCCACCCCACTGCGAATAAGGAAACCAAGCGCCGAACCCCAGCAGGCCGACGCCCACGCTCGCGCCCAAAGAAACGCCCAGCTCGGAGCAGCTTCGCCCGGGCCGGCAGTCGTCGCGGTCTAACAAATAGCCGGTGAGCAGCGGTAACCCCAGGCTCACCGCGCCGCCCAAGAACGAGCCGATGATGCGCGGTGCATACGTGTCGTCAGAAGCGGGCAGGGTGGGCTCTTCTAACGCAGCGAGCTGCGCCCATGCCGAAGGTGGGGCCAATAGACACAACGAAAGCCAAAAAGCCTTCATGAAGGCTTTGGTTCTAGCGTTGCTCCTTTGACGGGCGCAACGCTACCCACGGTAGGTTTCGTAAAGTAAAGATGCTTGCACCATGTTTCGGGTCTTGAAAGGGCAGGTGCTTTGTTACCGGCTCTACGACATTGCCGACCGCATCGACTTAGAACGCGCCAGCACGCTGCTGCTCGCTGACACCCGGCGGGCCACCTTCAAGCGCGCCGGCAGTGAGTACCTGCAGCTTTCGAACCCGCCGCTGTACGTGAGCTTCGGCAAGCGGTCTTTGGCGTTGAAGGCCTTTGAGCAAGAGGTTGAAGTGAGCGGTCACCTGTTCGACTACGGCGCGGTTTCAATCATCGTCACCGTGCCGATTGCGCAGGGCACCGACTTCGAAACGCTGATTCCTTTTTGTGACGAGCTCTACGACAGCCCCGCGGTCGAGAAGCTGTGTGAAACCGTGTCGGCGCAGCTGGTGAAGACGTTGGGTGACACCCTGCATGTGGCGCACACGTGGGCCAAGAACGAAAGTTACGCGGTGATTCACGTCACCCACGTTGAAGGCGAACCGAAAGCGCAGGCGTTGGTGGTGGCGCCTGAATTGCCGCGTTTGCTGCTGGGCGAAGCGCAAGAGCGTCACTTGTCGGCGGCCGAGCGCGACGACGTGACGCGGCACCACTTTAGTTACACCGAGGCCGACTTGGCGGTCATCGACTGGAACGCGGCCTTCGTTTACGAGCCGAGCGGGAGCATGGACATTCCCGAGTTGCTCGAGATTGCCAATGCCCAACTGCTCGAGCTGCGTTACTACGACGACGTTCTCGACCGGGCCTTGGAGCGTGTCTACGACGCGATTGAAGCGAAGCGCGTGGGTGGCGCGCTGTTGCGCAGCCCGTACAGCAAGTTGTTGCGCGAGCTGATGCTCACGGTGATGGAGCTGCACGAGTTCGTGGAGCGGGTGGAAAACTCGCTCAAAATCGTGGGCGATGTGTACTTGGCGCGCGTGTATGAAGAATCAGTCAGGCAACTGCGCATTCCCGCGTGGCAGGCGTTGGTGACCCGCAAGCAGAAGCTGCTGGTGCAAACCTATGAGTTGCTCAAGGGAGAAGTTGACACCCGGCGGGCGCTCACGCTCGAAGTGATGATCGTGGTTTTGATTGTCATCGAGTTGGTCTTGGCTTTGACTTCGGTGGTGCGGCACTAAAGAAGTAACCCTTTCATGCCCGACGACACCCAGCGCTTTGGTGATTTGCTCATCGACATGGGCCTGGTGACCGAAGCCCAGGTTCATGAAGCGCTCGCGGTGCAGGGCTTGACGCACCACCGGTTGGGTGAGGCGCTCATCTCGCTGGGGTATTTGACGCGTTCTCAATTGCAGCGGGCGCTCGCCACCGCGCTCGGTAAGCACCCGGTCACGGTGAGCGAACGGGCGGCCCTGGGCGATATTTTGGTGGGCTTGAAGTACGTGACACCCCACCAGCTCGACGAAGCGCGCCGCGAGCAGCAAAAAAGTGCCGGTGAACTGGGCGAGGTGTTGGTGCGTTTGGGGTTTTGCACTCCGCAGCAGGTCTACGAAGCCATGGGGCTGCAGCGCAGCATGGCCAGCGAGCAGGCCATGCACCAAGCCAATGGCGCGAGGTTGGCTGCCAACGGCTTGAAGGTGATGGTGGTCGACGACAGCCCGCTTGCCTGCCGCTTGATTGAAGAAGGCCTGGGGGTGATGGGGTACGAAGTCGAGGCGTTCGATGACCCGCTCAAGGCGTTGGCCGCTTTCGAAGCGCTGAAACCGCACCTGGTGCTGACTGATTTAGAAATGCCCGGTATCGATGGCGCCGAGTTGTGCCGACGCTTGAAAGAAACCAGCCGCCGCTCGGTGCCGGTGATTATTCTCACCGCCAACGACGCCGATGCTCAGCGGGTCACCGGGTTGCGCGCCGGTGCCGACGACTACGTGCACAAAGGCGCCTCGATGGACGAATTGACCGCGCGAATGGAAAGCATCATGCGCCGCACCCAAGAGACCGAGCGCATGCGCCGGCTGTTCGCCCGCTACACCTCAGAAGAAGTGGTGGAAGAGATTTTGAAGAGCGGCGAAGTGAACCTCACCGGTGAAAAACGCGAAGTGACGGTGCTCTTTGCCGACATTCGCAGCTTCACCAGCGTCTCAGAGTCGGTGCCGCCTGAACAAGTGATGGCCATGCTCAACCACGTGCTGGGTGAAATGGCCGACGCGGTGTTGGCCAGCCAAGGCACGTTAGACAAGTTTTTGGGTGATGGGTTGATGGCCGTTTTCGGCGCTCCGGTGCACCACGAAGACGACGCGCGAAGGGCCGTCGACGCCGCGCTCTCGATGCTCGAAGCAGTGCGTTTGCGCAACGAGCTGCCGGGCATGCGCACGTTAGAAGTGGGCATCGGTATCAATTCGGGCACGGTGGTGGCGGGCAGCTTGGGCAACAGCCGGCGCACCGAATACACCGTGGTGGGCGACGTGGTGAACGTGGCGGCCCGCCTGTGCGCGCTGGCTGGCCCGGGCGAAATTTTGGTGGGCGAGCGCACGGTGAGGCTGCTCGGTGACACATCGCAGTTCGAAGAATTGGCACCGGTGCGCCTCAAGGGGAAGACGCAGCCAGTTCCGTTGTTTCGGGTAACGCCCGAAACGGTCGAAGTGAGGGTGGCAGGCAACGCCCGGTCGTGATAGCCGGGCTTCAAAGGCGCGCGAGCGCCTTCAAGGGAAAAACATGTCGACTTATTCAGAATCAGAGTTGGTCGAAAACCGTGTTTGCGTGCTCCTGTTCGGAGGCACCGAGTCAGACCGGCAAAGTTGGGCCGCCGAAGCCGCGACGCATTACGCCTTCGAAGGGCCGCTCACCGAAGTGAAAGACGCCGCGCAATTGGCGAACGTGGTGAGCAAGAACCGGGGCGTGGTTTACGTGCCTGACTTTGGCCGCTACGACGACTTGGCCCAACGCGCGGTGGTCAATTCAATGAAGGCCCACGAAGAGCGCGCGAAGTGGATTTTAGGGCTCACCCAATTGCCCACCAGCGCCCGCGCCAAAGGGCTCTTACGTGAAGACATTCTCTATTGGCTCGAGAGGTCGAACGTTGACCTGTCGAGCGCTGAAGCCAAAGAAGCCATCAAGAAGCGCCGCGCCAAGCAGCAAAAAGGCAAAGGCAGTCACCGTTAGTCTTTAAGGAGCGAAGAACCCGCCATGTCGGACGCATTCGAAGATCGCCGCAAAGAAATGGAAGAAGCCTTCTTTCGCAAGCAGAACGAAAAGCTGCTCGAGAAGATGCGCCATGAGAAGCAGGTCGCGGTCGACCGCCAAGGCATCGCGCGCCTCACCGGCATTACCCAAGACGCGGTGCTCGACACCCTGCTCGCGATGAAGCTGAACCCCGAGACGGTGACCGCTTTCACCTTGTTTCCCCTGGTTGAAGTGGCCTGGGCCGACGGCGCGGTCGACGCGAAAGAAAAGAAGGCGGTGCTGGAAGGCGCAGCCCAAAAGGGCATCGCGCCCGGCAGCGCGGCGGCAGAATTGCTCGAAGGGTGGTTGGCGAACAAGCCGTCTCCGAAGCTGCACGACACGTGGAAGAGCTACGTGCAGGCGATGTGCAAAAACCTAGAGCCCATCGACCGTGAAAATTTGAAGAAAGAGCTGCTCGGTTGGGCGCGGCAAGTGGCGCAGGCGACCGGTGGCATCTTGGGCATGGGCGAAAAAGTCTCGAGCGCCGAAGAGACCGCGCTGCACCGTCTCGCCGAAGCGTTCTCATAAACGTTTCGCCAAAGCGAAAGGCATGGCGCGTCTTTTTCGGCGGTGGTGGCCGGTGAGTGCCCTGGTGGGGCTCCTGGTGGTGGTACCTGCCGCGGTGGCGGCGCGTGCGTACCATGCAGCGACGCTGTTGTTGCGGCCCCATCGCGGGCCGGTGGCCATGCCCACGGGGTGGTCAGGAGGCATCATTACCCAGTGGACCACGCCGTCGGGCGTGAGGCTGTCGGGGTGGTATTTTCCCTCGACCAATGGCGCGGCGGTGGTGCTGGCCCACGGCATGGGCGCCAACCGGCTGCAATTGGCGCCCGAGCTCGAAGCGCTGCGGGCACAGGGCTTCGGCGTCGCCAGCTTCGATGAGCCGGGGCAGGGTGAGAGCGAAGGCCAGGTCACCTGGGGTGAGGCCGAGCGCGAGGCGTTGGCCACGGTGGTTGACTTCGTGGCCAAGCAACCAGACGCCACCGGAGCGATTGGCGTGCTCGGCTTTTCGGTCGGCGGCTCGGCGGCGGTGCGGGTGGCGGCTGAAGACTTGCGGGTACGGGCGTTGGTGCTGTGTGGCACGTGGACCAGCTTAGAAGGTGAATTCACTTTCGAGTTCGGCCGCTGGGGTGCTTTGAGCCGGTGGCCTGCGCTGTGGGCCCTGCAGCGGCACGGCATTCACCGTGAAGACGTGCAGCCGATTGTCGACATTACGCACATCGCGCCCCGGCCGGTGCTGGTGGTGACAGGGGGTGCAGACGAGGTGGTGCCCCAAGAAGTGGCCGAGGCCCTTTTTTCGGCGTCCAAGCCTCCCCACCAGTTGAAAACGCTGCCTGGCGCGCACCATGGCGACTACGCCCAAAGCCCTGAATACCTGCCGTTGGTAACCGGCTTTTTCGCTAGGACGCTGCTGGCGAAGTGAGCTAACCCCCCAGAGGAGAAAATGGCTGATCCGACCGACATTCCTCCTGCGCCGTCCGCCCCTCCTCCCCCCGGCAGCGCGGGCACCTTGATTTCCGTCGCCATCGAAGACGAGATGCGCAAGAGCTACCTCGATTATTCGATGAGCGTCATCGTCGGGCGCGCGTTGCCTGACGTGCGTGACGGTCTGAAGCCCGTGCACCGGCGCGTGCTGTTCGCGATGCACGAGCTGTCGAACACGTTCAACCGCCCGTACAAAAAGTCAGCCCGCGTGGTGGGCGACGTCATCGGCAAGTACCACCCGCACGGTGACCAGTCGGTTTACGACGCCATCGTGCGCATGGCCCAGCCGTGGTCGCTGCGTTACCCGCTCATCGACGGGCAGGGAAACTTCGGCTCCATCGACGGCGACGCCCCAGCCGCCATGCGTTACACCGAAGTGCGCATGGAGCGTCTCACCGACGAGATGCTCGCCGACTTAGACAAAGACACCGTCGATTTCGGGCCCAACTACGACGGCCAAAATCTCGAGCCGCTGGTAATGCCGGCGCGGTTTCCCAACTTGTTGGTCAATGGGTCTGACGGCATCGCGGTGGGCATGGCCACCAAAATTCCTCCTCACAACATGGGCGAAATCATCGACGCCACCATTCACTTGGTCGACAACTCCAAGGTGACGGTAGCCGAGTTGATGAAGTTTGTTCCCGGCCCTGATTTTCCCACCGCGGGGCTGATTTCGGGCCGCGAGGGCATTCGCAAGGCCTACGAGACGGGGCGCGGTACCATCACCATGCGGGCGCGCGCTGAAATTGAAATCGCCAAGAAGAGCGAGCGCGAGAGCATTGTCATCACTGAGATTCCCTTTCAGGTGAACAAGGCGCGCCTCATCGAGCGCATTGCCGACTTGGTGCGTGAAAAGCGTGTCGAAGGCATTTCTGACGTGCGCGACGAGAGCGACCGGCAGGGCATGCGCATCGTGGTCGAGTTGAAGCGCGACGCGATTTCAGGCGTGGTGCTGAACAACCTGTTTGCCAATACACCCATGCAGTCGAGCTTCGGCATCGTGCTCTTGGCGGTCGACGGTGGCCAGCCGCGCACCTTGACGTTGAAAGAGATTTTAGAGCGCTTCATCGTTCACCGCCGTGAAGTGGTGACGCGCCGCAGCCGCTACGAGCTCAAAAAAGCCAAAGACCGCTTGCACATTGTCGAAGGTCTGTTGGTGGCCCAAGACATCATCGACCACGTGATTACGGTGATTCGTAAGTCGAAAGACGTCGATGAAGCGCGTTGGGGCTTGATGAATATTTTGTCGCCTGCGCTCTACCAGCACCCCACTTTTTCGCAGCTCGACAAGCTCGACACCCAAAAAGCCAAAGCGCAAATGGAAGCGCTGGTGGCGCGGGCGAAGGGCGCCGAGCCGAAGTACTCAGGCCTTTCGTACGACTACGGTGACAAGGGCTTCTCAGAAGAGCAGGCGAAGAACATTCTCGAAATGCGGTTGCAGCGACTGACGGGCATGCAGCGTGAAGAGCTGTTCAATGAACTGCTCGCGCTCACCCGCGACATCGCCCGGTTAGAAGACATTCTGCAAAACGAGTCTTCGTTGCTGGCGGTCATCAAGGCCGAGCTGAAAGAAATTCGCGAGCGTTACGCTGACGAGCGCCGTACCGAAATCACCGGCGACTTGGCCGACATTTCCACTGAAGACCTGATTGCCGAAGAGCAAATGGTGGTGACGCTTTCGCACGCGGGCTACGTGAAGCGAAACCCGCTCACCGAGTACCGGGCGCAGCGGCGCGGCGGCCGGGGCAAGACGGGAGCGACGACGAAAGAAGACGATTTCGTCTCTGACTTGTTTGTCGCTTCGACCCACGCATACCTGTTGACGATTACCGCCCGCGGCAAGTTGTACTGGCTAAAAGTGCACGAGATACCCGCGGCGGGGCGCGCGGCGCGTGGCAAGCCCATTGTCAACCTGGTGCAGTTTCAAGAGGGCGAGAAGCTGGCCCAGGTCGTCGTCACCAAAGATTTTCCCGAGAGCAAGTTCGTGCTCTTCGTCACCCGCAATGGCGTGGTGAAGCGCACCGACTTGAACGCGTTTTCCAACATTCGCGCGTCGGGCATCATCGCGCTCGGCATCGAAGACGGCGACAGCCTGGTGTCGGTGAAAATTACCGACGGCAGCAAAGACGTGCTGATTAGCACCGCTCAGGGCATGAGCATTCGCTTCGCTGAAGAAGAAGTGCGCTCTATGGGCCGCGCCGCATATGGCGTCAAAGGCGTTACGCTCGAAGAGGGCGACACGGTGGTGAGCGCTGAAGTCGTTGAGAAAGGTACCGCGATTTTGACGGTCACCGAAAACGGCTACGGCAAGCGCACAGAAGAAGCCGAGTACCGCACCCAAGGCCGTGGCGGCAAAGGCATCATCGACATCAAGACCACCGAGCGCAACGGGCGCGTGGTGGGCGCGGTGCAGGTGAAAGAGACCGACGAGGTGATGCTGATAACCAACGGCGGCATGTTGATTCGCCTGAAAGTAAAAGAGATTTCTGTCATCGGCCGCAACACCCAAGGCGTGCGCCTGATTTCGCTCGAGAACGAGCAAGAGAAGGTGGTGGGTATTTCGAAGCTGCCTGAAAGCGAAGGCAGCGAGATTGAAGAAGTGACCGACGTCGAGCTTTTGGGCGAAGGTGATGAGCCCGTAGCAGAGCCTGTCGACGACGAAGGCAACGACGATGGTTCGGCCAGCTAAAGTAACAGGGCTGTACAAAAAGTGGCGCTGCGGCTGAACCGGGCCGACAATTTCAGCATGAGCTTCGACACGGTCATGGTGGGTGAGCTGCAGCTTCCTGACGAGCAAACCGAGCGTTGGTTGAGTGCCGAAGTGTGCTCCGTCGACGTGCCGTGGCTGGTTTTTTTAGGCGGCACGCGGCTGCTTCACAGCACGCCTGAAGCGCTTTTGACTTCGGTCATTGAAACCATCGTTCCTCCGCATGAGCTGTGCGAGGTGACGTTCGCGCAAGGCCGGCTCACCGTGCACGCGCGGGTGAGCAAAGACATTTTCTTCGAGCTGATTGAGCCGCTGGCGATGATTTACGCCAGTGCCGCGCGGGTGGGGGCGGGAGGCACGCTCACCGTCTCGGGCCACCACAGCCTGCCGTTCGGTTACCGCATTCACGCCGGTTGGGGCCGCGCCAAGTTGAAGGCGCTGTCTGCGGCAGAGCTCGACGCTTTCGCCCAGTCGCAACCCGGCCTGCGGGTTGAAGAGAAGCTGCGTCACCGCCTCGACACCATGCTCGAGCGGCCGGTGCGCTTGGGGAGCAGCGAGCTGCTCTTCGCCGCGCGTTAAAGGGCGCTTACCACTTCGCCGAAACCCCGAGCATCGCGACCTGCCTCAGGTACGTGTAGTCGGTGGTCACCAGCCGGTTGAAATAAAAGGCATAGCGCGCATCGAAAGCGAAGTGCTCGCCCAAGGGCCGCACGAATTTCACCGAGACGGCGTTCTGATTTTCGTCGTCTTCCGAGATGTTCAAGTCTTGCGAAAGAAACATGTGGTCAGGGTATTGCGCCCACTGCAATGCCAGGTTGCCAAGAAAGGTCCACCGCCAGGGCAGCTTCACGCCGGCGGTGAGGGTGCCGCGGTGGCGGCGGTACGTCTCGCCCCAGCTGTTCGACGTCGAATCGACATAGCTGTACGCGACAGTGAGCGCGAAAGGCCCGCGGTACGCGTAGCTGATGCCGGCGGTGAAGACGTTGTCAGAACGCTGTGCCCGCACCTCAGGTGGGTCGAGGCCAGGGTTGGGAAAACTCAGCGCATTGTACAGCCGCGGCTCGTAGTTGCCGGTCACCGACATGCTGTGGCGCTTGTCGAAACGGTAGCGCACCGAAAATGAAACCGTCGGGGTGTAGAAGCTCGCGGCGATGCCGTTCCAGTACAAGAACCGGTGTGCGCCGCCGAAGACACGCAGGTCGACTTTGCCGCTGGGTGTGAAGCCGAGGTAAGCCTCGGCCGACAAATCGGTGTAGTCGCGCTCGGCGCCGCGCCGGTCTCTTGCTCTCGCCAAAAGGCCGAAGTCGAAATAACGCCCCGCGTACAGTGAGCCGTCGAGCACCGCGCTCTGAATCACCGTGTCTTCGCTGGGCAGACGCATGAACTTGCGCGCTCCCACGTCGTAGCGACCCGACAAGCGGCCGCGCTCACCCCGCGCTTGCGCTTCGAGTTGTGCAATTGCCGACACCATGCCGTCGAGTGGAGTCGTCGCGCCGCCGGTGACGAAGTCGCGGGCCGGGTTGGTATCGACGCCCGCGCCAGTCCACAGGCTGGCGCTGCCCGACCACGTCGAAGGCGTCTCGTCTTCGGCGGCGGCCGCCCAGTGCGCGAGCAGAGCAACGCCCAACAGTGCTTGCCCAATGATGTTTCGGGTGCATGCCCTCACCGTAAGGCGCGCACCATAGAAGACTTCGCCCGCCATGGGGGAGCAGCCGACGCCGCTCTCTTTGGGTAATGAGAGGCAGTTTGGGTGCCAGCCAGAGTGGGGCTGTTACAGTAGAGGGCACCGTGCTTCGAAATGTTTGTTTTTCTCTCGTTTTCAGTCTGTGCGCCTGTGGAGGCCCCTCGTACCGCTCCGAGCTCCAAGCCGACGCGGTGGTGCCCGGCAGCGCCAGTGGTGGGCTGTTGCCAATGTGCCCTCCTTTCGGAGGTTTTCTGCGGCTCGACTTCGACAACAACGCGCAGCTGCGGGGCGCAGGTCGCAAGAAATCTGAAGTACGGCATGCTTTCGTTGAATCAGCGTCGCTCAAAATCGTGAGCCCAGCGGAGCAAGACTTTGGCTTCATCGACAAAGTGCAACTGGTGGCCAGTGCCGCCAATGCCCAAGTGACGCTGGCGCGCAAAGACCAGGTCGCTGACGCAGCGCTGGCCGCGCCGTACCCTACCCTCACGTTGCCTCTCGAGCCTCAAATTGACTTGGGTGCCATGGTGGCGGCTCCGCAGCTCGACATGGTGGTGAGGTGCGAAGGCCGCGTGCCTCCCGCCGACACCCGGCTAGAAGCGAAGGTGGTGCTGCGGTTGGAGCTCGAGCCGTAACCTTTGACGCTTAGGGC
>JAIBBR010000199.1 GCA_019694575.1 Myxococcaceae bacterium
TTCGCCTTCGCTCACATTCTCATTCCAATTGCACCTTTTTGCTTAACCTCACCCATTTCTTGGGGTTTTGCCCGATTCAGACATCCTCAAGATGTGTAGGATCATGAGCTTTCCAAACTTCCAAACTGCTGCGCTGGTCTCATGTGATTACGGACAGTTAAATCTCAAGCCTCCACCGGACTTTGGAAGTTTGGAAAGTCCGGCACCGGTCTCTTTAAGGCGCCGGCGCCGCTTGGCCCAGCGCCGCGAAGAGCGCGTCGACCAAATCGAAGTAGCTCTTGATGGCGGGCTTGGCGCCCACGTCGGTCGCCACTGAAACCACTTTGGCGCCGCCTTTCTCGGCCACGTCGTCGGCGATAGACCGGTTGTAATAGCTCTCGACGAGCAACAGCTTCACGCCGTCGCTGCGCATCTGGCCAATCAGCTCGGCCAAGTGTTTCGGAGACGGCGGCACGCCTGGCTTGTTTTCCACATAGCCGCGTTCTTCGAGCTGGAGCCACTTCGACACGTAGCTGAAGCTCTGGTGGTAAGTGACGACTTGGGTGCCGGCGAATGGCTTCGCCAGCTGTTCCCATTTCACCGCGCGCGTCTTCAACTGCGCGACGAAGGCCTTGAAGCGCCCGGCGAAATAGTCTTTCGCTGACGGCCGCAACTGGGTGAGCCGCTCGCTGATGCCCTTGGCAATGCGCACCGCGTTGATAGGCGGTAGCCAGTAATGCGGGTTGCCCATGGGATGAATGTCGCCTTGGGCGCGGTCGACTTTGGTGCTCGGCACATCGAGCGGCTCAATCAACCTCGAGCAGTCCAAGTCTCCGTCTTGCCCAGCGCTCAGCCGCGTGTTGCGCGCTCCAAGCACCAGCGGAGGCAGCCAGCCCACCTCCAAGTCCATGCCCACGCGCACCAGCAAGTCGGCCTGGTTCAAGGCCACCATCAGGTTCGGCTTCGCCTCTACGAAATGAGGGTCTTGGTAGCCCTTGCCCAGGCTCTGCACGGTGACTTGCTCACCGCCCACTTGGCGCGTCAAGTCAGCCAACGTCTCGATGGTGGTGACGACTTTGAGCGGCGCTTCTGCTCGCGCCCACCACGGCATCACCAGCATGAACGACAGCAACAGTTGCGAGAGACAACGGTTCATTTGAAGGGTTCTCCTTTTTGCCAATTAGTACGGGTGCGCACCGTGCGCGCCAAAGGTCACTTCCCACTGCAGATAGCCGGCCCAGTTGGGTGCACCCGAGAAGAGCGAAGCGCCTCGCTGCGGCAGCGTCTCGCGTTCGACGTAGGCCCGAATGCGTGAGAACTCGGTGGGAGCAAACGTGGCAGACAAGGCCGTGCGCCAGGCAGGTGTCTGCAGCTTCGACGCCGGCAACCCCAGCACGTCTTGCCGCAGACCCACGTACCAACGCCGAGAGATTTGAAAGAGCAGCTGCGAATACAACCCGCCGTCCACCAGCACCTCTTCACCCGCAGCGGTTCCATGCACTTGCCGCCAGAAGAGCTCGGTGGTCCACGCCAGGCTGAAGTAGCTACCCGCCTGGTTCGCCGGTTTGTACTTGAAGTACGCGTCAATGCCTTGCACCGTGGTGCGCGCGCCGGCCCGAAGCACTTCGTCTTCATTCTGGCCGTGCATGCCCGGGGTCTTGCCGAACGCCGCGTGCAGCCCGAGTGACAGGCTCGCTTCGTCAGTGAATGGCACGAAGCTGCGCACGCTCGCGGTGTAGGTGAGGTCGGTGCGCTTACCACCGCCGAAGCTCGCCAAGTGTCCGAGCTTTTCAGGAGGCGACACGCTCAAGGCTTCTCCACTCAGCTGCAAGAAGAAGGGCACTGGCACCAACCACGCCAGCTGCACCCCTGGAGCGCGCAACCCGTCTTCACCCAAGTACGCCTCGTTGATGAGCGGCCGCCGCGCAAAGTCTTGCAGGTGCAAGTGCTGCCCGTTCTGCCGCCCGAGCTGGGAGCGAAAGATGCCGCCTTTGAGCTGCAAATTGGCGGGCAACGACGTGCTGGTGATGAAACCTTCTTCCACCTCAACGCTGCTTAAATTCGGTATCGCCAAGAATAAATCAGCCCGAAAATACGCATCGACCGAAGCCTGTAACGCTATTTCTGCCTCCTGAACCGTAAAGCCCCCCGGCTGCTCGTCACTGCCTCCGAAGAGTGAAGGGTCGTCTCCTGCCAAGCTGTAATGCTGCTTTTCCGCCAGGCCGGCGGCGAAAGTAATCACCGCCGACACGTCAGGGTTCATGCTTTGCACCACGCGTGCGACCGGGTTTGACGGGGGCGCAACGGCAGTGGGAGCGGCAACGGGCTTTGCCGCAGCCGCGTCAATATCGTCGGCCCAGCTGCTTTGGTCGGTTTGGGCCCAGGCGTACGAATGCGACAACAGCGCGCTGCCGAGCAGTGCCAGTGAGTACTTTTTCATGGGCGGTCATTTCCGTTTGTCGAAAAAACGTTTGAGGGCTGCGAACGCCCAGGTGACGACGGTGAGTGAGACCATCACCGGGCCCGTGGGCAAAGAAAGGGTCCACGACAGGTAATAGCCAAGCGCGGCACACACCACGGCGATGGCCACCGACAGCGTCAACACGACGTGGAGCCGCTCAGAAAAGAGCAGCGCGGCCCCGGCGGGCAAAACGAGAAAGGCGAACACCGGCAGCGCCCCGATGGCACGGGTGGCGACGGCGATGCACAGCGCGAGTGAAAAATAGAGGAGCAGCTCCATGCGCTTCACCGGCACGCCGAAAACGTTGGCGGTATCGGCGTCGAATGAAGCGAAGAGAAATTCTTTGAAGAACAGCGCGTGTAACCCAAGCGTCACGGCCGCGGCGATGGCCAGTTCAACCAGGTCTTCACGCCGCACCACCACCGCATTGCCGAAGAGCAAGTCACCCACTTCGTGGGCTTCTTGCGCGATGCGGGGGCTGGCGAGCACCACCATCACTCCGGCGCTGGCCCCCAAATACAACAGCGCCACCAGGCTCTCGGGGCTAACCCGTCGAGAGCGCGGCGTCACCGCCATGGCCATGGCTCCCAGGCCCGCGAAGGCGAAGGCAAAAGTGCCGGGCGACAGCAGCCACGGCGTCGGAGCATGTGGTTCGACATTCATCAAGCTGCCCACCCAGAAGGCCACCGCCACGCCCAGGCCAGACACTTGGCTCAAGCTCGCGCTCATGAAGGCCATGCGCCGCAGCACCACGAAGAAGCCGAGGTAGCCAAGCAGGGCCGCCGCCAAGACTGACGCCGCCATCGGCTCGCCCCAAAGAAAACGCGCGTCCCAAAAACTCATCGCGCGCCTCCTTCGCTGGGCACGGTGCCTGACAGCCACACCAAGGTGCGGTCTGCTTCACGCCGCACTTCGACCGGCCGCCCATACAGTCGGCTCATGACTTCGGAGCACACCAGCGACGTGGCCGGCCCCGCCTCGACATATTTCTGGCGCGAGTCGAGCAGCACCACCCGGTCGGCGAACGCCGCCGCGGCCGATATTTCGTGGGTCACGAAAACCACCGCGATGCCGCGCGCCGCCACCCGCTGGCTCACCAATGAAAGCAGCGCGTGTTCGGCGGCGGGGTCCATTTCGCTCGTCGGCTCGTCGAGCACCAGCAGCTCTGGCTCGGCGGTGAGGGCCCGGGCCACCAACACGCGTTGCTGCTGGCCCCCCGAGAGCGAGCGAAACGGAGCCTGCGCCACATGCGCCAACCCCACGCCTTCGAGCTGCGAAAGCGCGATGGCCGCGTCGGCGGCGCTGGGCCGCTTCACCAAGCCCAGTTGGGCGGCGCGGCCCATCAACGTCACTTGCAACACCGACAGCGGGTAAGCGAAGTCGGGCCGCGCGCCCTGCGGCACGTACCCCAACCTCGGCCGCCGTTTGAGAGGCAGCGAGAGCTGGCCTGAAAGCGGAGGCAATAGCCCGAGCACTGTTTTGAGCAGCGTGCTCTTGCCGGCGCCGTTGGGCCCCAACACACCCACCACCTCGCCCGAAGAGAAGGTGAGTGAAACAGGCGGCAAGAGCGGCTTGCCTTTGGCGTAACCGACCACCACGTCGTTCAGCGTGAGTAAGTTCATGGCTTGAAAAGCGAGACGGCCACGGCCAAGCGCGAAAACGCGCCCGCAGCCGTGACGGGTGAAGAAACAAAGTGAGAGCAGCGCGAAGGTGTTACGCCGGTGGCGACGCTTTGGGCGCCAAACGCAACAACGCAATTGCCGGCGCGACGGCCGCCTGCAGGTGAAGGGGTGCTTGGGTCAGCTGAAGAAATGCCTGCAGGGTGACGCCGGGCCGTTGCGAAACGACGTCGTCACGCCGAGTGCATGTGGCCGAGCAATGGTCATGCACATGTTTTTCGTCAGCCGTCGATTTTTCTACCGCTGGCGTGTCGTGCCCAAGGGTGGGTGTGCTGACTGCCGCGGCCAGGGCGCCTGCTGATGGGGCGTGCACCCATTCACCGTGCTCGGGGCAGGTGACATGTTGCACCAACACCAGGTGAAGCACGCCTCCTGTTTGGGCCACCAAGGCCAGCATGGCCAAAGCCAACACTGCGGCGCCACGCGACGTGGCGCGCAATGACTGACGAGCGGGGCAGGGAGTGGGTGAACGCATCGCGTGAAGACCTTTGAGCGAATACGCCGGTCGTCTTTGAGGGTCAAGTCAGCCTTAGGGCCCTTAAGGCCTCGCACGTGAAGCGCGCCACCGAAGCTGATTGCAGTTATGCTGCCCTTGTCAGCGAGAACCCGTGGCCACCGCGAAGACTTCAGACCGCATCGTTGATTTTCAGCGCTTCTTCGAGGCGACACCTGGCTTGTACTTGGTGCTGCGGGCTGACTTCACCATTGTAGCGGTCAACGACGCCTACCTTAAGGCCACGATGACCGTGCGCGACGACATTGTCGGGCGTGGCGTGTTCGACGTTTTTCGCGACGAGCCGGCGGGCGGGTTTGCCGCGGGCGCGAGCGACTTGCGCGCTTCGCTCATGCGGGTGGTTGAAACCGGCAAGCCCGACACCATGGCCGTGCAGAAACATGGCGTACGCCGCCCTGACGGCCAATTCGAAGAGCGCTACTGGAGCCCGCGCAACGCTCCTGTCTGCGGCGCCGACGGCGCGGTGCTGTACATCATTCACGGCGTTGAAGACGTGACTGAGTTCGTGAAGCTGCGCGAGCACGGCACCGAGCTGCGCAAGTCGAGCGAAGAGCTGCGCACCAAAGCCGGTCAGATGGACGCCGAGATTTACGGGCGCGCGCAAGAGCTGCAACACACCAACCGTCACTTGCGCGAAGTGTCGTCGTTGCTCGAAGCCATCATCGAGCACATTCCCGACATGATTTTTTTGAAAGACGCTCGCACGCTTTCTTTCGAGCGAATGAACCGGGCCGGCGAAGAGCTGCTCGGTGTGCCCCGCAGCGCGATGTTGGGCAAGAGCGACTACGACTTTTTTCCCCGTGAAGAAGCCGAGTTTTTTCAGAAGAAAGACCGCGAAACGTTAGACAGCGACAAGCTGGTGGTGATTGCCGAAGAAGAAATTCAGACGGCGACGGGCAAGCGCTGGTTGCATACCAAGAAAATTCCCCTGCACGGGGCCGATGGCAAGCCCAGCCACTTGTTGGGCATCTCTTCAGACATCACCGCGCGTAAGCAAACCGAAGCTGAGCTGCAGTCAGCCCGTGAAAATTTGGAGCGGCGGGTCGAAGAGCGCACCAGCGAGCTGCGGCGCGAAATCGACGAGCGCAAGAGGGCCGAAGAGCTGTTGCGCAAGAGCGAAGAGCAGCTTTTGCATTCGCAAAAAATGGAGGCAGTGGGCCGGCTCGCCGGCGGCATCGCGCACGACTTCAACAACTTGCTGGCGGTCATCATCAGCTACAGCGACATCGTGCTCGGCGACGTCAAGGTGGGCGACCCGTTGCGCGAAGACATTGAAGAAATTCGCCGCGCGGGTGAACGCGCTGCCAACTTGACGCGACAGCTGCTCGCCTTCAGCCGGCAACAAGTGCTCGAGCCGCGCGTGCTCGATTTGAATGAAGTCGTCACCGGCATGGAAAAAATGCTCCAGCGCCTGATTGGCGAAGACATTCACGTGCGCACCGTTCTGTCAGACAAGTTGCACAAGGTGCTCGTCGACCCCGGCCAAATGGAGCAGGTGTTGATGAACTTGGTGGTGAACAGCCGCGACGCCATGCCCCACGGCGGCAAGCTGACCATTGAAACCGCCAATTTTGAGCTCGACGCGGCCTACGCCCGTCAGCACCTGGGTGTTGAGCCCGGCCCGTACGTGATGTTGGCCATCACTGACTCGGGCCAAGGCATGGACAAAGAGACCCAGGCCCGCATTTTCGAGCCATTCTTCACCACCAAAGAGAAAGGCAAAGGCACGGGTTTGGGCCTTTCGACGGTGTTCGGCATCATTCGGCAGAGCATGGGCTGTGTCTATGTGTCGAGTGACCCCGGCATCGGCACCACCATGAAGGTGTACCTACCCAAGGCCGAAACCCCCGAAGTCTCGAAGGAGCAGGCGCCTCTTCGGGTCGACAACTTGCGCGGCAGCGAGACAGTGCTGTTGGTCGAAGACGAAGACCAGGTGCGTACTTTGGCCCGCGTGGTGCTTCGTAAGTACGGCTATAAAGTTTTAGAAGCGAAGAACGCTGGCGAAGCCCTGCTGATTTCAGAGTCGCACCCCGCTGGCATCGACTTGTTGCTCAGCGACGTGGTGATGCCACAGATGAGCGGCATCGAATTGTCGAACCGCTTGGGCCGTTCACGCGGGGGGCTGAAGGTGCTGTGCATGTCGGGTTACACCGGCGAAGCGGTGGTGAACCATGGCCTGCTTGATTCGGGCATTCCCTTTTTGCAGAAGCCCTTTACCCCCGAGGGCCTCGCCCGCCGCGTGCGTGAGGTGCTCGACAACCCGTATCTGCCTCCGATGATGCGGTAAGGGGCG
>JAIBBR010000052.1 GCA_019694575.1 Myxococcaceae bacterium
ACTCACGAAGCCGCCTGGCCACCTTCGGCCAACGCCTTTAAATGGGGCTTCATCTGCGCGAAGGCTTGCCCCCGGTGCGAGACTGATGATTTTTCACCTTTGGTCATCTCGGCCATGGTGCGCGTCTGACCCAGCGGCTCAAAAATCGGATCATACCCAAAGCCGCCTTCACCCCGCGGCGCTTCGGTAATGCGACCCGAGCAGGTGCCCATCACGGTCACCAACTTGCCGTCAGGCCACGCCAGGCACAACGCGCACTGAAAACGCGCGGTGCGTTTCTCTAACGGCACTCCGTCGAGCTCATTGAGCAAACGGTGAATGCGCTTCTTGTCGGTGGGGGCATAGCGGGCCGACTGAACACCCGGGCGCCCGGCCAACAAATCAACACACAGGCCCGAGTCGTCGGCCAACGCACACAAGCCCGTGGCCCGCGCGTAAACCAACGCCTTCTTCGCCGCGTTCAATTCAAAGGTCGGTTGGTCTTCGATCACTTCAGCCACCTGGGGAAAATCGCCCGCCGACGAGACTTCGAGCGTGTCGCCAAGCATCGACTTCAACTCGGCGAGCTTTCCCGCATTGGTGGTGGCGAAAATGAGCTTCACGGCATGGCCTTGGCTTGGGCTTCGTTGAGTTTGGCGATCGCCGCCAGACCCGCCTCGAGCATTGCATCGAGCCCGGCTTTTTCGAAGTAGCCATGTTCAGCAGTGCCCTGCACTTCGACCAACTTCGCCCCTTGCAATGCGACAATGTTCAAATCGACATCGGCGGTGGAGTCTTCTTCGTAGTCGAGATCAACCAGCGGTACGCCCTTCATCAACCCCACCGAAACCGCCGCCACCGGCGTCAACTTGGGAGTGCCCGAAAGCAGCCCCTTCGTTTTCAACTTTTGCAGTGCCCACACCAACGCCACATAGGCGCCAGTAATTGAAGCAGTGCGCGTACCACCGTCGGCCTGCAACACGTCGCAGTCGAAAGTCAGGGTGCGTACCCCAATGGTCTTCATGTCGACACAGGCGCGCAGCGAGCGGCCGATTAACCGTTGAATCTCCATCGTGCGGCCGGTCTGTTTGCCCTTCGCCGCTTCACGGCTGCTGCGCTCGTGGGTGGCCCTGGGCAACATGCCGTATTCAGCCGTCAACCAACCTGCACCGGTGCCCAGCACATGCGGAGGCACCCGTTCTTCTACCGAGCACGTCACCAGCACCTGGGTGTGGCCAAACTCCACGCGGCAAGAACCTTCGGCGTGGCGCGAAACGCCGGGCGTGAGCACCACAGGTCTCAAATCAGACGAACCGCGATTGAACGAGCGCATAGGCACCGCTTAGCAAGATTTTCTGCAAGCCAGAACGAACGTGAATAATTTCTCACCGCGCCGGGCGGCCGTCACGCTTCTCGACTGTCTGAAAGAAATTCTTCACGCCCAAAGCCACCGCTTTAGCCAAAGTATCTTGATACGCCTCGTCGGCCAGCCGCGCACCTTCGCCCGGGTGAGAAATGAAACCAACCTCGACCAGAATCGCCGGCGCGTCGAGGCCCATCAACACGAAAAATGGCGCCTGCTGCACGCCGCGATCAACGGCCTTGGTGGCGGCGATCAACTGCTCATGCACCATGTACGCCAGGCGCGACGAATCGGCGTGCGCTTCACTGCGCTGCAAGTCGGCCAGAATGAATGCCAAGGTGTCGTTGTTCTGCGCCTTTTTCGCCTGGGGTATTTCAGCATTTTCACGGGCGGCGACTTTGCGCGCGTCTTCGTGCGATGCATGGGCCGACAGAAAATATGTTTCGATGCCTTCGATCACCTTGCGCTGCCGTTGAGTGGGCATCGAGTTGGCGTGAAGTGAAATGAACAGGTCGGGTTTTTGTCGGTTCGCCCAAGCGACGCGGTCAGACAAGTGCACCAAGCTGTCGCGTTCGCGGGTCAGAACGGCGGTGGCTGACAGCTCTTTCTCGAGCGCAGCTTTGAGCTTCTTGGCCAGCGCCAGGGCTACATTTTTTTCGAGGAGCCCGCTCTCGGCGGCTGCACCGTCTTGGCTGCCTCCATGCCCAGGGTCAATCACCACCAGCGGCCCGGCATGAGCCGCCAGGCTGAAACACAAGGCAGACAACGCCCCGAGGCCAAGGCCGCGCACCACCGGCATCAACTCGCGCGTACGTAGTCGCGTTGAATCAGGTTCATGAGCCGTTCGGCGCAGGTGACGTCGTCTTGCGTCGAGTGATCTAACACGCCGGCCAGGCTGCCGTAGTTGTGAACCAGCTGCAGAATGTCGAGCTCTTCGGGCGTCAGCTCCCGCAGGTTGGCGGTCATGGGCATCGCCAAAGTCAACGTGGCCGAAACCGAAGGCAGATCGCCAGCAATTCGCTTGAACTCGTCGAACTGACGTAACCCTTCCATCAACAGGGCTTCGGTGGAGTCATCGAGCTCGACCATGAACTCTTGGTTGTCGGGCGGCAGCAACTCGAAGTCGCCCGTTTCCCACGTGATGATGCGGTTGAAGCTCTTTTGTGGCCCCAGCTCGTGGTTGTCGTCGATCACCGAGTAGTAAACCCGGCCTTGGCGCAAATACACCCGCGCTTCGTGATCGTTCTTCACCACCAACACCCCGTTCTTCTTCGAGGTGTGAAAGAGCTGCAGCAAGTCAGGCAACGGCACCTCTTCGAGCTTGCCCGTCATCGCGGTGCGCGTGGTCTTCGATGCTTGATTGGCCGCCACTTCTTCGAGCTTCTTGTTGGCCGAAATTTCGTCGACCGACGGAGCGCCCGCACCGGCCTTCACCAACTTGATGATCGACGTGCCAATCAATATGCGGTCGCCCTCTTTGAGGCGAGCCTGCTGCACCTTTTCGCCGTTGACGAATGTGCCGTTGGTCGAGCCGAGGTCTTCAATCGAGATCTTGCCGGCGCTGAAGGTGATCTTGGCGTGCTTACGCGAGACCATGTCTTCGACGAGCACCATGTCGAGCTCACTCGAGCGGCCAACGACAATCTGCTTCTCGGGCTTCAGCGGAAACTCGCCGCCTTGGTATTTTCCCGAAATGAATTTTAAGGAATAGCCCGCGGCACTAGAGGTCACGTCCGGTGTCCTTCGCTAAATTCAGATACATCTCGGCACTGCGATTGCCCGGATGCCGGGCCAACACTTCTTCCCATGTCTTTTGGGCCTCTGCTTTCCGACCCGCGGAATACAACGTAATTCCGTAATGCACCCGACCAGGAACGTAGTTCGGGTTGATGCGTAAAATCTCTTCGAATTGAGCAATGGCTTCGGTGTGATCGCCCTTGTCACGGCAAGCATCGGCCAGCTTCATGCGAATGTCGACAAACGAAGGGCACAAACCCAAGGCCCTCCGGTATTCGCCGATCGCCTCGTCGAGCATGCCACTCGAAGCGAAAACATCGCCGATGTCGGCGTACATGTTCGAAATTTTACCCAGCACGTAGGGGTCCATCTTGCTGGGAGAACCGCGCTGGCGAGACAGGGCGCCTTGGTAAACTTCCTTGGCTTCCCGGTACTTGCCCATGTCGTTGTAAATCACCGCCAGGTTGAGCGCCGCGTCGGTGTACGACGGGTTCAAGCGCAGCGCCGCTTCAAAGGCCCGTTGCGCCCGGGCGAACTGACCTTGGTCGTGATAGATGACGCCGAGCATGTTGTAGACGTCGGCAAACGACTGGTTCTGTTCGACGACTTGCGTGAGGTACTTCTCGGCCTGGGCGTACTGCTTCTTGTCGAAGTAGCCGCGCCCCAAGGTAACCAGCTGCCTGAGAGCCTCATCCATTCGCGTTGTGCCCCTCAAACCAGGACGTACAAGACCCCGATTTCGTAGCCTACAAGACGCCGTTCTCAAAGAAGAATCCCCCGTTGACCTCAACCAAACTCAACGAGGTGCGCCCCTTCTGATCGAAAGGCCGCTCAAGGCTGTCACCTTCGAGGTGCCACTCTTCTGTCACGGCAACGCGATCAGGCTCTGAGCGCAGGTACCAACCTTCGACACGGTAGCGCCGTTTTTTAAGCTGTGCCCACTGCGTCCAC
The DNA here is from genome assembly GCA_019694575.1 of Myxococcaceae bacterium. GTDB lineage: Bacteria > Myxococcota > Myxococcia > Myxococcales > Myxococcaceae > JAIBBR01. The sequence continues at coordinate 4,031 of JAIBBR010000052.1, forward strand.
ACTGTGCCCAAGTCGCCCAGTGCCTGGCCCGGCATCTGGAGCGAACGAAGCACCGCTTCTTGCCCCTGCTCAATCGCCACGCGCCGTTTTTCGAGCACCGCCAGCGCCGCCGCCAAGCGTGGCGCCCAACCCGCGCTCGGCGCCCACACACCGGCGTGACGATCAAACCCGACTTTTTCCCACCCCAGCGAGCTGACGTGCGTATCGCCTACCTTGCCGTCGAGATCCAACGTTGACACCACGGTGGCCAAAGCTCCTTCGGCCTGCACGTTGAGCCGCCCGTACTGCATTGCGTGCGGTTGCAACAGCTGGCCTGCGGGCACGCTGACGGGGGGCAACTCTTTTTCGGCAGCTTTGAGCAACGAGATCACTTCGGCTTCAGGCCCCGCAGTGACCGCCGCCAACCCGCGCAGCGCATACCGCAAGGCAACTGCAAGGCTCACGACGGCAACAACGAAGAAAACGAGTTTCTTCGCCTGCGGGCTCACCCGCTCTGGCCCAGCAACTTACTCGCGCGCTCAGAGGCACGGGTGTTGGGCATGCGTTCCACCACCCGCTTCAACGTCTCGCGCGCTTTCTCAGGCTCGTTGAGCTTCAAGTACGCCTCGTAAATGTCGAAGTAGGCGTCTTCATCGAAACCCACACCCGAAAAGTCTTGCACCACCACGTTGAGCCGGCCGATCACCGCCTGCCACTTGTCGCGGCGCGCGTAGAACTTGGCCACGTAAATTTCGTGCTCCGCCAACCGGCGCTTCACTTCGTCAATGACCTTTTGCGCTTCGGGAACGAATTCGCTCTTGGGAAAAGTGCGCACGAAATCGTTCATCGAGCTAAGCGCATTCTTCACGTCGCCCTGGTCTTTCTCTTCGGCGGGCGGCAGAAAAATCAGCTGCGAGGGCATGTCTTTGTAGTGTGTCAGCGCGGCACGAAAGGCGGCGTAGTCGACTTTGGGGTGCGTGGGGTGCAGGCGAATGAAGGCACGGTAGCGGTCGCGCGCTTCGGGAAACTGCTCGTGCTCGTAATCGGTGTCGGCCAGCCGCAGCTCGGCGTCTTTCGAGATTTCCAAGTACGGGTACTTGGTGCGTACGTAATCGAAGTACCGCGCCGCTTCGGTGTAGTTCTTGCTGTCGAGCGCGCTCTCGCCCTTCTTCATGTTCACTTCGGCATCAGTGGCGTACTTCGGTTCGCCATCAGACGAGGTCAACGACTTGAGCGCCGCGCAGCCTGAAAGGGCCATCGCCAACGCCGCACCCAGAACGAGAAATCGAGTCACCTTGAGGGGTTTAAAGGCCACGGCCCGGCCGGTCAAGCGAAGCCGTCGGGCCCGAAACCGAGCCGCTCGAGCGTCTCTTCGGTAAACCCACGCGACGCCAAAAACCGCGCTGCTTTGGCCCCTGCAAGCCCACGCTTGGCAAGCCAATAGCGAGCAAACGCCAACTCGTCATAGTCGCATGCCGCTCGCGCCCAGGTGAGCACTTCCCGAACATCTCTCACGCCGGCCTGCGTCAGCTTGCGTTCGACTTCTCGCAGCGAGCGGCGATCGTCGAGCAGCTTTTTAGCCAGTGCACGGCCCAGGGTGCCGTCATTGAGGTAACCCAGCTCGACACAACGGGTCAGCGCAGCCTCGACATCGTCACTGGAAAAATCTTTTGCCAGCAGCGCTTGCCGCAGAGCGTCAGTGCTCTTCGCCCGCCCTTTGAGCAACTTGACTGCCGTTTCGAACGCTGTCTTCGCCATGGGGCCGTACCCGCTCATACCAAACGCGAGGTATGGTGGGGCCCTCATGCACCCGTTGATTGCCCGTTACATGCCCCTGCAAGCCGCTCTCGAGGTGTGGGGCCGCGCTGAACAAGGCGCTCCCCTCGAAGGTGACGACGCGGTGTGGTTGGCGGTAGCGCGAGAGCGTAAAGATTTGCTCAGCCGGGTGCTCAAAGCGAAAGGCCGCACCAAACCTCCCCATGACACCGAGCAAGCTCTGCTCCTCATCGCCGCGTGCGCTGCTGCCCGCGTGCTCCAGCACCATGACGCGTTAAAAGAACCGGCCGCGCAGACGGTTCGCCTGCTCAAGTCAGAAGGTGCCGACGACGCTGAAGTCGAAGAGTTGCTCGCCACCATTCTGCTTGAAGAAGCGCTCGCTTATGACGCCGAGCCCGACACCTTCGACGCAGAGTACGTGGCTGAAACGCTCAACACCCTGCCCGCCTTGGCCAAGGGTTTTCCCGAACCACTCGACGCACTGCTCGAAACATTCGGTCAGAAAGCGACAGGCGCGCTGAGGCCGGCACATCTGGCGGTGGCTGAAACCCTCTTTGATATTGCTTGGGGTGAAGGCCTGGTGCCCTTGAGCCCCGAGCATTTAGACACCGCCATCGATGCGCTCGGGGTCGACGCTTCAGCATCAGAAGCCGCCCAAACGTTTCAAACCTTGAGCCAGTTGCTGGGCTTCTTGCACGAGCAAGGTGTGCTTGGGCCCGACCGCTACCGCCGATTGCACCGCCTGCTCGAGCATGCGCGCTTGGGTGACGGCATGGGCGAAGACGACGAAGACGATGATGAAGACGAGCGCGTTGACGATGAGCGCACCGACGAGCAGCCGTAAGACGCGCCCCTTCTCAAAACCGCTCGATCTGAAACTCGTCGTCGCCGCCCTTGTCGCCGCCTTTGTCACCACCCGCGGGAGCAGCGGGTTTCACCGCGGGAATCTTCTGAGTACCCGTCGTGCTGGCGGGTTTGGCGGCAGGGGGTAAACCCACCGGAGTCGCTCCCCGCGGAGGCGCGGGCGCAGCGGGGGCCGAAGGGGGAGCCGTCACCGGCGCGCCTTGCTGGGCATATGCCGCCGAACCGGGAACAGGCTTTTCTTCACCCGCTTTGCGATCGAAGTCGTCCCACGTGCTGTCAGACGTCGAGCTGATGCCCTGAAAGCGCAGCGCGAAGTCGTCGGGGTTGGTCGTCTGTCGCAGCGCCTCTTGGTAAGTCACCAAGCCCTGCTTCACCAGCGACATCAGCGATTGATCGAAGGTCTGCATGCCGTAGGCAATGTGGCCCTGCGCAATCGCATCAGGTATTTCTTTGGTGCGATCTTTGTCTTCAATCAGCTCCTTGACGCGGGTGGTGGCTTTCAAAATTTCAACCGCGGCCACCCGGCCTTTGCCGTCGGCGCGCGGCACCAAGCGCTGCGAGACCACCGCTTTGAGCACGCTGCCCAACTGAATGCGCACCTGCTTTTGCTGATACGGCGGGAAAACCGAGATGATGCGGTTGATGGTTTCGGTCGCGTCTAACGTGTGCAGCGTCGACATCACCAAGTGGCCGGTTTCGGCGGCGGTGAGCGCGGTCTCAATCGTTTCTAAGTCGCGCATTTCGCCGACCAGAATCACGTCGGGGTCTTGGCGCAGCGCGCTCTTCAACGCCTGGCTGAACGACATGGTGTCGACACCCACTTCGCGTTGATTGACGATCGAGCGTTTGTCGCGAATGAGAAATTCGATCGGGTCTTCCACCGTCATGATGTGGTTGGTGTCGGTGGCGTTGATGTGATCAATCATCGCGGCGAGCGTGGTCGACTTGCCAGAACCCGTGGTGCCGGTGACCAGAATCAAGCCGCGCTCTTCCAACGAAATTTTTTCGAGCACCGGAGGCAAGAGCAAGTCTTTCACGCTCATCACCTTGAACGGAATCACGCGCAACACCGCGCCAATGGTGCCGCGCTGTTGAAACACGTTGACGCGAAAGCGGCCCAGGCCTGGCACGCCGTACGCCAAGTCGACTTCGTTGGTGGTTTTGAACTTTTCTTTTTGAAACTCGTTCATGATGCCGAACGCCATGCGGGCCACTTCTTCGGGCGGCAACCGCTTGCCGTCTTTCAAAGGCACCAACTGACCGTCGACGCGAAACATCGGAGGCAGGCCGGCCTTGAGGTGAATGTCTGAAGCTCCACCGCGCAGCGCGACCTGAAGAATTTCGTTGAGTTCCATACTTGGGTGCAAAGCGTAGCACCCACCACGTGCATTCGCTCTCAAAACACCCGCACAAAAAAAGAGCCAGGGTGTCGTGCCCTGGCTGCCTTTTTCGACATCTTTTTTAAAACGCGTTTAGCGCTTCGAGAACTGGAAGCGCTTACGAGCACCGGGACGGCCGTACTTCTTGCGCTCGACGGCGCGGGCGTCACGGGTGAGAAAACCGGCCTTCTTCAAAGGCGGGCGATATTCAGGGTTCAAGCGGCACAGCGCGCGCGAGAGCCCGTGGCGAATTGCCCCGGCTTGGCCCGAGAGGCCACCACCGCGCACATTCACCGTCATGTCGATCTTGCCCATTTGCTCCAACACTTGAAGCGGCTGGTTGATCACCATCTTCGACGTTTCACGGCCGAAGTAGTCTTCCATGTCGCGGCCGTTGATGATCATCGCGCCGCTGCCCGGCTTGATCCACACGCGAGCGGTTGATTCCTTGCGGCGGCCGGTAGCGTAGAAACCTTCTTTTCCTGCAGTCGTCGGCATCGTCATTTACCCCTTAGGCTTTGATTTCTTTCGCACTGGGCTTCTGAGGGCCGTGCGGGTGCTTGTCGTCAGCGTAAACTTTGAGCTTGGTCAGCATTTGCCGGCCAAGCGCGTTGGTGGGCAGCATGCGGCGCACGGCCTGAGTGATGATTTCCTCAGGGTGACGGCCGAGCAGTGTCTCGAAATTGGTGGTCTTCAACGCACCGGGAAAACCCGCCTTCGGGTGACGGTGGTAGAGCTTGTCGGTCGCCTTGGTACCGGTAACACGCACTTGGGCAGCGTTGATAACCACCACGTGATCGCCGACGTCCATCGAGGGCGTGTACATCGCCTTGTGCTTGCCCTTGAGAATATGGGCGATTTGGCTCGCCGCGCGGCCCAACACTTTGTCTTTCACATCGACCAAATGCCACTGGCGCTTGATGTCACCGGCTTTGGCGCTGTACGTCCGTTGCGACATGACTTTCTTTCCTCTTTGAAGATGCGCCCTTGAACGTTCAAACGCGCTTTAAGGGCGGTGCGTTTACGAGGGTGCACCTGTTTAGTCAAGCGATGTGCCTTCTGTACTTTTGTACAGTGCTCTCACGGCTCGGGAGGCGCCTTCGCATTTTTGAGCCGATTTTTCAAAGAAGCGAAGAAATCCAATTCTTTAGCTGATGGCGGCCCCAAAGGAGGCTGGGTGAGATCTTGCAGCTCAATCAATTCTTCCGGCAGATCGGCCAGGTAACGTGAAGGCGTGCGCGGCACCGGCTTGCCCCGCTTTACCCGGGTTGCGGCGCGGGTGAGCACCAATTTCTGCCGAGCGCGGGTCATGCCCACGTACGCCAGGCGGCGTTCTTCTTCTAAATTCGGCGGTTCGCCCTGCATGCCTGAATGCGGCAGCAAGTCTTCTTCCATGCCCACCAGAAACACCAGCCGCCACTCGAGCCCTTTGGCGCCGTGCAACGTCACCAGGGTGACGCAGTTTTTTTGCAGCCCCTCTTCTTCTTCGCGGGTGTCGAGCGAGAGCGTGTTCAAATAGGTCCACAACGAGGCGCGGTGGCCCTCGCGACCCTCAAAAGTCTCGAGTGACTGCAGCACTTGCTCGATGAGACGCACTTTGCGATCAGCCACCGTGGCTGACGCGTTCGACGCACGCGCCGCCTGCACGAAATCGACTTCTTCGAGCAGCGCCCGGGTGGCTTGCGACAAATTGCCTTTCGAAAAAACTTCGCGGTATTTGGTGATCAACGCACAGAAAGCGTCGACCCGCTCAGCCGCGCCGGGCGGCAGGCCAGGCACTTCTTTCGCGTGGAGCAACGTTTCCCACAGCGGCTTTCCCGCCGTGCTCGCGGCTTGGCTCAAATGCGCGAGCGTCACATCGCCGATACCGCGCGCCGGCACATTGACAATGCGCAACAGCGACACGTCGTCACGCGCGTTAGAGATCACTTTGAAGTACGCGATGACGTCTTTGATCTCGCGGCGATCAAAAAATTCGGTGCCACCAATGACCTGGTAGCCGATATCGCGGGCGCGCAGCGCTTCTTCGAAGGGCCTCGACTGACCGTTGGTGCGGTAAAGAATCGCAATTTCGTCGCGGGGCAGGCCTTCGGCGGTGGCTTTGTCGATTTCCTTGGCCACGTAGCGCGCTTCTTCGTCATCGTCGGGCGCGACGACGATTGAAATGCTGCGGCCTTCTCCCTCATCGGTCCACATGCGCTTGGCTTTGCGCTCGGGGTTTTTGTCGATCACCGCGTTGGCGGCATTGAGAATCGCTCCGGTCGAGCGGTAATTCTGCTCGAGCCGAACCTCTTTCGCGCTGGGGTAATGCTTGTCAAACTGCAAAATGTTGCGCACCTCGGCGCCGCGCCAGCTGTAGATGCACTGATCATCGTCGCCCACCACACACAAGTTGCCGTCGTCGGGCACCAGGTTTTTCAGCAACTGCATCTGCGCGTGGTTGGTGTCTTGGTACTCATCGACCATCACATGGGTGAAACGGTCTCGATATTCTTGCCGCAGTTCGGGGTGCTTCTCGAAGAGCGTCGACGGGTAAACGATTAAGTCGTCAAAGTCGACCACCCCCAGCGCCTTGAGCGAGAGCTGATAAAGGGGGAACACCAGGTGGCTGATCAGATCGTAGTCGTCTCCCATGCCCTCTGGTTTGGGCTGCGGCTCGACGCCCGAGTTCTTGGCGCGCGAAATGAGCGTCAGCACTTTTCGGGCGTCGAAAGCACGGTCGTCGATGCTGCGTTCACGCATCGCGCGCTTCACGATCGAAAGCTGATCGCCCATGTCGGCAATCGCGAATTTCTTCGGGTAGCCGAGCAGGTGTATGTGCTCGCGCAACACTTCGGCGCCAAACGCGTGAAAGGTGCACAGCGTGACGCCGTTGGCCTTTTTGCCGACCATCTTCTTCACGCGCTCGCGCATTTCAGAGGCGGCCTTGTTGGTGAAGGTGACCGCCAAAATCGAGTGCGGTTTCACCTTCTTTTTCTGCAACAGGTAGACGATGCGGTGGGTGATGACGCGCGTCTTGCCCGAACCGGCGCCGGCCAGCACCAGGAGCGGGCCTTCAGTCGTTACCACCGCTTCACGTTGCGGCGCGTTGAGTTTGTCCAGCTCTTGCACGAAGGTTTGGCCTCATACGCGAACGACGCGCTTCGCGAAAGCTTCACTCCGGCCACCGCTGTAGTAAAAACCCAAGGTACCAGTGGCCAAAGAGACGCGGAAGACGACGACCATCGACCCTGCCGAGGCCCGCGCGCTGATCGCCAAGGCAGACAAGCGCATGTTCATGGAAGAGCTGAACCGGCTCGCCCATGGCTTCACCGCTGACGCCGGCAACCCCGGCAGCTACGCGTGCAAAGAATGCTTGCGCTGCGCCAACTGCATGTTCTGCAACGCGTGCGTCAGCTGCTACACCTGCACGCACTGCACCCGTTGTGAGCTGTGCAACAATTGCTCGCATTGCGTTGAATCGAAGCAGCTGCACGGGTGCGCTTACTGCATGCAATCAGAAAACTGCACCAACAGCGCGTATCTGGTGCTCTGCCGAAACTTGTCAGACTGCACGTATTGCTTCGGTTGCGTTGGGCTAACAAAGAAAGACTTCTACATTTTGAACGTGCCCTTCAACCGACAAGAATATTTCATCGTGATCAGCAAGCTGCGCAAAGAGCTGGGGCTGCCGAAGCAGTAAGCCACGTCACAGCGCACGCACGAACCACGCCTTCAAGTATTCCGTCTGTGGCAAGCCGAGGAGCGGTGGATGATCGATGCCCGCACCTCGCCGCTCCAGCACTTGCAATGAGCGCTTCGCGTCTTTCGCCGCTCCGAGAATCATCTCTTCGAATGCTTGCCGCGTCAGCTTGCCTGAACAAGAGCAGCTCACCAGCAACCCTTCAGGCTTGAGCAGCTTCAACGCCCGCAAATTGAGCTCGTGGTACGCGCGCATCGCGGTTTTGAGGCCCTCTTTGCGCTTGGCGAGACCAGGCGGATCAATCACCACTGTGTCGAACTGCCGCCCTTCTCGCTCGTAATTGCGCAGCACGTCGAAGGCATTGCCGCATTCTACAGTGACATTGCTGCGGCCGTTTTCGGCCACTGCCGTTTTGATGCGCCCTGCCGCGGTCTCGTCTTGTTCAACCGCGTGCACGCTCACGCACGAACGGCTCAAGGCCAGGGCAAAACCGCCGTGGTAGCTGAAAAGATCGAGCGCCGTTCCGCTCGCCAGCTCACCGGCACGCAGGTGGTTGTCGACTTGATCTAAAAAAGAACCGGTCTTGGCGTCTGCCATCACGTCGATCACGAAACGGTTTTCACCTTCGTGGTAACCGACCAAACCCGGCGCGGCACCCACCAGCACCTTCTTTTCGCGCGGGAGCCCTTCGAAATCGCGGCCTGAGCCATCATCGCGGCACACCACCGTGGCGCAGCCTGAAATTTTCACCAGTGCCGCGGCGAGCATTTCTTTGCGCGCGTCGAGCCCTTCGGACAGCGTCTGCAGCACGAGCACCGAGCCGTAACGATCAACAAAAAGCCCCGGCAGTAAGTCAGCCTCACCATGCACCACCCGAAAAGCATCGCGCGGGTGCAACGTTCGGCGGCGCTCCCACGCACGCTCCAACCGGCGAACGAAGAACGCGTCATCAATTCGCTCTTCTTGGGCCCGGGCTCGCGTCAACAACCGTAAGGCAATCGGAGAAGTGCGCGCGTACAACGCTTGCCCGATGAAATTTTTCTGCTTGTCGAGCACGTCGACCACCGCGCTCTTCGGAGCCTCGCTCACCACGTCGAGCAACTCAGTTCGGTAGCACCACGGCTCGCCGCTGCGCAAACCTTTGGCGCCCTTCTCGCTGACCCGAATGGCCGTCGTCATTCGAGCCCGCGCGCCGCCAGTTCGTCATCGCCTTCGCCCCGCAAATGCCCCGCTTCATGCAGCAGCGTGACGCGAATTTGCTCGAGCAGCTCATCGCGCGTTTTCACCGCCCGCGCCAAGTTGCGCCGGTAGAGCACCACCGAGCGGCAGGGGCCGGTGCTGGCCATGTCGTCACCCGGCTCGGTATCGCAACGCTCGCTCAGCGGCGGCCCGCGAAAGAGCCCCAAAATGGTCGGCGACAACGGCGGGTCTCCCGCGGTCAAATCAGCCAGCGACGGCAAGTCTTCGGTCGCAATGGGCACGCCTTTCAAGTCATGCTGAATGTCGGTCGGCAGCGCCGCCACCGCTGCGTTCACTTCGGCGCGAAACGCTTCGGCCGTCAACAACACCGGCTCGGGAAAGTCAGACGGAGACAACGCACGGGCCGCCGCGAAATGTTTGTCAGCCTGCGTTTGCTTGTTTTCACGCTCTAGCAACAGGCCCAAATGGTGGTGTACGTGCGCTCTCTTTTCAGGGTCTTTCAGCAGCGAAGAGAATTCTGCTTTCGCTTCGGTCATGCGGCACAGCTCGAAGAGCGCGAGCGCGCGTTCGTAACGAGCATCGGCATCGCGGGGCTCTTTCGAGAGCACGAAATCGGCCCGGTCTAACGCGTCGTACGCTTGGCCCAAATCGTTGAACGCCATCGCCGACAAGCGGCCAAACTGCAGCATCACCTCGAGATCGTTTGAAGCGCGTGAAAGGTCTAACCCACGCTCGGCATACGCCGAAGCCAGCTCGTCATTTTCTCGGCTCGAAGGCAGCGCCACGCCGTACAAGTGGGCGGCTCCCAGCAAAGCGTCGAGCGATTCAGGGTCAACCGCCAGCGCCCGCGCGAAAGCGAGCCGCGCCTCTTCCCACCGACCGAGCGCCTCCAGCGCATTGCCGCGCTCGGTATGCGCCAACACGTCATGCGGGGTCAACGCCGACGCTTGGGCGGCACAGGCCAGCGCATTTTCATAGTCATGCTGGTCAAAATAGTCGCGCGCGGCGTCGAGCGGCAGCTTGCCGTTGGGTCGGCACACCGTGAGAGGAACAGCCTTGCCTGCCGCGGCCGCCACGTCTCGCAAGCTCATCACTGCTGGGGCGTGCACTTGGGCAACCGCTTCGACGGGCTCGAGAGCCGGCTCTGCGGGGGGCAGCTGTGCCTTCTGGCAGCCGAACCACGCCACGCTCGCGCCAATCAACAACACACGCTTATGAGCGCGAACGGCCATGCACGAGAACCTTAGCGTAAAGGCTAGGCGGTCTTCTTTTCCTTCTCGAAGATCAACGCTGGCGCCTCTTTGCGCGCGATGACACCCTCGGAAATGCGGCATTCCTTGATGCCTTCGCGGTAAGGCACGTCGTACATGATGTCTAACATCGCGTCTTCGAGAATGGCGCGTAGACCGCGCGCTCCCGAGTGCCGGCGCATCGCCTCTTTCGAAATTGCGCGCAGCGCCTCTTTCGAGAAAGTCAGCTTCACTTTTTCCATCTCGAACATCTTTTGGTACTGCTTGATGAGGGCGTTCTTGGGTTGAGTGAGAATCGTCATCAGATCCTCCTCGTTCAAATCGTTCAGCGTGGCGATCACCGGCAAACGGCCGATGAATTCGGGAATCATGCCGAACTTCATCAAGTCTTCAGGTTCAGCCAACCGGAGCAGCTCACCCACCGAACGCTGATCTTTATGGGTGATGCGCGCGCCGAAACCCAACCCCTTCTCACCCACCCGGCGTTTAATCACCCCATCGATGCCGTGAAACGCGCCACCGCAAATGAAGAGAATGTTCGAGGTGTCGACCTGAATGTATTCTTGCTGGTTGTACTTTTTGCCGCCGCGGGGCGTGACATTGGCGCGGGTGCCTTCGACAATCTTGAGCAGCGCCTGCTGCACGCCTTCACCCCCGACATCGCGCGTCACTGACGGGCTGTCACCCTTGCGGGCAATTTTGTCGATTTCGTCGATGTAAACGATGCCGCGTGAAGCTTTCTCGACGTCGTAGTCAGCCGAGTGCAGCAAGTTCTGAATGATGTTCTCGACGTCTTCACCCACGTAGCCAGCCTCGGTCAGGCTGGTGGCATCGGCGATGGTGAAGGGCACATTTAAGAAGCGGGCCAACGACTGCGCGAGCAGTGTCTTGCCTGAACCGGTGGGCCCAATCAGCAAGATGTTCGACTTCGAAAGCTCGACTTCTTCGGTGCCGGGCGCCTTTACCCCCGGGCGCGGCCGCGTGGGCGACTTCTTTTGGTAGATGCGCTTGTAGTGGTTGTAGACAGCCACCGAGAGCACGCGTTTGGCGAAGTCTTGGCCCACCACGTAGTCATCTAAGAAGGTCTTGATGTCGAGCGGCGTGGGCAGCGACACCTGAGGCTTGCTGTCTTCGCGCTCATTCTCTTCAGCAATGATGTCGTTGCACAGCTTGATGCATTCATCGCAAATGTAGACCGTGGGCCCAGCGATCAACTTGCGCACTTCGCGCTGCGATTTACCGCAGAACGAGCACGACAAATTTACGTGTTGGTCGCCTTTCTTCACCGCTGTCACTCCACGTCAATAACTGCCGTTAAAGCCTAACGCACCCTGATGAAAACGCTACCGCCCACCGCGCTTTTCAGCCAACCCTTCAACACGTACGCCTATCTAACGATGTGGGGTAATTCCCTTCAAGCTTCTGCCTTGGCTTCTAGTAGCTCCTCGAGGTCGTCGGCCAGGGCCCCCGCCCGTTCAGACAACGCCCTGGGCACCTTCTTGCTCGAATGGAGCTCAGCGGCCAACTTTTTCGCCAGGCTGGCCCACCGCTTGATCTGCGCCGTGTCAGAAAGCGGCGGGCTTTCAGGCGCGGGAAAACGCTCGACGACGTCGCGCCGCAGCTCAGACACTGGTTTCTCAGAGTCCCAAATCGAGTCACGAATGCTCTTGTACTGCTGTGCCGAAAGCTGACCGCGCTCTTCAGCCCCCGCCAACACTTCAACCACCTCGAAAGCGGGCGCCTTTTCAGCGATGTCGGTCTTCGCCATTTCAGTGGGCTCGTGCCGGTCGAGAAAGCTAAAGCTCCGCGTCAATTTGAGCGCGGTGGGCTTGCGAATGCGCAGCTCTTTCAAGCAATACGCCTCGAAGCTCTCGTACCCCCACTGCTCGTACAACGCTTGGTCGCGCACTTCGGTAAGCAGCTTGCCCAACTCGACCCATGACGACTTGAAGCGTTTGGCAGCGAGCAAAACTGAATGCCGCAGCGTGCCTTTGGGCAGCTGCTGCGCCTTTTCCGAGATCGTTTCTTGTGCGGTGGCCATTTCCACCGCGTGCCTTAGCGCGAAGCTTCCGCCGCGCCCAGTCCTTTGAGCTTGCGCTCCAATGCCGCCCTTTGCTGTTTGGCGTCGAGGGCGTCGGGGGCGCCTTTGAGCGCTTCTAAAGCCCGGCGGTAAGCGGTTTCGGCGTCGCTGCGGCGTGAAAGCTTGCTGTAAGCGTCACCCAGGTGCTCGATGATGGTGGGCTCACCCGGCGCCAGGCTGCTCGCCTTTTCGAGCGCGGTCACCGCCCGTTCGACGTCACCACGGCGAAAATAGACCCAGCCCAACGAGTCGAGAAACGAGCCGTTGTCGGGCTTAATTTCGAGGGCGCGGTTGAGCAGGCGCTCAGCTTCGACGAAGTCGATGCCTTTGTCGGCCAAGGTGTAGCCAATGAAATTCATGGCGTTGGCGTGCTCGGGGTTGACATCGAGCACGGCGCGCATTTTCTGCAGCGATTGCTCGACGTCACCTTTGCGATCATAAACCGACCCCAAGGCGAAGAGCAGCACTTCGTCGCGGGGCTTTTTGGCCAATGCCGTGGTGAGTAACTCAATCGCGTCGGCCAGGCGGCCTTCACGCTCGTACTGCCCCGCGAGCGCTTCGAAAACTTCAGAAACCGGCTGCCGTTCGAGCGCTTTGGCCAGCACCGCTTCGGCTTCTTTGTTGCGAGAAGCACGACCGAGCGCCCGGGCATAACCGACGACCACGGCGACCGTGTCGGGGCGCTCTTCCATCGCCTTTTTGAAAATGTCGAAGGCGGCTTTGTGCTGCGACAGCGCAGACAGGCAATTGGCACGGTGCAGCAACGCCTCGTTATAGAGATCGCCTGATTCGCGGGTAATGCTACCGAAGGCGTCAGCCGCCTTGGCGTAGCCGCGCATGCGTTCGTGCACCAAGCCCGCGTAGAAGTGGAGTCGCGGTTCAGTGGCCACCTTGCGCGCATTGTCGAGCACGTCCCCCGCGGCCGCGAGCTGACGCATTGCCAAGTACGAAAAAGCAACCTTCACCGCCAGCTCAGGGTCTTTAGACAGCGAGAGCAGTTGGTCGAAATAAGCCTTTGCCCGCACCGGCGCGTCTTGCCGCAGCGCCAGACGGCCCGCGGCAAGTAACACTTCGCGATTCTCGGGGTCGCGTTCAAGGGCGTGCGAATAAGCCTCTTCGGCTTTCGCCATGCGGGTGCTCGATTCGTAGAGCTGACCCAACGTCACCCAGGCTTCGAAATCGCCCGGGTCGCGATCGACCGCGCGCAGCAAAAGTTTTTCGGCCTTCGCGCTTTCGCCCCGCTCGGCGAGCGCCATGCCCAACCGTTTGTAGCCAATCGGCTCGCCCGGCACCGCCGCACCCAGGTCTTCAATGACCTTCACCGCGTCGTCGATTTGACCTTGATCAAGGTGAAGCTGTGTCAAAACCAAATACGGCTCGACATCGCGCGGGGTGAGCTTGATGGCCTTGTTCAAATGCACACGGGCGCGGGTGTAGCGCTGGCCTTCGTAAAGCACACGGCCCATCAACAGCTGCGCTGGCACATAGAGCGGCTGCTTCTCAATCACTTTTTTCAGCGTGGCTTCGGCACGGTCGAGATCAGAAAGACGCGCGTATTGCTCGGCCAGCTGCACCATCAAAAAGGGGTTCGCGTCGTCTGATGCGAGCGCCAGCCGCAGCTCATCGAGCGCCCGGCGATGGTCGCCCTGCAAATGCAGCAGCCGCGCGTTCAAATAGTGGGCGTAAGAAGCAGCGCTCGAGAAGCGCGATTCTGTCTCGGCCCCCGCCCCCATGGCTTCGCGCATCGCCTGCACGTCGACCGAGGGGCGCTTTGAGCCGCTCGCCAAAGCGGTTTGCGCGGTAAGAAAAACGACGATTGATAACAATGAGCTGCGTCGTGTCATGCGGTGCTCAAGCTGCGTGTGAAAGTCTAAAGCGTATCAGGCAGCGCCACTGCTCCCCAAGGGAGGGGCATGAAGGACGTTGTCGCACATTGTAAAGAGCCTGACGCGAGGGCCATCACGTGTATAGTCCCGCGCGGCCGTCATTCACCTACCTTAGGGTTCCATGTCACACCTATTCTCTGCGTTGACCTTGGGGCTGTGCCTCGCTTCAGCCGCGCAGGCGCAGTCAGCCGACGAGTGGTCTTCTCTGTCTTCGTCTTCACCCGCGGTACCCGACGCGGGCGTTGCCGCGCCGCCACCGACTCCGCAGGCAGCAGTCAAAGCGTCACCGCCGGCGCCGACCATCAAGCCCGAAGCGAAAGCCCGGGTTGAAGAGCGGTTGCGGGCGGCCCGAGGCGAAGCGCCCCCTGTTACGGCCGAAAAAGTACCAAAGCTGAAAGACGGCGAAGAAGCTGACCCATCGCTGAGCGTGGTGTCGACCAAAGAGCGGTACGAGGCGGGCACCGAGCCGCACAGCCCGTCGACGTGGAAGAACGCTTATAACGCTCCGTCGAACGCGCGCATCACCGCCGGCGCGGTGGGTGTGGGTCTGGTGCACCTGTCGAGCGCGCGCATCGGCCCCCAGGGTCTGCTGCGGTTTTCGGTGCTGGGCGAATACATGAACCAGCTGAATTTTCCCGTTCGCTCGTCGCAGAACATTCGCTCGGCGGGCACTTTCGGCGTTTCTTTTCAGCCCTTCGAATGGGGCGAAGTTTTCTTGGGCTACAGCGCGATGGCGAACACCAACTCGCGCACCTCGCCCAACTTGATTCAAGCGTTGGGCGATTTGGCGTTGGGCCTGAAGGTGGCCCGTCATTTCGGCAAGGGCCTGCATGCCGGCGTCGACTTGCGGTTGCTCACCTATTCGGCGGTTGGCAATCAAAGCGTCGATCGCTTCGCGGTGGGTTTCGCGCCTCGCTTGCTCGCCGCATGGGACGTGCGCGGCGTCAACGCCAAAATTCCCGCGATTGTGCACTTGAACGTCGGCTTCGCGCTCGACACCACCGCGAACTTGCTGACGCAAACCTTGCGCGCACCCGAGCAATACGCCTTGTCGGTGAACCGTTTCAACCGCTTCACCTTGGGCGTGGGGTTAGAAGCCCCCTTGCCGTTGGTGACGCCGTACCTCGAGTACAACATGGCGCTGCCGCTCGGTGTACCAGCGACGGGCTTGGTGGGCCCCGACACAGTCGCGGTGGCAGTGGGGCAGGCAATGCCCCAGACGTTGGGGTTGGGGCTGAAGATCACCGCGGTCAAAGATCTCACGTTGTCGTTCGGCTTCGACCTGGGCCTCGCGCGCTCGGTAGGTTTGGGCATACCCGCGACGCCGCCGTGGAACATGCTTTTGGGCGCGTCGTTCAATGTCGATCCGTTCGGTCGCGGCGAAACCAAATTCGTCGAAACGGTGCGTGAGCGCAAAGTCGAACAGGCAGTGGCCAAGGGCGGCAAAGTCGAAGGCACGGTGATCGACGCCAAGACCAAAGAACCTTTGCCTGGTGTGATTGTCGCGATGGTCGGTGCGGGTTTACCTCCGGTCGCTTCTGACACCGGCACCGGCAAGTTTCTCACCCATGAATTGCCGCTAGGTACGGTGAAACTGCACGCCTCGAAAGACGGCTACAAAGAAATTGAACAAGAGCTGAAAATTGAAGACCCGAAACAGCCGGTCAAAGTGGAGCTGCTGCTGGAGCAAGTCGAGCGCAAAGCAGTGTTCGACGTGACAGTGACGGGTAAGAAGAAACCGATCAACGCGGTGGTGGTGTTTCGCGGGCCGGTAGAGCAATCGGCGGGCACCACTGAAGGCGTGGCGGCTCCCGTCAAAGTAGAAGTGCCCCCGGGCACGTACACCGCCAGCGTCACCGCCGAAGGTTTTCTTTCACAAACGCGTGAAGTGCAGGTAGCCGCCAACGGCCAAATGGCGGTGGCCTTCGACTTGATGGCGCTGCCCAAAAAGTCTCTGGTCATCGTCAAGAACGACAAAATTGAAATTCTGCAGCAGGTGCACTTCGCGACCGGTAAGGCCACCATTCTGGCCGACTCCTATTCATTGCTGCAGCAGGTGGTCGACGCCGTCGTGCGTAACAACATTCGCCGGGTGCGCATCGAAGGCCATACCGACAACCGCGGCAAGAAAGACTTCAACCTCACGCTCTCGCAAGATCGCGCCAAGGCAGTGGCCGACTACATGGTTAGCCAGGGGGTTGATCGCGCCCGGTTAGACGCGCAGGGCTTCGGTGACGGCCGGCCGGTAGCGCCCAACCTCACCGCGCGAGGACGCGAGTTGAACCGCCGCGTGGAGTTCTTCATCGTCGAGAAGTAGCCTCACCCGCATGGTTATTTCGTGGTCAACCCGCGCCGCCGCGTTGCTATGCACGGTGCTGGCGGTGAGCTGTGGTGAAACAACTCCACCACCGATGGACAACCCGCCCCAGGTCTTCGTGGTGGCGAGTGAAGCCAACGTGGTGGGTACCGGCTTTCGCATTTTCGTCACGGTGAACGGCTGCAGCACGGTGAAGAAGCTCGAGATACTCGAGAACAACGGCGCCCTGGGCACGGCGACTTATTCGGCCACCCCCACCCCGGTTGAGCTCACCACTGATGACTTGTTGCAGGCTTTTCCTCGGGCGGGTATCGCCGCTGACTTGGTGTTGTCGGCGCGCGCGACGTGTGATGACGACCGGGTGGGCACCTCACAAGGCGTGGGCGTTCGTTTTTTTCCCGTTGCCAGCGTGGTGGCCGGCGTCAACGGTGCAAGCGCCTTGCCCGACGCTTTCTTCGCCGAGGGCGGCACCCCAGGTCAATTGACGAGCTACGTGGGCTGCATTGGCACCGAGACGGGTTACCAGTTGGCGCGGGTCAACACCTATGGCCAGGTCGTGACGACCAACACCCAACCGTTACCGGTACGCTGCTCTTACAGCTCATATTTTACCGAAAAGAACGCGGTCACCGGCAAGCGGTGGATGCTCGAGCCCGGCATCGGCGCGTTGGCTTTCGATTCGAATTTGACGCTCACCTCGGCAATTACCGGCACGTACACCCACCTGGCGCAAGGGCCCGACGGCGACGCGATTATTTGGGACAACAAGACGTCGGTGCTCCCTTCGCTGAAACGCATTTCGCATACCGGCGGCACGGTGAAGTGGGAAATGTCGACCAGCGGCATCATGAACGCGCAGCCGGTGGTGAACGCCGCGGCAAATACGGTGTTCATTTCAATGTGGGACACCAAGCTGGGCCTCGAAGGCACCGTCAAGGTTCTTCAGTACAACTACACCACGGGCGAGCTCGTCGGGCAGCACGCGCTGACGACGATGACTTATGGGTTGGGCGACGTGCCGGTCATTCCCAACGGGCAAATGAATGCCGATGGCACGGTCATTTACTTTCCCTACCAGGCGATGGGGCCCGCGGCGGTGCGCGCGAAGTCGGGCGTGTATGCGTGCTCGACATTGATCGACAACTGCGCAGCCACGCCGCTGTGGCAGAGCCCCTTGTTCGAAGGTGTCGCGACGTACGTGGTGCTCGCGGGCAACGGCGAATATCTGGCCGCGCTGACGGAAAACACGGTGTGGTTCCTTTCGCTCCTGAACGGCAAAATTCTGAACGCGGGAGAAAAAGGCATCAAAGCGTCGGGCAGCTTGGTGTTGCACGGCGTGCAGCCAGGGCCCAAGGGTGATTTTTATGTGCTGACCGGTCCCGCGGGAGATCAGTTCACCACGTATTACCCCCAAGAAATCATCGCCGTCGAAAACCCTAACAGTGGCGAAGTGTACCGCTACTCCATGGGCGCACCGCCGACCGCACCCATGGCGGGGTTGACGGTCGCGGTTGATGAAGGCGGCACGCCATGGCTGCGCATCGGGTTGAAGCAGGTGAAGCCGTTGGCGATGGACTTTTACCGGCAGTTTCGCGGGCCGACGCCTTAGGGCCCCATTTACCGTTGACCGTTTTTCGCTGGCTGCCGGTTAGCGACCGCCGCCGTCGGCCATGAAGGACCCAAGGGGGCCCACGATGTCATTGGCTTCTTCCAGAGTGACAGGCGAAGTGTGCTGGAGCCTGCGCAGCACTTCTTCGTTGCAGCCGGTGCCTGGTGCAGTTTCGGTGGCCTCGGGGGGAAAAATTTCAGCCAACGCGTGGCGTGCCAGTGTGCCTTCATAAATCGCCACGCAGGGAGGCGTTGCGCCACATTGCAACGCGCGCTTCTTTACCGGTGCAGGCACACCCGGCAATTGAAAGCGACGCGCGGTGAAAGACAGCTTTTTGTACTCTTCGAGATCGTCGGCAGAGGCACTTTCCCCCTCTCCAATCGCCTGCCCTTGCGCCGACGCGAAGGCGCGCGCTTGCCGCTCGAGCGTGAGCAACCGCAGCGCGATCATGTCGCCGATCAGCAACTCGGTGCTGTGACAGAGGTACGCCATGTGCCGTACGTCGTGCGCGGCACCCGGCATGTCACGGGTGCGCAGCGCGGCCGCCAATCGCAGCTGCGCCCAATGAACCCAAAAGAGAAAATTGGGAATCGGCGCGTGCCAATAATTGTCGCGCGAATAGTCGCGCAGCGGGCCATCGCCCAAGAGCACATTCCAATGATCGTATTGATGGAGCGTCGCCAGCCATGAAAAGTCGAGTTGAGCAAAGTCAGCCTCGCTGATCTTGGTGAGCCAGTCCTCGCCCGAATCAGCCACGCGCTTGCTGAGCGCCTCAGGCAGGTGCAGCAAACCCGGCGGTCGAGAGTCGCCTTCCCAGTCGACGCGCACCGTCAAATACGCGGCGGCGTCGTGGTTTCGGCTGCTGGGCAAAAAGAGAGCACGGCGTGAAAGCCGCGCCGAGGCTTCGCAATAGGTGTCGAGGTTTTTTTCGGCATCGGCAGCATTTTGCGCGAGCCGTGAACGCAGCTCTCGCGCTTGTTGCAGGGTTTCAATCGCCGCGCCGGCGTCGTGCGCCGTGGTTGTTGCCTCTTCTACTGCATCGGGGCTGGCTTCTGGGGCTCGGGCCACATTCGCGTGAGGGCTTCGGACATCGACGTGCGCCAGCGAAGGGGGTGGCGTGGTGGGCATCGCCATGTTCTCGAGAGGGGCTTGAGAACGAACGTCAACGACTGAACCGCTCCGTTCCCACAGCGCGATGATCAGCGCGAAGAACGCCAGGCCAGCCACGAAGAAGAAGCGTGAACGTTTCAAAATTTCTTTCGCGCACCGAGCAGCGCTTCGATATTTCCCGCCGGGCCAGCAACCGGGCAGTCGATGAGCCCCACCACTTCGAAGCCTTGAGCAACCACGAAGTCGCGAACAGAAGAGATCGCCGCGGCGCGTGCATGAGCGTCTTTCACCACGCCGCCCTTCTCGACGTGCTCCCGGCCCACTTCGAATTGCGGCTTCACCAACGCCGCGAGCCAGCCGGCGGGCTTCAACTTCGCCAACACCGCGGGCAGCACGAGCTTGAGTGAAATGAAGCTCACGTCAATCACCATCGCGTCGACGAGCTCAGGCAGATCGTCATCGGTCAGCGAGCGCGCGTTGACGCGCTCTTTTGACAGCACTCGCGGGTCAGCGCGCAACTTCTGATGAAGCTGCGCCACCCCCACGTCAATGGCGTGCACGCGCACCGCGCCTTCTTGCAGCAGGCAATCAGTAAACCCTCCCGTGCTCGCACCGATGTCGGCGCACACCAGGCCGCGAGGCTTGAGTTGAAAAGCATCGAGCGCTGCTTTGAGCTTCAAGCCACCGCGCGAGACGTAAGGGAGTACTTCGCCTTTGAGCCGAATCTCTGCTTCGACATCGACGCGGGTGCCAGGTTTGTCGACCCGTTGATCGCCCACCACGATTTGGCCCGCCAAAATCATCGCCTGGGCCTTGGTGCGCGTCTCGGCGAGCCCCCGCTCGAGCATTAAGAGATCGAGGCGCTCGCGCTTCATCGCGGCTCCTGGAGCAACCTGCGAGCCGTGGCGGCCAACCCCGCGGCATCGAGGCCGAGCATTTGACGCTGGGTGCGTGCATCGCCGTGGCGAATGAAACGCTCAGCCGGCAGACCCAAGCACGTGGTGCGAGGTACGAGGTGGTGACGAGACAGCCACTCGAGCACCGCGCTACCGAGGCCACCTTCGACGGTACCTTCTTCAAGCGTGATGACGACGTTCGAGGCCGACGCTTCGTACAGCGCTTCTTCATCGAGCGGGGCCACGCAGCGCAGGTCGAGCACGTTCCACGGTTGATTTTTTGCCGCTTCGAGCGCGCCCCAGAGCAGTGGGCCAACACCGGCGAAGGTCAACTTCGCCGAAGCGTGACGCGTGAGCCAGCGGGCGCGCGGCCACGGCGGGGCCTCGTCAAGCCAAGCCGGCACTTGCGGCAACGTTCCCCGGGGAAAGCGCAGGGCAAATGGCGTCTGCACCGTGAGCGCATATTCAAACGCCGCAAGCAACTCACTCTCGTCAGCGGGCGCGGCCACCCGAAAACCCGGCAGATTGCGCAGCAACGCGAGGTCGAACGTGCCTTGGTGAGTCGCTCCGTCGGCGCCCACCAAACCTGCGCGATCGATGGCGAAGATGACCGGGAGCTTGGGCAGCGCCACGTCATGCACGAGTTGATCGTACGCGCGTTGCAAGAAGGTCGAATAAATGCAGCACACCGGCCTCATGCCCGCACGCGCCAAGCCCGCGCTCATCGTCACCGCATGCTGCTCAGCGATGCCCACGTCGAAGACCCGCGCGGGGAAGCGAGCGGCGAGCGCGGTGAGGCTCGAGCCTTCGAGCATCGCGGGAGTTACCGCCACCACCCGGGGGTCAGCCGCCATGACTTGCTCGAGCGCCGCGGCGAAGGCGTCGCTGAAAGTGCGTTGGCCCCGCGCTCGCACCAGCTTGCCATCGCGCCACTGGTACGGCCCCATGGCGTGCCCTTTGGTCGCCACGTCGGCCATCGCAGGTGAAAAGCCGCGGCCCTTTTCGGTCATCACATGCACCACCACGCTCTTCAGTGCCCGGCGGGCTTCGGCCAGTGCTTCGAGGAGCGGGCCGAGTGCGTGGCCATCAACGGGGCCGATGTACGTGAAACCCAGCGACTGAAAATAAGCGCGGGCCTCATGGCGGAGCAGGTGCGAAACCGCTCCCACGTTGCGCGAGATGCTCATCTCGTTGTCGTTGAGCACCACGGTCAACTTCACGTCGGCGTAGCCCGCATTGTTGAGGCCTTCGAAGGTGAGCCCGCCGGTCATCGCACCGTCGCCCACCACGGCCACCACCTGGCCCGGCTGCGCGAGCAGACGCTTGCCATGGGCAATGCCCAACGCAGCAGAAACCGCCGTGCACGCATGCCCCGCGGCGAAGGCGTCGTGCTCGCTCTCTTCGGCGTCGAGAAACGGGGCGATGCCGCCGGCCTGGCGCAGCGTGCCGAAGCGCCCAGCGCGGCCGGTGAGCAACTTGTGGGCGTACGCTTGGTGGCCAACGTCGAAGACAATGCGATCGACCGGTGATTTGAAAACGCGGTGGAGCGCGACAATCAGCTCCACCGCTCCGAGTGACGCGCCGACGTGCCCCCCGACCCGGCCACAGACGTCGATAATGTCTTGTCGCAGCTCGGCACAGAGTGAAACCAGCGACGCTTCGGGCAGCGCACGCAGCGCGGTGGGTGAATCGACTTTTGACAGCAGGCTAATGGCGGCGCTCCAGCGCGTAAGCAGCCAGCGCATGCAGCGGGCCCGGCAGGGGCTCGAGCCTTTGCACTGCGGCCTGGGCGCGCACCACTTCGGCCCGTGCCAAGGTACGAGACGCTTCAAGGCCAAGCACGGCGGGAAAAGTGAAGCGACCCGCCGCGGCGTCGGCGCCCGTGGGTTTGCCCATGGTTTCGGCGGTTGACGTGACGTCGAGCAGATCGTCAGCGATTTGAAAGGCCAAGCCTACCGCGGCGCCGAAGGTGTCGGCCGCTTCGAGCTGGGCCGCGTTGCCCTGCGCGGCGATTACCCCCATGCGGCAAGCAGCCTTAATCAGCGCTCCGGTCTTTCGCGCGTGCAATTGGCGCAGGTAGCTTTCAGTCGCTGGGCGATCGGCGGCGATGTCGAGCACTTGGCCGGCGATCATTCCCGCGGCGCCAGCGGCGTGGGCGAGCTCAGCGACAAGGCGGCAGCGGGCGGCGCTCTCTTCGACCGGGGTGGCGTGCGTCAGCAGCGTGAAGGCTTCGGTGAGCAACGCGTCACCTGCGAGAATGGCCATCGCTTCGCCGTACACTTTGTGGCTGGTGGGTCGGCCGCGACGCAAGTCGTCGTCGTCCATCGCGGGCAGATCGTCATGAACCAGCGAATACGTGTGCACCCATTCGGTGGCGCAGGCGGCGTCATCGGCGATACGGCCGGCACGCCCACTGGCTTGCAGGGTGGCATCGGCGAAGGCAAGACAGAGAACGGGCCGCAAGCGTTTGCCTCCCCCCAGCAGCGAGTAGCCCATGGCACTGAACAAGCTGTCGGGCACAGTGCCGCGCAGCGCTTCGACCCGCTCGAGGAGCGCGGCTTCAACCCGCTTTTGTTGCATGACGAGCCACGGCGCGAGCTCGAAGGAGTGGGCGCTCATGCTACGGCCTTAAAAGGGCACGTCGTCGTCGTGGCGCGGTGGTGAGCGGCGGGCGGGGGCACGGGGCGAGGGCGCTGTCGGCCCCGACGGCGAAGGGGGCGGCAGCGCGAGTGTTTGGGTGCGCCCTTCGTCGCTCAGCAGTTGTTCCACCCGCTTTTCCGCTTCACCGAGCAGCTTTTCGCCGCGCTTGACGAGGTTGATGCCTTCGCCGAATTTTTCGAGCGACTCTTCAAGTGACAGCTCACCACCTTCGAGCGCTTCTACCACTTGGCGAAGGCGCTCGACGACGTCGCTGTACTGTTCGCCCTTCGCCACCTTCGGCGTCTCGCTGCCCATGGGGTGGGTATAGATGACTCGTTTCCGAGAGGAAAGCGCAAGAAGATGCGCCCACCGCCTACCCAGGCTTGAGCGGCCCACCGGGGCGAATGGCCGTCACCGCCGCTTCCAACTCGTCGTCGGCCAGCTGCACGCGCACCATGTCGCCCACCGCCAGCGAATGGGCATCGGTGAGCAAGTGGCCGTCACCCGCCGAGAACGTGAGCGAATAACCACGGCCCAACACTTTGAGCGGGCTCAACGCGTCGAGCGTCTGCGCCAAGTGCTGCACGGTGTGCCGCTGCGAAACCAGCCGCGCGCGCAACGGAGGCAGCAAGCGCTGCTTCAATGCTTTCAACTCCACAGTCGCCGCGCGAACTTTGGGCACCACTGACGCGCGTTCCCACCGCACCGCGAGGCCCTGCCACCGCGCGCGCTCGCCACGGAGCATGCCCAACTGAGCCATGTGCAAGCGTTCGCGCAGCCCCGCCAGCTCGCGCCGCATTTGAGCCAACTGCGCTTGGGGCCGTGCCTTTTGCAGCCGCTGCTCGAAATGCTTGAGCTGCTCCCGCTCGCCACGCACCTGCCCACGCCACTGCCTGGCCATGCGTTCCGTAAACTCAGCCAAGGTGAGCCGCTGCGTCGAAAGCACTCGACGCGGATCTTCGATGCGCGCCTTCAAACCCAGCAGTGAAGCTCGCTCATGCACCAGATGGCGCTCCCACGCCTTTTCGAGCCGCCGCGCTTCAACCTTCAGCGTCAACACCAACTCAGTTAACACCGGCGCCAATACTTCTGCCGCGGCGCTCGGCGTGGGAGCCCGGTAGTCAGCCACCAAGTCGGCCAACGTGACGTCGACCTCGTGGCCCACCGCCGACACCACCGGCACCGGGCACGCGAAGATGGCCCGCACCACTGCTTCTTCGTTGAAGGTCCACAAGTCTTCAACCGAGCCTCCGCCGCGCGTCACCACAATGACGTCGACATCGGTTCGCGCCAAGGCGTTGATCGCCCGAACGACTTCACCTGCCGCGCCCTCACCTTGCACCCGCGCGTCGTGCACCAGCACCGCCAAATGCGGGTGTCGCCGATGCAGCACCTTCAAAAAATCTTTCCACGCCGCTCCCGACAAACTGGTCACCACGCCGATGCGCCGGGGCAAAAACGGCAACGGGCGGCGCGGCTTCACCCGCTTCGGCCCGAACAACCCTTCGGCCAAAAGCCGCTCTTTGAGCTGCTCGAAAGCCAGCGCCAGCGCTCCCACGCCGGCCGGTTCGATGCGATCGATGATGATGCTGTAGCGCCCTTGTGGAGCGAACAAATCAATCGCTCCTTCCACCACCACCTCGAGCCCGTCTTTGAGGCCAAACTTCAGCCGGCTCGCCTTGCTTTGCCACAGCTTGACGTCAATCGACGCATCGGCGTCTTTGAGCGCGAAGTACAAATGGCCACGCCCGTTCGGCCCGCGAAAGCCCGACACTTCGCCCCGCACCATGACGTTGCGAAAGTTGCGTTCCAACGTCGACTTCAAATGGCGCGTCAGCTCGCCCACCGAGAGCACCGCTTTGGGAATGGCGGGCTCAATGGGCTTCACCACCACGGGAGCAGGCGGCGGCTGCGACTTTGAAACGGGAGCAAGTTTGGAGGGGACTGCGTTTTCTTGGGGAGCCGGCGAATCAGAGGCCCCGAACAAATCACCCTGCTTCATCACTGACCCATTTTTTTCAGCCAGCCGCGTGCCTTCTGGTTCAATTCGTTGTCTTTGGCGGTGGCGGCGATCACTTCTTTAAAGAGACGAATTGCCATTTCGGGGTCGGTGTCTTTGACCTGATAGGCCTGTTGGTACGTCTCTTTCGCAAAAGCCGCGGCCTCGCTCACAATCGCACGGGCCTGAACATTGTCTTCATCAACTTGTAAAATCTGCTCGGCATATTCAGACGCCTTGGCCCAGTCGCGGTTCGACTTCGCCCGCTGCGCCACGATCAACCCGCGCCCCACCAACTGCACGCCAATTTTCTTCGACATCTGGCTCTTGCTGCCGCTGCCCGCGCTGATTTTGCGATCGAGCACCGCAAGCTTCATCAACTCGGGAGCCGATGCCGCCTCGAGCTTGCCGTACGCACCGATGAATTCTTTGATCATTCCCTGCAGCGCGCGGCACTTGGCATTCTTGTTCGCGCAGGCTTGGGCCATCGAAAACGCGGTGTTGAAATCGCCGTCGTTGTACCGTTGCTGCACTCCGCGGTCTGACGCGTCAGCCGGAGGCGGTGGCGGCTTTCGCCCGTCTTTGATGCGTTCAAGCGCGTCGAGGGCCAGTTTTTTGAACTCCAGCGCGTCGCGCTGCTCGGGCCGTGCACCGAGCACGTCTTGCGATATCGCCAGCAAACGGTTCATCTGTGCTTCGTCAGTGGTGGCCGACAACAACAGCCGCGCCTTCTCGAGCGAGCGGGCGACCAACGTATCGAGATCATTCTTTAAGGTCGCGCGCAACTCGCTTTGCAAGGTATCGGGGCTGACTTTTTCGAGCGCAACCGAAGCTTCGGTGATTTTTCCCTCGACGATCGCCGACCGCGCTTCGGCAAATAACTTCTGATTGGGAATTTCCTTGTCGGCCTGGCGCAAATAATCAGCCACCGTGGCCGCTTCGAAGCTCTGATCTCGCTGCACAATCTCGTCAAACTTCTCTTTCGCTTCGGCCCATTTGCCGTCACGCACCAACCGCTTCGCGTCTTGTTGAATGACGCGCAGCTCATTCACCGCTCGTTGCCGCTGCGCCTCGGCTTGCGCCACCCGGCTGGCATCGATGCTCTGCTTCACTTTCCAACCGATGAGCGGCAGCGCGACCACGGCTACCGCAATCGCCATGCGCACTTTGAGCTGCTTCTGCTTGGCTTTGAACTCGGGGTCGGTACGGCGCGCCATGCTGCGCGACAAGGTACGCACCGGGCGGCGAACGCTCCGTGCCATCGCCGAGGGCTCTTCGGCCCGCTCGCCGTTTCTACCCGAGCGGCGCACCGCCAAGGCACTGCTGGCACCTGCGGGCGTGGCCGAATGAAACCGAAGGTCGGTATCGCCCAGCGAAATGACGTCGCCATCATTGAGCGGTGTCTCAGCCGAAATCTGCGCGCCGTTAATCAACGTGCCATTGCCTGACCCCAGATCGACCGCCGCCCAACCTCCCGGCACCTGTTTGACTGTCACATGGCGGCGAGACACCGACGTATCGGGAATCGAAATGGCGTTTTCTGAGGCACGGCCCACCACCAACTCGGCGCCTTCGAGCATGAATTCTTGCCCGGTGGCTGGGCCGGCCGTGCACACCAACTTCGAAGCCCCTCCCGACGGCGTACGCCGGGGCCGCGACGCGCTGGGCCCCTGCCCGGCAGACGACGACGGGCGGCGGCGAACGGGGCTGCCATTGGGCGGCTGCGACATGGGTCGTTTTTACCCCCCCACGTTGCCAAAGGTGAACCGGAAGATGATGGGGCCAAACAGCACCATGAAAACCGTGGGAAAGATGCAAGCGATGAGCGGAAACAGCATTTTCACCGGCGCTTCGTTGGCCAGCTTCTCGGCGCGCTGCGTGCGATCAATGCGCAGCTGGGTACTCTGAATGCGCAGCACCTTGCCAATGCTGGTGCCCATTTTGTCAGCCTGAATCAACGCGGTGACGAACTGGCTCAATGCCGGCAGATCAACGCGAAGAATCATTGACTTGAGCGACTCTTCGCGCGTCTTGCCCATTTTCAATTCTTTGAGCACCAACTGCAGCTCTTCGCGCAACGGCCCGACCTTGCCCTTTTCGACGACCTTCGAAAGTGCGGCCGTGAAGTCCAACCCGGCTTCGACCGATAAGGTGAGCAAGTCGAGGCTGTAAGGCAGCGCCCGGCTGATCTGCAGCTGGCGCTTGGTGACCTGATCGCGCACCCAGATCAACGGGTAGAGCATGCCCGCCACCGCGGCGATGAGCGCCCATATCGGGTTACCATTCATCGTCAGCACCACGAAGACCCCGAAGAGCAGCCCCAAAAAGGCGCTGATCTCTTGCAGGGCCAACACGTCTTCGGGCTTGTAGCCACGCGGCATGCCCGCCTTGATCAGGCTCTTGCCCACTGAAATTTCGTAGCTCTTCGACATCAACGGGCGGCTCACCGCCCCCAGCTTGCGCACCAGCACACCGCTGGCTCCCGACACGCCGCCGATCGATTCTTCACGAACCTCTTCTAAAAAGCGCTCAAAGAAGTTGGCGTACAGCCAGTAACCCAAAAAACCCAGCGAGCCCGCCACCGAAAGCGCGGCCGCCACGCTCAGCGTGGTGACGATCACCGTGCTTACCCCGTCGGGAGGGGGCGTTTGGCCGGCCAGCATGTCGCGCACTTGGTGGAGCATGGGAGATCAGATGTCGATGTTCACGATACGGCGAATGAGGAAAATGCCGAGAAACTCCATCACCGCGATGGCAAAAACCAACAGGTAGCCAAAGGCGTGGTTGAGCATGGGCCCCATCAAGTCGGGGCGCATGGCGTTGAGCACCATGCCCAAAATGAGCGGCATGGCCGCCACGATCCACCCTTGCAGCTTGCCCTGCGAGGTCAGCGCGTCGATCTTGCCTTCGAGCCGAAACCGCTCGCGAATGGTGCCTGACAACGTTTCGAACATTTCGGCCATGTTGCCACCCAGGCCGCGCGCGATGTTCGTCGAGAGCACCACCAGCTCGAGATCGTCTGACCCTACCCGGCGCGCCATGTTGACCAGCGCTTCATCGAGCGGCACGCCGAGCTTGGCCTCTTTCACGAAGAGCCCGAACTCTTGCCCCAGCGGGGGCGCAGCGTCTTTCGACAGGTGCTCGATCGCCTGCTGAAACGTGAGGCCCGCTTTGAAGGCGTTGGCCATTGCCTGCAGCGCGTCGACGAGCTGGGTGTTGAACTTTTTGATGCGCTGTTGTCGGTAGTGCTTGATCAAAATCATCGGCAAAAAGAAGCCAAAGATGGTCATGCCCACGCCGACAATGGGGTTGGCCAAGGCGTAACTAAAGACGCCGAGCAAGCACATCGAAGCGATGTTCAAGATCAACATCTGCCGTGGGTCGATGAACAAGAACATGTCGCTCAGGTCGTGCATCGACTTCACGACGTACCGCTCTTGGTACTGCTCGTAGGCCTTACCGAGCACCGAATAAATCATCATGAACAAAAAGAAGATCGCGCCCGCGAAGAGAAAGCCGACGACGGTGGGTAAGATCTGGTTGATCATTCGTGCCCGTTGCCTGCCTGCGCGCGCTCCACGCTAATTGCCCGAGGTGCCTTTGGGCTCGGCCGTGTTGGTGCCCTTGAAGATCTCGAGCGTGTTTTTGATGCGCTTCTTGTCGAGGTTGGTCATGCGGTCACCCGAGAGCAACGTGCCAATGGTGGCGCGACCGCGCTCTTGCATCAGGTCATTGTCGTCGGGGTTGCGCAATGAAAGTGACAGCGAGCCCAGCTCGGCGGCGAGCACCACCACTTCGACTTGCTCCGGCGAAAGCAACAGCGACACATTGCTGTACTCACGCTGGTTTTCGGCCACCAGGTTGACGTTGGTGGTGCCGGTGATTTTACCGGTGGCCAGCACCATCACGTTTTCCATCAAGGTGACGGCCACGCTTTCGTTGGTCTGCGGGTCTTTGAAAATGCCAATGACGTCGACATGATCATTGGGCCGAACCCACCCGCCGACCGCCGTTGTCTTCGCCGCGTCGATGGTCACCGCGCGCGCCTGCTTTTGCACCTTGGTCGACAGCCGTTCTGCCGTACGCTGGGTCTCGAACTGCGTGTAGAGCAGCGGGTCACCCGTCTGCACCGGCACCAAAATTTTTTGGCCAGTAATGAATGTCACTTGGTCGGGGCGAACGACCGAAGACGTCACGAAGGCTTCAGGCACTTCGCGGCTTGCCACCATGTCTGACGTCACCACCGTGCCTTCGCTGAGGTCTGTGGTGGCCACCAACACTGACGTTAGCTTCCAACCTTCGCGCGCGTCGGCGGCCTGCTTTCTCACCGCTGACCACGCCACCACGAAGCCCAACCCTGCCAATAACAGGGCGATGAGGAGGGGCGTTTTACCCTTGAGCATGCAGGCACATCTCCCGAACAGTTACCCTTTGGAACGTAGGGAAAATAAACGAATGGTACTGGTCTGTGGACAAAGGTAGCAAGCGAACCATGTCGGCACCTGTCGTACATGAGTGAACGAAAAAGCGCTTGCACCGCGCCGCGCTCGCGGGCGCTTAAGGAAAAGGCAAGCTGAGAATGTAGTAATACGAGTCGCAGTAGTTCTGGTATGCCGACAAGAAGACTTCAATCAGATTCGTATTGGGCAGCCTGCCTGACTCTGAAATGCCCACCTGCGGCCCCGGAATGACGCGAACGGTTGACGCCAGCACCAGCCCCACGATGAGCAGCCAGTTGATAATCGAATACTCGACCATCGCCTGCCCACGGGTCAGCGCGCGGCGAGACTGACGGCGAACTGTGCGAGAGAGCGGCGGCATCGGTTCAAGAAGCTACTTGATCGCGCGCGTATGAGGGCATCGGTCGAACGGCCGAGACTCAAAAAACGCCTGACCCTCTTTAAAGGAAAAGCCTGAAACACAATAAGTCATTGATTTAATTAC
>JAIBBR010000053.1 GCA_019694575.1 Myxococcaceae bacterium
GCGGCCGGTGGAAAATGGAATGGGAAGGCTTGGTCAACAAGCTGATGCGCAGCTTCAAGACCACCGCGTCTGAGTCGATGCGGCAGTACTACATGAAGTTTTTCTCAGACAAGCCCTGCCCCACCTGCGGCGGTGAGCGCCTGCGCCCCGAATCTCGGGCGGTGAAAGTGCACGGCAAGACACTGGTTGAGCTCTCGCATTTCACTATCAGCGATTCACTGGAGTTCTTGAGCAAGCTGCCGCTTGGCACCACCGATGCGAAGATTGCCGCTGAGCTGCTGAAAGAAATTCGCAGCCGTCTGGGCTTCTTGGACAACGTGGGGTTATCGTACCTGACGTTGGACCGTTCAGCCTCGACGCTGTCGGGGGGAGAAAGCCAGCGCATTCGGTTGGCCTCGCAAATGGGCTCTGAATTGACCGGGGTCATTTATATTTTGGACGAGCCGTCGATTGGCTTGCACCAGCGCGACAACGGCCGGCTGCTCAACACGCTGAAGCGGCTGCGCGACTTGGGCAATTCGGTGCTGGTGGTGGAGCACGACGAAGAGACAATGGAAGAAGCCGACTGGCTGGTCGACTTTGGCCCGGGTGCGGGCGAGTTGGGAGGCGAAGTGATTGCCGCGGGCACTCCGGCCGAGGTGATGGCCAACCCCAAGAGTGTCACCGGCGCCTACCTTGCGGGCCGGCAAGAATTGGCAGTGCCACAAACGCGCCGCAAAGGAGACAAGCGGCGGCTGGTCATCAACGGAGCCAAGGCCAACAACTTGAAGAACGTCAGCGTCGAGATTCCCCTCGGGGTGCTGGTGGCGGTGACCGGTGTGTCGGGTGCTGGCAAGTCGACGTTGATCAACGAGATTCTCTACCCCGCTCTCACCAAGGCGCTGTTCGGCTCGCGAGAAGTGCCTGGAGCGCACCATTCGATCAAGGGCATCGAGTTTTTAGACAAGGTGATCGACATTGATCAGCGGCCGATTGGTCGCACCCCGCGTTCAAACCCGTCGACGTACACCAAAGTTTTCGATGCGGTGCGTGAAGTGCTGGCGCAGACCCCCGAAGCGCGGGTGTATGGCTATACCCCGGGCCGCTTCAGCTTCAATGTCAAAGGCGGCCGCTGCGAAGCGTGCGAAGGCGACGGCGTGCGCAAAGTCGAAATGCACTTCTTGGCTGACGTGTACGTGCCCTGCGAAGTGTGCGGCGGCAAGCGCTTCAACGAGGCGACGTTGCGCGTGCGGTACAAGGGCAAGAACGTGGCCGAGATTCTTGAAATGTCGGTGCGCGAGGCAATGGTGCACTTCGAAGTGCACCGCGACATCATGCGCGTGCTGAAGACGCTCGATGACGTGGGCCTTTCGTACATTCGTTTGGGTCAGAGTTCTCCCACGCTGTCGGGCGGAGAAGCGCAGCGCATCAAGCTCTCGCGCGAGTTGGCGAAGGTGGCCACCGGGCGCACGCTTTACATTTTAGATGAGCCCACCACCGGCCTGCACTTCGAAGACATTCGCAAACTGCTGGTGGTTATCAACCGCTTGGTCGACGCGGGTAACAGCGTGCTGGTGATTGAGCACAACTTAGACGTCATCAAGAGCGCAGACCACGTCATCGACTTGGGCCCCGAAGGCGGCGCCGGCGGGGGCGAGATTTTGGCGCAAGGCACGCCCGAAGAAGTGGCGCAGGTAAAAGCCAGCTACACCGGGCAGTACTTGAAGCAGATGCTGAAGCAATCGCGCCGCGAGCGTGTGCGACAGCAAGTGGGGTGAGGGGTTTGGTGAGCAGTTTGGTCCAAGTGACCACCAGTGGTTACAATGGGCACAATGAAAGCGGTCGGCATTAAACGGCTCAAGGCACGTCTTTCCGAATATGTGCGGCTCGCCAAAGGCGGCGAGACCGTGCTGGTGATGGAACGCGACGAGGTGGTGGCCGAGCTAAGGCCCGCTCGCCAACACGAGCTGGCTGGCACTCCGGTCGAAGATGTGTTGAGCGTTTTGGCAGAAGCAGGAGACCTGTCACTTCCAACGTTGCCGAAGCGAAACTGGAGATGGAACACGCGCAGCCTCGGGCTGAAGCCGGGCACGGCGCGCCGTGTACTCGATGAACTGCGGTCAGAGCGTGACTAAATGAGTGCCGTCTACCTCGATACGTCGGCTGTGCTGCGCATGCTGCTTGAAACAGAGGGCGACGACGATCTCTCACCAGCGCTGAAACGCAGCTCAATGCATTGTGGGCCAGAACCCATATTTGGGAGCTCACCCGCGATGTCTGCGAGTTGGCCAAGCAAGTGGCACCCTCGAAGGGTCTGCGCACGCTCGATGCGCTTCATTTGTCGACATACTTGATAGCAAAGCGGAAAATTGACGCGCTCGAGCTCGTCACCACTGACAAGCGTTTGCGTGACGCGCTGCTCTAAGCCTCTTCAAAGGTCGACTGAAATGCCACCGAAGCCAAACGGCCCCGCGGCCAGCGGCTGACTCATCACATAGCCACCCGTCTTCGCGCCCAGCTGCGCTGTCAACCCAAAGCGAGAAATCGGCTTCCAGGTCACAATACCCGTCACACTGCGATGCACCAAGTCGGTAGGAGCAAACTTTTGAAAGCTTGAAAATCAGGCACCGGCTACGCCGCAATGCCCTGCTCGTGCAGCCACGCCTTGGCACGCTGCTCAATGCGGGTCTGCCGAAACGCGTGCCACTGCTTCTGCGTGTCAGGCAACCAGCCCATGACCGAACGAAACCGCCTCTCGGGGCGCGGAGCGAGCAGCGCCATCTCGAGCGATTCTTTCAGCTTCATGTCTGCACACGTCGCCGCGAAGGTGCGCATGTCTTCGAGCACATGGGCGCCGTCCATCTCGGGAATTCTGCGGTAACGCTCCGGGTTGCTTTCAACCTCTTCCACCGAGCGGTTGCCGTACTCTTCAGGGTTGTATTCACCCGTGACGAGAATCGTCTCGCCATTTTCGGTGTCGAGGTACCAACGGTGCCCAGCATCGCCACTTTCCAGGGCGATGCAGACTTCCATCAAGTCGACCGGTAACGGCTCGGCTTTTTTCATGGCTCAGCCCCCAGTGCAATTGTGGCTTAAGAGCACACGTCGCTCAAATTGACCGCCGCTATGCCGCTTCGGCGGTGGCGTTGCCGAGGGCCGGTTTTTTATTCGGCGCCTCATGGTTGATGGCGTCGGCACCGTGCATCATCTTCTTCAGCACCGGTGAGAGCGCGAGCAGCAACACCGCCGACGCGGTGAGCACCACCACCAAACCACCAAAGATTTGGTACTCACCCAGCTCTTCAGCAAAGCCGCCAATGTAACCGGCCAGATAATTGGCGAACGCATTGCCGATGAGGAACCACGTTCCCATCAAGAGAGATACGTAACGCACCGGCGCCAGCTTGGTCACCATCGAGAGGCCAACCGGAGAGAGACAAAGCTCGCCCACGGTGTGCAAAAAGTATGTCGCCACTAACCACCACATGCCAGCCTTGCCTCCGCCGTCGGTGATTTTGGCGGCGCCCAGCATCACCACGAAGCCCGCGGCACAGAACAAAATGCCCATCGCCATCTTCACGGGAATCGACGGATCTTTGCCGGTGCGCCCCAAGTACGTCCAAATCATCGAGAAGAGAGGCCCGAGCAAGAAAATGAACAACGGGTTCAAATTCTGAAATTGCGTGGCCGGCATTTCCCAACCGCCCAAGGAGCGATCGACCTTGTTCTTCGCGTACAGGTTGAGCAAACCACCCGCTTGCTCGAAGGCGGCCCAAAACGTCATCACAAACACGGCCAGAATCAGAATCACCAGAATGCGCGAAATTTCTTCTTTCGTGAGCGGCTGCCGCGGGCCTTCGTCTTTCACCACGCGGGGTTTGGGAGCCATGCCCACG
This sequence comes from Myxococcaceae bacterium, assembly GCA_019694575.1. Taxonomy (GTDB): domain Bacteria; phylum Myxococcota; class Myxococcia; order Myxococcales; family Myxococcaceae; genus JAIBBR01. Next base: position 3,876 of record JAIBBR010000053.1, read on the forward strand.
GTGTCACCGAGCAGGCGCTTCTGCAGAGTCAAGAAGGCTATCAACCCCAAGCCCATGCCCACGCCAGCTGAAGCAAACCCCCAGTGCCAACCAACCACTTCACCCAAGGTGCCACAGATGAGGCCGCCCAACAGCGCACCCAAGTTGATGCCCATGTAAAAGATGGTGAATGCTCCGTCGCGGCGTGCATCTCCCGGACGGTACAAACCACCCACCATCGTCGAGATGTTCGGCTTGAAAAAGCCATTGCCCAAAATCAAAAAACCGAGCGCACTGAAGAAGGCAACTTTTCCCGGCACGGCCATCAAGAAGTGACCAATCATCATCAGCGAGCCACCAACAATGACCGCCTTGCGCTGCCCCCAAAACTTGTCTGCCACCCAACCACCGAGCAATGGCGTCACGTACACCAGGCCGGTGTAGATGCCGTAGATCTGCAGCGTCTCTTTTTGCGTCCAACCGAAGCCACCGTTGATGGTCGCCGCCGCCATGTACAGCGTGAGCAGCGCACGCATGCCGTAGTACGACATGCGCTCCCACATTTCTGTGGTGAAGAGCATGTACAGACCCGGTGGGTGCGATTTGTACTTGTCAGAAAGGTACTGATCACCAGTCGCTGCGACGCTCATCAAAAGGCCTCCAGGCGGGGTGCAAAGACGCCGGGCCTCATAGCAGATTCACTTCTACGAGCGATAGGGCAGGCGCTGATCTTCCCCTCTTCATTTCGAATGTTACCGCTGGGGAATGAGCCCCGTTCGGCCGAGAAGCCGCTCTTCCCAGCGCGCCATTTTCAACCGTTCAGCCCGCCGGTGGTGATCATGCCCCAGCAGGTGAAGAATGCCGTGCGCCAAGTACCTGTCGAGCTCGTCTTCGAGCGAAACACCCAACTCTTTCGCCACCCTGCGCGCGGTATCGAGCGAGATAATCACATCTCCCAATAAAAGCTGCGCGCCCCCCAGCGGCCCCTCCCCAGAAGGAAAAGACAGCACGTCAGTCGCTTTGTCTTTGCGCCGAAAATCACGGTTCAGCTGGCGAATCTCGGCGTCGTTTACCAACGCAATCGACAGCTCGCGCCCCTCTTGGCGCAGCACTTTCAAAAACGCCCGCGCCTTGCGTTTCATGCGGGGCGCCCAGCGCAAGGCCACTGCCCCCTTGGCAGACACTTCAACGCGGCTGAGGTGATTACGGGCTCGAGCCAACGCGTTTTCCTTCGAACGGCTTGTTGAACGTCACCGCGCGCAACGGTTCAGCGTTTTTGCCGCCGCCCAGCGCTCCCGGTGGGTACACCGGCCGCGCGTGGTAAATGCCTTCGAGCGTGCGCACGAACGATTCACCGATGATGTGCAGGTCTTTCAACGTCAAATCGCACTCGTCGAGCTGGCCTTCACTGAAGACCATGTTGATTAGCTTCTGCACCAAAGCATGCAAGTTGGCGGTGGTGGGCTCGGGCATCGAGCGCGAGGCTGCTTCAACCGCGTCGGCAATCATCACCAACGCCGCTTCGCGAAACTGCGGCTTCGGCCCCGGGTAGCGGTAAATGGCTTCATCGACCGGCTGGGGGTTTTCTTTCGTTTCCTGTTCTTTCTTCGCCTTGTGAAAGAAGTAACCCACCAAACGCGTGCCGTGGTGCTGGGGTATCGCGTCGGCCACCCGGCGCGGCAACTTGTACTCGCGCGCCATTTCTAAACCTTCAGTGACGTGGCGCTTGATAATCACCGCGCTCATCGCTGGAGCGAGCTCGTCATGGCGGTTTTCGCCCTTCTGGTTCTCACCGAAGTAGAGCGCGTTACGGCCCTTGCCGATGTCGTGGTAGTACGCGCACGAGCGCGCGAGCAACGGGTTGGCGCCAATCGCTTCGGCCGCCGCTTCGACCAAGCTGCCCATCACGATGCTGTGGTGATACGTGCCCGGCGCTTTCACAATCAGCTCTTTCAACGCCGGGTGATTCAAGTTGGCGAGCTCGAGCAGCTTGATGTCTGACGCATAACCAAACGCCGCTTCTGACAACGGCGTGAGCGCCATGACCACCATGGGCACAATGAATGCGCCTGACAACAAGGCCAAGGCCGCGCCCATGAAGCCGTCGACCGAAAAGCCCTTGCCTTCTGCCAAGGCCAAGAAGAGCACCAACGCCGCCCCGACGAAACCGGTCACCACGCCCGCGCGAAAAATGCCGGCCCGGTCTTTGGCGCGGGTAATTCGGTCTGCGGCGACCAGCGAAGTAATCAATGTGAAGACGCCGAAGCTCAACGAGTTGCCCCACAACAACCCGCTCAAAAACGAGAACACCAGCGCGAAGAAGAGCGCCACTTCTTCGTACAATACGAAGCGCACCAGCATCGCGCCGAACGCCACCGGGAACGCATAGTGCAGCACGTCGACCGGCAACTTCACATAGCGGTCGTGAATCGCGTCGGCGATGGTGCCCCACAAGTGCATCGCGCTCAACCCAAACAGCAACAGCAGCCCCATGAAGAGCGCGTCTTTGCGCGTGGGGTTGAAGCGGCGAAACGCGGCGCGGTGAAAAGCGAACAACGCGCTGATCACAATTGCCACCAAGCCTGCTCCACCGACTTGCAGCTGCAGCACGTCGAGCTCGTCGGTCTGGGCTCTCATGCCCTCGACCTTCACCAAGTGCAGCTCGGTTACCAGCTCTCCGTCGCCGAGCACTTTTTCACCCTTCTTGATGGTGACCACCACCGGCTTCACCATGTCGTACGCGGCCCGGCGTCGGCCTTCAGTCTCGGCGATGTTGACGCTCAAATTGCTGCGAATTTGCCGCTTGGCAATGCGCAACAAGGCGCGGCGCAGTACTTGCGGCGCGTCGGGCAAGAAGCTGTCGGGGCCTGAAGCGAAACGGTCTAACTCGCGCGCGGCTTCGTGCAAGTCGAGCACCGCCGGCGCAGTGGTGGTCATCTCGTGCTCGCTGGTGCCGCCCAAAATACGCACGGTAATGCCCGCCGCGTCGACGCGTGACAGCTCTTCACGCGACGTCACCAGCTTGGCGCGGTACGCCACTTCAATCAGTGAGAGCACCGCCCGTTCGGTCTCGCGAGAAAACCGGGCCTGGGCCAGCGCTTCAAAATCGTCGTCGTCAGCCAGCGCCGCGTGCTGCTCGAATTGCGGCCGCGCTTCACGCAACAGCCCTATCAGGTCGGCGGTTTCACCTTCGGTGGCTTTCTTGCGCGCAGCGGTAGGCGCCGCGGCTTCTTCTGCCGTCTTCTTTGCGATGGCCTTGTGCTCTTCGTCCCACTTCGCCACCACCGCCTGCATGTCGCCAAAGGCATCTTGAATCGAACGCGTAATGTTCGGCTGCACCGAGGTGTCGTAGTCGAACACCGGGCGCACTTTGGAACGGGCCTCTTCACGCCGCGCGAGCGTCTTTGCTTCGTCGAGCACTTCGTAGTCGCGGCCCGCCTTCAAGCCCAACTGCGATGAGGCGCGAAACGGCTTGCCAATGTCTTCACGTCGCAATTCGGGAATTTTCTGGCTGTAGAGACCGGGCGACGCGAGGAACGCCGCGCCCACTGACACGCTCAACAGCAAAATCACATAGGGGCCGCCGCGCATCCACTCGCTGGTGGCGGTGAGGCGTAACCCCAGCGTCTTCCACGCCGAAGGAGCCGAAGGCCCAGGCAGTGGGTTTTGCCCGGTGGGGTTTTCGAGGGAGCTGTACTCGCCCGAAGGGTCTGTCTGCGTGGGATCTGCCATCGCGAGTACCCCTCGCTTCTTAAGCCCGGTCGGCCCTCGAGCTGCCGACTGACGCTGTGAACAACAAGACCTTACGCCCCACCTGCGCCACCCCGAAATGCTGCTTGAGCGGCCGTTTCTCATTGGCCACGTAAGCGCGCAACCCAGGGTACAACGTCATTAAGGTGAGCACCACGTCACCCAGCCCCGAAGCGGGAGGCACGCCCAGCTCGATCTTCGACCTGCCCTCGCAGGCCGGCTGCAACGCACGGGGTATCAGAACGGTCACGTTCATGCTTTCGCCAGCACGCGACGATACTTGAGTCTGCCCTCGACTACTTCGGCAATCGCCAACAGCTCTCCGCCCTTGTCGACCACACGGTAAAGCCCAGTCGGCTTGAGCACTTCGACGCGCACACCATGGCGCACCTTGTCGGCTTCGACCCCCGACACTTCGAGCGTGGGTACCGCGCTCAAGGCGTCATTGAGGCTCACCTGCTTCGACAGTGCCAACGCCGGGCGCTCGAGCAGCGTCTGCAAAGGCAGCGCCTGCGCCAAAGTGAACGGCCCCGACTCGGTTCGCCGCAGCGCCGTGAGGTGCGCACCGCAACCCAGCGCCTGGCCCAAGTCAAACGCCAACGAGCGCACGAAAAAACCTTTCGAGCAGCGCAATGAAAGCTGCGCCTCGGTGGCCGAGAAATCGTTCAAGGTCAGCGAATAGACAGTCACCGTGCGCGGCTCGACTTCGACGTGCTTTCCCGCGCGCGCCAATTCATAGAGCTTCTTGCCGTTCACTTTGATGGCCGAGTACATCGGCGGCTTTTGCGAGAAGGTGCCTCGAAACGGCTGCAGCGCACTCTCGAGCAACTCTCGCGTCAGCTTGGGCACCAGCGCGGTGCTCACCACCTGCCCTTCAGCGTCGTAGGTGTCGGTGGTGGCCCCAAAGCGTACCGTGGCCTGGTAACCCTTGTCGGCTTCGATGATGTAGCCCGCGACCTTGGTTGCTTCACCCAAGCACAGCGGCAACACGCCGGTGGCCATGGGGTCTAACGTGCCGGTGTGGCCCACTTTGCTCAGGGCCAGCGCCCGCCGCACTTTGTGCACCACGTCGAAAGAAGTGGGCCCCTTCGGCTTGTCAATCACCACCACGCCGTTCAAACCGTCCATCGGGGCGCCTTCGTCACCAAGAGAACTGCTACCAGCCTTCTTTCGCTTTCACCTTCTTCAACAGCCGCTCGATTTTGTCGCCTTCTTGAAGCGAACCGTCGAACGCGAAGTAAATTTCGGGAGACACCCGCAGCTTCAACCGGCTCGTCACTTCACGCCGCACGAAGCCCTTGGCGGCTTCGAGCCCTGCCTGCGTCTCGGCCCGCTGCTCGTCAGTGCCCAAGCTCGAATAAAAAACCTTGGCCACGCGCAAGTCGGGTGACACCTTCACGCCGGTGATGGTGATGAACCCCACCCGCGGGTCTCGCAGCATGCCCCGGGCGAAAATGTCGGCCACTGCGGCCTGTATTTCTTGGCCAACGCGCTCCACCCGGGTGCTGGTACTCATGAACCTTTTTCCTTTTCCCACTCGCGGCGTTTGCGCAGCGAGCTCGCTTTGGCCCGCGCGTCTTCCAACGACAGCTTGGCACCTTTGGTCTGTTTTTCGGCCACGGGCGACGGCGGCGGGGCGTTACGCTGCTCCCAGCTGCCCATGCCTTCTGCTTCGGCGAGCGAGCGCTCTCCTTTGGGAATGGTGAGGCTCTGCACGCCCTCGCGGTCGACATCGCCAAAGAGCGTGTCGCCCAAGGTGATGATCTCCATCTCTCGAGAGATGACCGGCGCCACGTACATGTCTTCGATGAGCTGAAAAATCTTGTCCATCTGCTCGTTGACATGGGCGCGCTCGTTGCCGACCACCGCCATCGCCAGCGTGGCGCGGTTCTGGTGCTCGCTCTCGTCGATTTCGACGACTGACACGTTGAAGCGCGCCTTGGCCCTCTCGGTGATGCGGCGAACAATCTGCCGCTTCGCTTTCAGCGAGCCATTAGACGGTGTTTCGAGCGACACACGCGCGACGCAGACGAACACTTTGCTGACCTCACTCCTTGGCCCTGAAGGCTTACCGCTCTAGGCCAAGCTCTGCCGCGTCTCTTCGATTTCGAACGCTTCAATGATGTCGCCGGGCTTGACGTCGCTGTACCCCTCGATGCCGATACCGCACTCGAAGCCCTGCGCCACCTCGCGCACGTCGTCTTTGAAACGCTTGAGCGAAGCCACCTTGCCGCTGTGAATTTGTTTGTTCTCTCGCCACAACCGCAAGAACGCGGTGCGTTTGATGGTGCCTTCGATGACCGCCGAACCGGCGATGGTGCCGAGCTTGGGCACGTTGAAGAGGCTGCGCACTTCGGCGCGACCCAGCTTCTTCTCGGTGCGAATCGGCTCGAGCAGGTCTTCCATCATCACCTTCACGCCGTCGAGCAGCTCGTAGATGATGCCGTAGGTTTCCCACTTCACCTCGGCCACTTTGGCCGCGGCTTCGGCACCCGACTCGGGCTTGCTGTTGAAGCCAATCACCACGGCCTTCAAGGCGCCCGCGGTATTCATGTCGGTTTCGGTCATCATGCCCACGCCTTTGTGCACGATGGTCAACTTGACCTTGGGGCTCGACAGCTTTTCCATCGCTTGGGCCACGGCTTCCAATGAACCCGCCACGTCGGCCTTGAGCACCACCTTCAGGTCTTTGGTGTCGCCCTGCTTCATGCGGCCGAGCAGCGCGTCGAGTGAATCGCGCGCGGTCTTGCCCGCATCGGCTTGGCGCTCTTTGAGCACCCGGTGGTTGGCAATTTCTTTCGCCGCTTTCTCGTCGGCCACCACGTTGATGGTGTCACCCGAAGTCGGCACGCCTGACAGGCCAATCACCTCGGCCGAATAGCCGGGCAATAACGATTCGACAGGCTCACCGCGGTCGTTGATCATCATGCGTACGCGCCCGTATTCGACACCCGTGACGATCGCGTCACCTTTCTTGAGCGTGCCTTCTTGCACCAACACGGTGGCCACCGGGCCCCGGCCCTTTTCGAGCTTGGCTTCGATAACCGTGCCTACCGCCGGCTTGCTGGCGTTGGTGGCGAGCTCGAGCACTTCGGCTTGCAACGAAATGTTCTCGAGCAAGAGCGGCAAGCCCATTTTGGTCTTCGCCGACACCGGCACCATAATCGTTTCGCCACCCCAGTCTTCAGCGAGCAATTCCAAGTCGGCCAGGTCTTTCTTCACCCGGTCAGGGTTGGCGCCTGCCGTGTCCATCTTGTTGATGGCCACCACGATGGGCACTTCTGCCGCTTTGGCGTGCTTGATGGCTTCTTTGGTCTGCGGCATCACGCCGTCGTCGGCCGCCACCACCAACACCACGATGTCGGTCAAGTTGGCACCGCGCGAACGCATCGACGAGAACGCTTCGTGGCCCGGCGTATCGAGAAAGGTGATGTCACCCCTTTCAGTACTCACCGTGTAGGCGCCGATGTGCTGGGTGATACCGCCTGCTTCACCCGCCGCCACGTTGGCTGCGCGAATCGCGTCGAGCAATGACGTCTTGCCGTGGTCGACGTGACCCATCACCGTCACCACGGGAGGCCGCGGCTTCAGGTCTTCGGGCTTGTCTTCCACCTCGGGCAAGAAGTCTTCAACTTCAAAGCCGACCTTCTCGACCTTCCAGCCGTAGTCGCTGGCGGTGATGCCGGCGGTGTCGATGTCGATCATCTGATTGGCGGTCACCATCTTGCCGCCAGTCATCAACTTCTTGATGATCTCTGCCGTCTTCACGCCCATACGCTGCGCCAGGTCGGTGACGGTAATGCCCTCTTGCAGCTTGATGACCTTCTTCTCTTCGGCCATTGTGGTGATTTGGGTCTTCAGACCCTTCTTGGTGGGCTTGCGTTTCTTGCCCCGAATGGGAATCGCCTGGCGGCCAAACACCAATTCTTTGATGTCTTGCTGCGAGTAGGTGCCTTCTTTTTCAGGCGTGCGACCGGTCTTCTTGCCGTCGCGCTTGTCTTTGCCCTTTGAAACGTCGACCAACTCTTTGCCGCGGCCCAGGTGGTCAGGCACCACCTTGAACTCGCGCACTTCGCCGATCGCCTTCTTGCCCGGCGCCATCGGGAACGACTTGTGCGCCGAAGACGACGGCGTCACCCGTTTCACCTGAATCAACGGGCGGCTAATCAAAACGGCTTGCGTCGCGGTCGGGCGGCGCAGCACTTCAGCCACCGGCGCAGTCGGCGCCGTGGGGCGACCCATCACCTTGGGCGCCGAAGCACGCGGCACCGAAGGCCGCGGCGACGAAGCACGGGCGGCAATCGGCGTAGCCACGGCCACCCCCGGCGTCACCGGAGCGACAGGAGCCTGACGCACCAGCGCGGGCACGGCAGCAGCCACTGCAGCTGCCGCAGGTGCCGCTACGGGAGCGCTCACCCGAGGGGCAACGACAGCCGCGGGCACGCTCGAATGCGGCGCAGGCACTGCCACCTCGGCAACAGGAGCGGGACTGGCATCGAACGTCGGCGGCGCTTCGGCCACCTGCGGCGGAGCCGGTGGCTCTTCGACGGGCAATGGGGGAGCCGGTGGGGCCTTGGTAGGCGGCGGTGCGGCGACGACATCGCCGACCTTTCGGCGCACCATGAAGCCCTTGGCGGCGACGGGAGCAGGCGCGGCCTTCGGCTTGCGGCGATCGACGATTTTCTGCACCGCGGCCACCGCCTGGTCATCTTCTAAAGAGCTTGAATGGCTCTTCACGTCATAACCAAGTGAAACCAGCTCATTAACGACTTCTTTGTTGTCCAATTCGATGCCGTGGCCCTTCAGCTCTTTGGCAATCTCGTGAACGCGCTTCTTCGACATAACGACACCCCGTACTTCAGAAACGTGGCAGAAGCCACTGCCAGTTTACGCACCCTTAGGGGGTGCTACCGCTTTTCCCTTGAACGAGCGAACCCACGCCTTTCGCCTCGACGCTGCTTCGAGGCAGCCCTCGCCGCAGACATAACCCCCTCGGCCTGGCGCCACCTGCTCCGCGTCAAATGCCAACACGCCTCCCGAGCCCAGGCACAGCCGTATCAGGCTGCGCTTGGGCCGTTTTTGCCCACACCCCAGACACGTGCGCTGGGGAGCTTTCGATGGGGAGTGCGGTTGCTTCATGTCGGCAATGAACCCTCATTAACGGTTAGACGGTGGGTTGACCCGCAGCTGCAGCCGGGCCCGCCGCGGCTTGGTTTGCCGCGCGTTGGGCGTCGAGCTCGGTACGCCGCTTGGCCTCGTCGAGCAGGTAGTGCTCAGCCGCAGCCTTTACCTGACGCGCCTTCTTGATACCCACGCCCGGTACATTGCCGAGTTTGCCCAAGTCAGTCTCCTTGGCGATGTCTTCTACCGTGGCGTAACCGGCCGCCTTGAGCTGCTCAATGGTCTTGTCGCCGATACCACGCACCCGGGCCAGGCGCTCATCTTGGCTCAAATCGTCGGGGTGACGGCTGGCCTCGACCAAGCGGGCTTGTTCTTTCACCTGCTCGTTGTGCGCCTTCAGGTCATCGTCGACCGATTGCTGCTTGAGCGCTGCTTCTTGCATCGCGGGAATGCGGGCCACGTCAATGCCGGGAATCTGAGCGAGCAATTCAGCCGAAGCCTCGGCGATGTCACGCGCTTCACGCAAGCCGTGGGCATAGAGCGTTTCAATCAACATTTCGTTGACGCCCGGCAACGCCGAGAGCGACTTGTTGGCAAACTCGCGGCGTTCTTTCACCTCGGTTTCGCTGTTGATGTCGAGCTTCCAGCCGGTGAGCTGGGCTGCCAAACGCACGTTTTGACCAAAGCGGCCGATAGCGAGCGAAAGCTGATCATCAGGCACGACAATTTCCATCGCGTGGTTGGCCTCGTCGATAATCACCCGCGCCACTTCAGCGGGCGCCAGCGCAGAGCAGACAAAGCGCGCGGGGTCTTCGTCCCAAGGAACAATGTCGATTTTCTCGCCGCGCAGCTCTTGCACCACTGCCTGCACGCGGCTGCCCTTCATGCCCACGCACGCGCCCACCGGGTCGACGTCGCCATCGCGCGAGCTGACCGCGATTTTCGCACGGCGGCCGGGCTCACGGGCGGCGGCTTCAATCACCACGATGCCTTCGGCGATTTCAGGCACTTCCATTTCAAAGAGCTTGGTGAGCAAGTTCACCGACGAGCGCGACAAAATAATTTGGGGGCCTTTGGCCTCGCGCAACACGTCAATCACGAATGCCTGCACCCGGTCGCCGGGGCGGTAAATTTCACGCGGCACCTGCTCACGCTCGGGCAACACCGCTTCGGCGCGGCCCAAGTCGACGATGATGTTCCGGCGCTCCATGCGGCGGGCGATGCCGGTGACAATTTCGTTCTTGCGGTCTTTGTACTCATTGAAAACGTTCTCGCGCTCGACATCGCGGGTGCGTTGCATCAACACCTGGCGCGCGGTCTGCGCGGCAATGCGGCCGAAACCACGGCGAAACGTCTTTAAGCCCAAAATGTCGCCGTACTGCTCGTCTTGTGCTTTGGCTTCGGCGGCGTCTTCGTCGCGGTAAAAAATCTGAAACACCAATTCGTCGCCGGGAGCGACTTCCATGCCCTTGGCGCCCGCCTGCTCAGTGGTGAGCTGGTTGACGGCGTTGATGGGGTCAGACACTTGCTCAACCACGGTAATCGCCTGAAAAATTTCGACGACGCCCTTTTCAGGGTCGAACTTCGCTTCGAGTGCCCGGTCTTGGCCAAAGTGCTTCTTGGCAGCCGTCTTCATCGCTTCTTCGAGGCTGGCGACGAGAACCGATTTGTCGATGCCTTTGTCCTTGGCGACCTGGGTGAGCACGTCGTCCAAGCGAGGAGAATTGGTGGCGAGCATGTGTCTTCCTTCTCTTGTTACGTCCACGGCGCCAGTCGGGAGCGCCTGTATGTTTTACGGCGATGAGAACCGTCGAAAGCGTGAGTCCCCGCTGATACGCGCTTCAACGTGAATCGAAATCGAACTCCAAATTGGCCTTGGCAATGTCTTTGAACGAAATGTCGAAGCGGCCCGCGCCGCTGACGTCGACCGCCACTCCGTCTTCAGAAACGCCGATCAGCTTGCCGGTGAAATTTTTACGCGGCGGCTCAAACAGCGGCCCATACGTCTTCACCTTGATGGTTTGACCTTCGACCTTCTTGAAGTGCTCCGGCTTGGTGAGCGGTCTGTTCAACCCAGGGCTCGACACTTCAAGCGAATATTCCTGGGGAATAATGTCTTCGACGTCGAGCGCGGTTTCCACCGCCCGTGAAGCTTGTTGGCAGTCTTCGAGGCCCACTCCACCCGCTTTGTCGATGAACAAGCGCAGCACCCAACCTTCGCGCTCACGCACGTACTCGACGTCGAGCAATTCCATGCCTTCACCGGCCACAATCGGGCCAGCGACGTCGCGCGTCTTCTGTTCGATGCTCTGTCGGCCAGAGGGTTCAGCCATGATGCACCCAAAAAAAATGGGCCTTGCCGGCCCACTTTTCTTTAAAACGAAAAATGTAGGACAGGGCCCTACTACAAAGTCATCTGCGGTGTAAACATGCGGCCGGTATGACGCCTTTCGCAGCCGCGGTGCAAATGACCTCGGGCGCTGAAAAGCCGCGAAATCTCGAGGTGGCTGTCCGTTGGGTGCGGGCCGCCCGAGTGGCTGGCGCGCAACTGGTGGGCCTGCCCGAAAACTTCAGTTGGGTGGGCCCCGAAGCCGAACGGCAGAGCGCGGCCGAAGATCTTTTCGGCCCCACCCTGACCGCGATGGCGGCGCTGGCGAAAGAATGCAGCGTGTATTTGCTGGCGGGGTCGGTGCTCGAACGCGGCGCTCCCGAAGGCAAGCTCTTCAACACCAGCGTGCTCTTCGGGCCCGACGGCGCGCGGCTTGCGGTGTATCGCAAAATTCACTTGTTCGACGTGGCGCTGGGCGACGGGCAGACCTACCGCGAATCGGCGCAGGTACACGCAGGAGAACAACTGGCGCTGGCCGACACACCGCTGGGCAAGTTGGCCTTGAGCATTTGTTACGACTTGCGCTTTCCCGAGTTGTACCGCCAGCTCTCGGCGCAGGGAGCCACGGTGCTCACCGTGCCTTCCGCATTCACGTTGATGACGGGAAAAGACCACTGGGACGTGCTGCTCAGAGCGCGGGCAATTGAGAACCAGTGCCATGTCATCGCGCCAGCGCAATGGGGCACACACGCGGCGGGGCGCATGACTTACGGGCACGCGATGATCGTCGACCCCTGGGGCACGGTTCTTTCGCAAGCGTCTGATGGCGAAGGTTTCGCGCTGGCGCCGATTGATTCAGCGCTGACCGAGCAGGTACGTACGAAGTTGCCGGCGCTGACGCATCGGAGGCTTTAAAACCCTTTAAGCCGGCGCCCACTGCTCTCGCGACAGGCGGTAAAGCACGTGCCGGCGCATCGGGTGGCCTTCTCCCAGCGCGGGGTGATCAAAGTCTTCTTCTGCGCGGCGGGTGAAGCCGAGCTTTTCCATCACCCAGCGCGAACGTACGTTGGCGGGCACGGTGTAACTCACCAGCTCGGGCAGCTGCAGCTTGCCGAAAGCGAACGCTACCGCCGCGCGGGCCGCCTCGGTGGCATAGCCCTGCCCCCAATGGTCCCACGCCAAGCGCCAACCTATTTCGACACTCGGAGTGAAGTGCGCTTTGAAATCAGGCATCGACAGGCCCACGAAGCCGGCAAACGGCGTCACCCCGGGCACCTCGACGGCCCAGAACCCGTAACCGCGTTCTGCGATTTCACGCTCGAGCTTGCCAGCCAACTCGTCACTCTTGTCGTTCGAAAGCAAACTGGGAAAATGCTCTCGTACTCTTTTGTCAGCATTCAGCGCTGCAAACGGCGCGCGGTCTTCAGGTCGCCATTGCCGTAAAAGCAGGCGCTCAGTACGCAACTGATGTGGTGCCACCATAAATGTCTACTCGCTCTTGGCCGCTACTTTCGCCCAGCTGTCTTTCAGCGTCACCGTGCGGTTGAACACCAGCGCGCCAGGTTTCGAATCAAGGTCAGCACAGAAGTACCCTACCCGCTCGAACTGCACGCCCTCTGAAATTTTCGCATGGGCCAGCGCCGGTTCCAACTTCGCGTCTGCCAGTACCACCAAAGAATGAGGGTTGAGCAGTTCTTTATAGTCTTTACCTTCAGCGTCGGGGTTTTCTGCCACGAAGAGCCGGTCAAAGAGCCGCACTTCAGCGTTGACCGCGTGCGGGGCCGAGACCCAGTGAATGGTGCCCTTCACTTTGCGGCCATCGGGCGCTTCGCCACCTTTGGTCGCCAAGTCCACCGTGCAGATAAGTTCCACCACTTCGCCCGCCGCGTTCTTCACCACGTCTTTACAGGTGATGAAATAACCCGCGACCTTCAAGCGCACTTCGCGGCCCGGGCCGAGACGAAAAAACTTCTTCGGAGGGTCCACCATGAAGTCATCGGCGTCAATGTACAGCTCGCGCGAAAACTGCACTTTGCGCGTACCCATTGACGCGTCTTCGGGGTGGTTCGACGCCTCGAATTCCTCCACTTGCCCTTCCGGGTAATTCTCGAGCACCACTTTGAGCGGCTTGAGCACCGCCATGCGCCGAGGCGCCCGTTTACCCAAGTCGTCACGCATTGCATTTTCGAGGCGGCCCACGTCAATCACGCTGTTGATACGCGTGACGCCCACCTCTTCGTTGAACTTCCACAACGCTTCAGGCGTACAGCCGCGGCGGCGCAACGCCGAAATAGTGGGCATGCGGGGGTCGTCCCACCCACGCACGTGCTTCTCGTTCACCAGCGCGAGCAGCTTGCGCTTGCTCATCACCGTGTAATTCAGGTTGAGCCTGGCGAACTCGATCTGCTGTGGGTGATAGACGCCGAGCTCATTCAAGAACCAGTCGTAGAGCGGGCGGTGGTTTTCGAACTCCAACGTGCAGATGGAATGCGTAATTTTTTCCAGCGAATCTTCCAGCCCATGCGCCCAGTCATACGAAGGGTAGATGCACCACTTGTCGCCCGTGCGGTGGTGGTGCGCACGAATAATGCGGTACATCACCGGGTCGCGCAGGTTGATGTTGCCCGACGCCATGTCGATTTTCGCCCGCAGCGTCTTGGCGCCGTCGGCGAACTCGCCGGCCCGCATGCGGCCGAGCAAGTCTAAATTTTCTTCCACGGTGCGGTTGCGAAACGGGCTGTCGATGCCCGGCTTTTCGAAAGTGCCGCGGTGTTCACGCATTTGTTCAGCGTTGAGGTCGCAGACATAGGCCTTGCCCTTCTTCACCAACTGCACAGCGAAGGCGTACATCTGTTCGAAGTAGTCGCTGGCGAAGAACAGGCGGTCGCCGAAATCGCCTCCCAACCACTTCACGTCAGCGATGATGCTGTCGACGTATTCTTGGTCTTCTTTCGCCGGGTTGGTGTCATCGAAGCGCAAGTTGAAGAGACCACCATTGGCGCGGGCGAGGCCGAAATTCAGACAAATGCTCTTCGAGTGACCAATGTGCAAATAGCCGTTGGGCTCAGGGGGAAACCGGGTATGCACGCGGCCCTGCCAACGCTGAGTCTTCAGGTCCTCGTCGACGATGTCTTGAATGAAATGTGATGGTTTGGGTGAGGTCATCGCGGGGCACCCTATGCCATTTTTCACTGGTAAGGTGGAGCGCGACATGACGTTCTGGGACCATTTGAAACCCGCCAAGCGGGCGCCGGTAGCCACCGAAGTCAAAGTGGCCGAAGACCAAAAGACCCTCGTTCTCACGTGGAACGACGGGGCGGTAACACGCATCACCGGGCAGAAACTGCGGGGCCAATGCCCATGCGCCGAGTGCGTTGAAGAATGGAGCGGCCGCCGCACCTTCGACCCTTCCAGCATCGATTCACAGATGAAAATCATCGAAGTGGCGCCAGTGGGTAACTACGCGCTGTGCTTCACCTTTGGCGACGCGCACCGCATTGGCATTTACCATTGGACCTACCTCCGCGAGCTGTCAGCCCCCGCGCCATGAACGACGAGTCCGAGACGCCTCAGCAAGACGAGCAGCCGACGAAAATCGACGGTCCCGAGCTGACGGTCGACGGCAAGCTGACGGGTCCCTTGCGAGAAGCGCCTTGGGAGCCAGCGCCCGATGAGTTGCCGAAAGAAGAACCGCTCGAGCTGAAGCCGCAGCGGGGGCCTTTGCCGCACGCCGAGCCCGCGCCGTACCGCGACGTGGGCATTCCGAAGAACCCTTGGCCGATGCGATGGGTGTTAGGGCTGTTGGCCGCGGGAACTGTGGGGTTGGTGAGTTTGGTGGTGATGGGCCGAACGGAAAAGTCTTTGGCCCCTCATTCGGCGAAAGGCGACGGCGTGACAGCAAACGCTCCAGCTGAACCCCCCCCCGGCGTGGTGATAATCGACAGCCAGCCTTCTGGCGCGTCAGTGATTATCGCGGGCCGCTCCGTGGGCACGACACCGTGGGCCACCGACAACGCGTATAGCGGCAACGTGAAATTCGAGTTGTCGTTGCCAGGCTACCAGCGCGCAGCGGGTTCTTTCGTCGGCCGACAAGACACGAAGGTACGCGTCACGCTGAAGGCTGTCGAAGCGGGCACTGCGCCCTAAGCCATGCCCGAAAAGCGACCTACTTCACCAACCGTAAATGCCCGCGGCTGGGAGGCGAGGCCGCTTCGTCTTGCACCGCTTTACGCGGCATCAAAGGCGCCTCTTCGCTCACCACTTCACGCAAGAACGAACGCGAAGGAATTGGCGCGGGCGGTGTCATTTCTCCCTGCGGAGGCGGAATGCCCTCGAGCAATTCTTTCGGCATGTCCTCGGGGAACATCCAAAACTCTTTCGTCGCGTGGCTGCTAATGGCGTACAGCGCTGACCAAGGCACGGCCACGGTGAAACGCTTGCCGCCGAACGTCAGCGTCGAACGCACCCCCCACTCGCCCACTGCCAAATCAGGAGGCGCGAACCGGTACGACAAGTTCAACAGCAAATGCGCTTCGTTCTTCAAATACTCGGGCACCAGCACGCCAGGGCGCCGGGCATCGACATGAATCATCGTCATGCCTTGACCGAGCGCATGGAGCAGCCGGTCTTTTTTGTCTGGCATTTCTTTTTCCATCACCGTCGACGAACCGCCCTGTCCATCTCGCGTTTCGTTTCGCGCTCCTTGATGTCGTGCCGTCTGTCTTGGTGCGTTTTCCCCCGACCGAGCCCCAACTTTACCTTGGCCCGCCCGTTCTTAAAGTAGAGCATTAACGGAATAATGGAATAACCGCGCTCTCTCACCTTGGCAGCCCATTTATCGATTTCATTGCGGTGCAAAAGCAAGCGCCGCGGCCGGGTCGGTTCATGGGCAAAGAAACTCGAAGGTTTGTATGCGCCGAAATGGGCATTGTGCAGGTACATCTCGGTCTTCTTCGGCATCGCGTACGAATCGTTCAAGTGCGCTTCACCCGCGCGCAGCGCCTTGACTTCGCTGCCCAGCAATTCGAGCCCCGCTTCGACCGTCTCGTCGATGGCGTAGTCGTGCCGTGCCCGGCGGTTCTCGCAGATCATCTGTTCGCCGGCGGCGGGTTTGTGCGAAGCCATGAATCAGACGCGGCTTATACCGACATGTTGTCGACGAGTCGCGTGGTGCCGACAAAACCGGCCACCAATGCACGAGAAGGCACCCCTGGCTCGATGCGCGAAATCGGCCGCAGGGTGTGGGCATCGACAATCTCTACGTAGTCTTCGCGCACGTCGCTCGCTTGTAACTCGCGCCGAATCACCGCCAGCAGAGGCTCGACTTCGCTTTCTCCCCCGCGAACCAACGCCTGCGCCGCGAGCAGCCCCCGCGACAAAGCCAGCGCCCGCTTGCGCTCATCGGCAGACAGGTACGCGTTGCGCGAGCTCATTGCCAAACCGTCGGCCTCGCGCACAATTGGCATGCCCACAATGTCGCAGCCCAAGTCGAGGTCACGGTTCAACGCTTCAATCACCTTGAGCTGCTGAAAATCTTTCTCGCCAAACAGCGCCACGTGCGGGCGAAAGAGCGCGAGCAGCTTGGTCACCACCGTGGCCACGCCGCGAAAATGCCCGGGCCGTTTGGCGCCGCACAAACCTTGGCTCGCGTTGGTGACGTCGACATACGTCTGGTAACCGGGTGGATAAACCGCGGCAGGCTCGGGCGCATAGACCACCGACACGCCAGCGCGCTCGCACTTCGCCAAGTCGCCCGCCATGTCGCGGGGGTAACGCGACAAGTCTTCGTTGGGCCCGAACTGCGTCGGGTTGACGAAGATTGACGCGGCCACCATGTCGGCGCGCGAAGCGCCTTCACGCATCAGCGACACGTGGCCGTCGTGCAAAAAGCCCATCGTCGGCACCAGCGCCAAGCGCTTGCCCTGGCGCCGCACGCTGTCAGCAAAGGCCGCCACTTCGAGCGGCATTTTGAAAACGCGAATCATGTCAGCCGCAGTTAAACCGGCACTCCGTAGACACCGCTCTTCTCTTCGCGCTCGGTCGAACCCAACTCGGGGTTCGAAGCAATCAACCGAATGCTGGTTGAGCGGAACGAGTGGTCTTCATCGGGAAAACTCTGCGCGCGCACTTCTTGAAAGAAAGTGGCCGCGGCTCCAGTCACCGCGCCGTGCAGGTCGGCATAGCGTTTGACGAACTTGGGTTTGAAGTCAGGGTTCAAACCCAGCAAGTCGTAGCAGACCAGCACTTGCCCGTCGCAGTGTTTGCCAGCGCCAATGCCAATGGTGGGAATGTGCAACCGCGCGGTGATTTGCTTGGCGAGCTCGAGCGGCACGCCTTCGAGCACCACCGCGTACGCTCCGGCTTCTTCCAACGCCAGCGCGTCGTCAGCCAACTTGCGCGCGGTTTCTTCATCGCGGCCCTGCACCACGTAGCCACCCATTTTGTGCACCGACTGCGGAGTGAGGCCGATGTGCCCCATCACGGGAATCGACGCGCGCGCAATGCGGCTGACCGCTTCAGCAAATTCAGCGCCGCCTTCGAGCTTCACCGCGCCCACGCCGCCTTCTGCCACCAGACGCCCGGCGTTGCGAACCGCGTCGTCAACCGAGCCTTGGTAGCTCATGAACGGCATGTCGCCCACCACGTGCGCGCGCTTGGCGCCCCGGGTGACTGCGCGGCAATGGTAAATCATTTGCTCCATGGTGACAGGCAACGTCGAGTCATTGCCCTGTACCACCATGCCGACCGAATCTCCGACGAGCAGAACGTCGGCGCCCGCTTCATCGAGCAAGCGCGCAAACGTCGCGTCGTACGCCGTGACCATGCAGATCTTCTGACCTGCCGCCTTCAACTTCTTCAACGTGTGGATGGTGACCTTGTCCTTCACGGTTCACCTCCTATGGTTGCTGCGGGTGAAGCTGCCGCCCCTTTTGCTGCGTGTTCCTTCGCCGTCGCTTTTGCGATCGCCGTGGACTTGGTTCAGGTGGTTCGAAAAGTCTAACGCCCTTTACTTCGCTACGCTCATCGGCTGGTAGTGGTGAGTGCCCTTGTGCGTCTCGCCGATAATCTTGACCAAATTCTCTAAATCTTCCGCGTTGTTGACGAAGTCGATGTCAGAGGTGTTGACCACCAAGAGCGGAGTGTCTTTGTAGTGAAAAAAGAACTCGCCGTACGCCCGCGACAAGTCTTCGAGATAGACGGGGTCGAATTTGCGCTCGAATTCGCGGCCGCGTTTCTTAATGCGATTGAGCAGCACGTCGTTGCGCGCCTGCAGGTAGACCACCAAATCGGGCCGGGTGACGCGCGGGCCAAGCTCTTCGAAGACGCGCTCGTAGAGGGCGAGCTCGTTGGGGTCTAACGTGAGGTGCGCGAAGATGCGGTCTTTCGCGAACAAGTAGTCGCTCACGGTGATGCTGGCGAAGAGGTCTTGCTGGAAAAGCGCCTGCTGCTGCTTGAAGCGCGAGAGCAAAAAGAACATTTGCGTCTGAAACGCGAACTTGGCGCGGTCTTCGTAGAACGCAGAGAGAAATGGGTTCTCTTCCACCACCTCCATGACGCGGCGGGCAGAGAAACGCTCAGACAGAATGTTGGCCAAAGACGACTTGCCAACCCCAATCGGGCCTTCGATGACGATGTAGCGGTGGTCCAAGAAAAAGTGCCTCTAAACAGTGCTCTACCTTCGCCCCCAACAGTGTTCCAAGGCCGATTTTCAGGCTTCAGATCGAAATCGGACATACAACCATGTGCCAGGTGAAAAGGCTACGACTTGTCTGAAAGATCGAATGATCACGCGCAGTTGGTTGACGTCGCATGTCTTGTCACATATCGTCATGTCATGCCAAACGCCTCGAGGAAGTCGTCGAGCAACGTCGTTGAGCTGGCCCACCCCGATTTACCGAACGAAGAAGTCTCTTCACGCGTCACCGCGAGCCCGTTGTACGGCGTGGCGATGCTGAAAATCGCGATGGAAATGAAGAAAGCTGACGCGGCACCGCTCGACGACTTGGTTCAGGGCGTGTTGAAAAAAATGAACCTGCCCGAGCGCGAGTTCTACGACTTCTTGGCGATGAACGGCGGGTTGTTGCGCACGTTGGCATTCAAGCGGGGCTACTGATGGCGACTTCGCGCAATACGAAGCGCATGCTGCCAGCGCAGGTTTTGGCGAAGGCGAAAGAGCTCTCGCGCAAGAGCGTGGCCAAGCTTGATGCTCCGCCAGATTCGACGACGACACGGGCGCGGGCGGGTGCAACGGGCAACCCGGCGCGGGCGAAGGTCATCGCAGCGTTGAAGCGTCTGCACCCGATGGATTGAAATGTTCGCTGACTCGTCGGCGGCGCGCTTTTCGCACAGCCTCGAGGGGTGAGCAGAGCACGCCGCATTCGTGTCGTTGTAGCCACTCTCTTGGTGGGGACTCTCACCTCACCTCTGTGGGGGTTTGAGCTGAGCACCAGGAACAACGTCGACGAGAAATTCCCGAATGGTGTGCACCCGTATTCATACCCGTAACGTACCCATTTTGGTCAGGACAAGGCGGAATCGGGTATGTTTCGGGTATGAATGCAGGTACGCCACGTGACCTTCTTAAAACTCTTGTGATTTCGCCAGAGTTGCTACTCGCCATCGCGGAAATCGACGAGTTCAAAGGCCGCTGGCAAGCGCTCGGCACCTTGGCGCCAGACCGTCTGGCCGCTATGCGGCGCATCGCCACCATCGAATCGGTTGGATCCTCCACGCGCATCGAAGGCGCCAAGTTGTCCGACCAGGAAGTCGATCGCTTGCTGTCCGGGTTGGACGTTCGCTCTTTCCGTTCCCGTGATGAACAGGAGGTCGCGGGTTACGCCGAGGCCATGGAGCTGCTCTTCGAGGCCTGGCGAGACATGTCTCTGACGGAGAACCACATCAAGCAACTCCACGGCACGCTGCTTCGGTACTCCGACAAGGACGAGCACCATCGTGGCAACTACAAGACGGTGACGAATCACGTCGAAGCGTTCGACGCTGAAGGGAAGAGTCTCGGGGTCATCTTCCAGACGGCGAGCCCATTCGACACACCGCGCCTAATGGAAACGTTGGTGCGATGGACCGACGACGCACTCAAGGTTGTCACCTACCATCCCTTGCTCGTCATCGGGGTCTTCGTCGTTCGGTTTCTGGCGGTGCATCCCTTCCAGGACGGAAACGGAAGACTCGCCCGTGTGCTTACCAACCTTCTGCTCCTTCGAGCTGGGTACACCTACGTTCCGTACAGCTCACTGGAGCGGGTTATCGAGGAGAACAAAGACGACTACTACCGATCGCTGCGGCGCGCGCAGGCCACACTGGACCGTGATGAGTCACAGCTCGTGGAGTGGTTGCTTTTCTTTCTGCGGTGCCTCATCAAGCAGAAGGACGTTCTCGCGAGAAAGGCAGAGCGGGAGAGCATCATGGCTCCCCTCTCACCTTTGGGCGAACGCCTTATTGAGCTCGCGCGCGAGCATGGTCGCCTGACCCTCGCTGCTGCCGAGAAGCTGACCCACGCAAACCGCAACACGCTCAAGGCACATCTGCGACGGCTCGTTGAAGCGGGTCGTCTCCGCCTCTTGGGTCGGGGAAGGGCGTCCTGGTACGAGCTCGGGTGACCGACGCAATCAACCGCGGTCGGTGTCGGAGCCTGCACCCGTGAAGCGTTCAGTCATCGCCTTCGTCGTCATCGAGCACCCGAAGCTCTCCGGATTTTCCCGGCTGGTACTCGAGTATTTCTCCTGGCTGGCAGCCGAGCTCGGCACACAATGCTTCGAGCGTAGAAAAGCGAATCGCTTTCACGTGGCCGGTTTTCAGCTTGCTCAAGTTGACCTGTGAAATGCCCACCCGCTCGGCGAGTTCTTGCCCGCGAATTTTTCGCAGCGCCATCACCACGTCGAGGCGAACGACGATCGGCACTAGATGGTCTCCCCGAGCTCTCGAATGACGCCGACGAGCGTTTTAAAGGCCTCTGAAACTCGGCGTGCCGCAATCGAGAGACTCAAAAACAAAACGCCGTTAGCAGCGTTATTAAGAGAATCATTGAGCGTCGAAAAAATCTCGGCGTTCGCTTTTAGCAACGGCAACAGAAAAACCACCGCCACGAGCAACCACATGATGCCAAAGAACCGCAGGAACTTTTCTGCGTCTCGGAACAACTGAGCAACCCGTTCGATACTCTTCACTTTTTCTTCGACAGACTGAGTCATTGCCATTTCTGCACTCCAGGTGTGTGAATTGGAGCCGCAGAGATACAACCAATAGACAATGTTTTACAAATAATTATTATCGAATATCGATAATACAATATCGATATTAGCCTGGGTGCCACTTGATGTTGCAGCCGATGCTCGCCCGCTGCTCGGGTGAAACCGGCTGGCCCGCCAACACTGCATCGATAGCGCCTTTCAAATCTTTCCCCGACACCGGCACCTGATTTGACGGCCGGCTGTCGTCGAACTGGCCGCGGTAAACGAGCTTCTGCTCCTTATCGAAGAGAAAAAGGTCAGGCGTGCACGCGGCGTGAAAGCGCTTCGCCACCGCTTGCGATTCGTCGAAGAGAAACGGAAAAGCCCACCGCTCTTCTGTCGCCAGCTTCTTCATATTGGCCGGGCCGTCTTGAGGGTGGGTCTGCACACTGTTGGAGTTGATGGCGAAAACCGAAAGCCCGCGTTGCGTGGCTTCGTTCGCCAGCGCCACCAGCACCTTGCGAATGTGCACCACATACGGGCAGTGATTACAGATGAACATTACCAGCGCCCCATGAGGGCCCGCCGCGTCTGAGCTGACTTGATGTCCATCGACCGTGTTGGGCAACGAAAATGCGGGAAGCGGCGTACCCAAAGGCAACATCACGGAAGGAACAGCACTCATGTTTAGTCTCCTTGGCCCAAGGGAACTATCGCCGTCAGCAAGGCTGCGCAAGCCCATGAGCAGCCTGCCACTCGGAGCGTTGTGGCATCGGCTTTGACGAGAAAGTGGGACGCGCTGCGTGACATCGCGCCTTCGTGTTTCTTGGCTGTGGCGACCTCGCACTGATTAAACACACTGGACTTCATCTTTGAAAAAACCACGCCCGCTCGAGCGCGGCGAATTCTTCTACGGACAACGTTTCAGCGCGACGCTTTTCATCGATGGCACACGCAGCGAGCACCGCTTTCACGTCAACGCCTTCGCACAACGCTTTGTCACTGCGCAGCGAATTAGAAAGCGTCTTGCGGCGCTGCGCGAACGCCGCCTTCACGATTTTTCGAAAGCGCGCTTCGTCATTCACCGGTGCACGGGGAACCGGCAGGCGCGTCAGCCGCACCACCGCTGAATCGACTTTCGGCGGAGGGTGAAACAAGTGCGCCGGCACCAAGAAACAGTTTTCGACTTTGAAGCGCAAGCCGAGCAGCACCGAAAGAATGCCGTAATCGCGGTTACCCGGCGGCGCGGCCAGACGTTCGACCACTTCTTTTTGCAGAGTGAACACAGCGCGCTTCACGCTCGCGGGCTGCTCCAGCACTTCGAACAAAATCGAGCTGCTCAAGTGGTACGGCAAATTGCCCACCACCACGCATTCAGCCACTCCCGCCGCTTCGTCAAAGCGCACGTGGGCGGCGTTGCCTTCGACGATGGTGAGTCCTGGCAACGCCAAGTTTTTCAACACGCGCACCATGTCGCGGTCGCGTTCAACGGCCACCACTTTGGCGCCGGTGGCAAGCAGCGCACGCGTCAGGTGCCCCAAGCCCGGGCCGAGCTCGACGACGGTGTCACTGGCTTCCACTGCCATCGCTTCGACCAAGCGCTCGAGCACGCTTTCGTCTTCGAGAAAATTCTGGCCCCAGCTCTTCTTCGGCTTGAGCCCATGCTCGCGCAAGAGCTCAGCGGGAGAACGTGACGCGCTCATGCCAACCGCCAGCTCGGGTCTGCGTCGAGAGACAATGGAGACGTCACCCCACGGCGAAACGCTTCGTACCCGGCCACGGCAATCATCGCTCCATTGTCAGTGCACAATTTTACGCTCGGCAAAAAGAGCCTGAGGCCATTTTCCGCGCAACGCTCTTGGGCGAGTTGTCGCAACCGCGAATTGGCGGCCACGCCTCCGCACATCACCACTTGTTTGGTACTCGAGCGTTTCACGGCGTTGATCATTTTCTGGGTGAGCGAATCGGCGACGGCTTCTTGAAACGAAGCGCACACGTCAGCCAGCGCTTGGCCCTGCGGCGCGCCGTGCTTCTGCACATGGTGCAGCACCGCGGTTTTCAACCCCGAGAAAGACCAGTCGACTTCGTCGGGTGCGGGCATCGCACGGGGAAAGCGATGAGCCTTCGGGTCGCCGTTTTGCGCCAGCTGATCAATCGGCACACCACCGGGGTACGGCAGCCCCAAAACGCGCGCCACTTTGTCGTACGCCTCACCCGCCGCGTCGTCACGTGTGGTGCCCAGCCGCCGGTACTGGCCGAAAGCCGCCACTTCATAGAGCGTGGTGTGGCCGCCCGAAACGACCAGCCCAAAAAACGGAGGCTCTGGCCGCTCAGCCATTAACCGCGCCGCGAGCAAGTGCCCTTCCAAGTGATTCACTCCAATGAGCGGTCGCCCTTTCGCCAGCGCCATTGACTTAGCAGCTTGCACGCCCACCAAGAGCGCTCCCTGCAAACCGGGCCCGCTGGTGACGGCGATTTCGTCAACCGCGTCGAGCGTGACTTGTGCGCGTGAAAGCGCTTCTTGCATCACCGGAAAAAGCTGCATGACGTGGTTGCGGCTGGCGAGCTCAGGTACCACCCCACCCCAGCGGCGGTGAATGTCGATTTGCGTCGACACCACGTCGGCAAGCACTTCGCGGCCCTCGCGCACCAGCGCCACCGCGGTTTCGTCGCACGACGTTTCAATGCCCAGGGTCAACACGCGTCGCAAGCGTCTACTTGGTTATCGCCCGTTTGCCAAAAGCGGCGGTTTCGCCCGACTGCCGCTACGGCCCGTTGGCGAGAATGGCACGCACTTCGTCAGCGGTGGCACCGTGCGGTTTCAGCTTCAAATATTCTTGAAATGGCTTTCGCGACTGCGCCATGCGGCCAATGTTTTGGTACGCCATACCCAACGCCAACCACGCTTGGGCATTGGTGCGTTCGGCTTTCACCGCTTCTTCAAGCAGTGGCAGTGCTTCGCGAAAGCCTGTTTCTGACATCACCAAAGAGATGCCCAGCCCGCTCTTCGCTTCTGCCGAGTCGGGGCTGAGCGCCAACGCTTTGCGGAAACTGGCGGTGGCGCTTTTCCACTTCTCGTTTTGAATTGCCAACTTGGCTTCGGCGAGCGCTTGCTCGAAACCGCCTTCACCGCCCGAGGGTAGGGCTGCCCCTGCGTCGACGACCGCCGCCAGTTCCACCACGCCGGCATCGACAACGGGGGCCTTTGCGTCGACAGCTGCCGCGGCGACATCAACCGGGCCCGCGTCGACAACTGCGGCGGTACCCGCGTCAACAGGCACTTCTGCCACCACGGCCGCGCCGGCGTCTTCAGGGGCTGCGAGCGCTTCTTCGGCTGCAGGCACCGGCACCGCGCCAACGTCGGCGGGTTGCCGCGTCATCAAATAAATTGCCGCCAGTCCCGCTCCTACCAGCAGGCTCACAATCACTCCTGAAGCCCAGCCGCCCGAGCGTGGCACCGGGTACTCGCCGGTGCCGGCCGCTGCCGCAATGACCGAGGGAGGCACTTCGACCGGCAGCGCTGGCGTGTGCTGTTCTCCGAAGAAGCCTTCTTCGAGACGACGACGGGCGACTGGCGTGGGCCGCGGAGGCAGCTGCACAGGCGACGGCGTCGGAGGCGGAACACCATGGCCGGGGTACGGAGGCAACGCCAACAGCGGCGAATTGTCAGTACCCAACGGCGGCGTATTGCCCGTCTCGTTGCCTAGGCTTGAGGGCGGGGGAGACACCGGCGTGGGTCGCGGTGGTGGCAACGACGCGTCAGTCGCCAACGGCTCCACCGGTGAGGGCGGGCGAAGCGGCGGCAGGTCAATTTTTTCTATCGCTGCGCCTCCAAACACTGGCGGCTTGAGCGGCGACGAAACCTTCGCTTCGGGCGGGCTACTGCTGTTGTCTTTCGCCCATGAGCGTGAAGGGCTCCACAGCGGCTGTGGGCCTTGACCTTCCATCTCTGAGAAGGTGTCGAGGAGCTTGCTCTTGGCGCGCTCCATTTCGCTTAAGCCACCCGTAACGGCGGCTGACGACGGCAACACGGTGGTGCCCGACGCCACGACCGGGGGCACCGCAGGCACTTGAAACGGCGGAAATTCAGGGTTGGTGACGGGCCCGCGCGCTCGGCGGCCGAAGTGGTGAACATCAGTAATTTTCGCAGGCGGCCCCAAGGGCACTGACCGACGCACCGGCGTGGGAATTTGCGGAAAAGGCGGTGCCGCAGGTTCGGGCGGGGCCGCTTCGACGGGGTGTTGTGGGGGCGGCAACTCCGCGGCGGCTGACACGGCAGGAGGCGGCGGCGTGGCGCGTGGGGCCGGCGCTTGGGGCGTCACCAAAGTCGGTTGCGCCTGTGGAATGACGGGTGGCGGCGTCGCCATGGGCGCTTGAGAAGCCAGAGGCAACAGCTCGGGCATTTCGGGCTCGGCTGAGGCGACTTCTTGCGCCACAAAGGCTTCGGGTTTCATCACCGGCGCCTGCGTGCTTGGCAATGGCACAGGCGGCGGCGCCGACGGCTTGGGCGGTAGCGCATTGAGCCATTCTTCGATACCGGGCTTACCGGGCAGCTCTTCTTGTGGCGAGCCGACTTCGCGAATCAACCCTTCGAAGAAAAGTTTGGAAACAATGCCCAACGCGGCCAGGTCTTCGAAGTCAGAATCGTCGACCACTCTCGACAACGAGCGCCGCCCATCGAAAAGGCGCAGCAGGCCGTTCACCTCGTCGGGAATTTCAGAAAGCCGCTCTGACAGCTGGGGGTAATCGAGCTCGAAGACCGTCTCGAGCGGAGGCAGCTGCTCGAGCATGCGGCCCCACTCATCGAGCCGACGCATGCCTTCCATCAGCAGGGCCTGGGTCGACATCTCGATGCGCTCGGGGCGATCGACCGCCTGAAACTGCAGGTCGAACGTGCCCTCGAACGTATTGAGCATTCGATAGAAGGCGTTTTCGCCCGACAACCGGCCCAGCTCGGCGTCAATCACCTTGCCTTCGCGAAAAAAAATCAGCCCGGCGCGCTCTCCGTCGAGCCGAATGGTGCCCGTCTTACGGCCCAGCTCGAAGGTCTGCACCAAGTCGACCACGCCCATGTCAGACAAATTGCCCGCGAAGCCGGCGCGCACTTCTTTCTTCTCGAGCCGTTCTTTCTCGACCTTCTGAAGAATCATCTTCAGGCGGGTAACGATTTCTTTGATGTAAATCGGCTTGGTCAGGTAGTCGTCGCCGCCCAGCTCGAGGCCGCGCACCTTGAATTCCACCGACTTCTGATTGGTGAGAAAAACGAAGGGAATGTGGCGAAAGCGCTCGTCGCTCTTGAGCACTTTGCACAACTCGAAGCCGTCTACCTCGGCCATCTTGGTGTCAGACAGCACCAGGTCAGGTGGACTGATTTGCACCTTTTCAAGCGCGTCTTTGCCGTGAATGGCCGTGGTGACAGAAAAGCCAGCCTTCTTCAGGCTGACCTCCATTACACGCAGACTTTTCGCGTCTCCATCGACGAGGAGGAGATGCTGCTTCGCCACGGTTTTGAGCCTCTCTGTGCCCCTTAACGACTACGGCCAGACCGTATGATTTCGCCGGCACGGCAAGAGTGTCAACGTTTCATCACACGGCTGCGCTTGACATCTTCGGCGCTTGGCTGCTGACTGCGCCCCACCTTATGCCTGCTTACCACCGACGACATGTGCGCAAGGCTTTGGAGGTCGACTTCAAAGCCCTCGAAGCAACCGGGGCTGGCGAGTTGCTCTTCACTGGAGCCGATTTGTCAGAAGGAGGCACCTTTCTGAAAAGCGATTTGCTCTTGGAGCAAGGTGACGGGCTTTCGCTGCGTTTCTCGATACCTGGCGCGATTGAGCCGGTGCAGACACAAGCCCGCGTGGCCTGGGTGCGGCGCTTTCCCGGGGTCGATGAAGTCAGCGGCATGGGCATTGAATTCGTCGCGATGAACGACACCGATCGCCAGACGCTGCTCAAATACCTGTTGGCCGAGTCGTAACCTTCACCCGCTAACGCTTTTCAAAGTTGAAATGCATCAGCGGAAAAAGCCCTTACCGTCTTTCTTCTTACGCATTTCAATCAGCCGCAGCTCTTGGTTTGCTTCTAAGTGCTTGGCGTTGATGCGCACCGCTTCACGAAAATGTTTCTCGGCACGGTCAACTTCGCCTTCGACGCGGGCAATCACTCCCAGCTGGTAGTGCGCGCGGTCGCAATTGGGGTCGAGCTTGAGCGCTTGGGTCATCATCTGCTTGGCCGAGCCAATTTCGGCCTTGCGGGTGGGGTCTGAATAAATCGCCCACGCGCGTGCCGCCAACGAGTTGGCCTTGTTGTCGAGCGCATGCGCCTTGGCGAAATGATCTTCGGCCTGGCGGTAATCGCGTTTCTTGAAAAAAACCTCGCCCATGCGAGCCAAGTCGTCGGGGTTGCTACCCGCGGCAGCCGGCTTGGCGACGGGAGCGCCCGGCGCTTTGCCCGACGCCATGGCGCTCATGTACGAAGCGCGCTTGGCGTCATCGTAGAGCTGCTCGTAGGCGTCGCGAATCGCCTCGAAGAGGCTGTTCATCTTCGGAGCGAGGTGGGGCAACGTCGAGGGTAAGCGGTCGGGGTGATAAATTTTGGCGAGCGAAAGAAATGCTTGTTTGACCTGATCTTTCGGAGCGCCGACCGGCAAACCGAGCACAGCGTACAGTTCACGGTTCTTCTGCAGCGCTTCGTAGCGTTTCTCGATTTGGTCGGCGACTTGTTGGTCAGCGCCTCCCGCGGGTGGAGGCGTCGCGGTTTTGCCGACCGGAGCAGGCGTGGCGGCGCGGCCTACCGGAGGCGGCGTGGCGGTACGCCCGACCGGTGCCGGAGTCAGGGTGCGACCTGCTGGCGCAGGCGTAGGGCTGACTGGCACGGCGCCCTGCATTTCGGGGCGCTGTGGAATGGTGCCCAAGTTCTCCATCGCGCGGCGCAACAAGCGCTGGCGGCGTTGCCGGGCGGCTTCAGCGGAATCAGAGGGGTCGTCTGCCAAATCTTCCTCGCTAAGACGAATTTCCT
Organism: Myxococcaceae bacterium; assembly: GCA_019694575.1. GTDB lineage: Bacteria > Myxococcota > Myxococcia > Myxococcales > Myxococcaceae > JAIBBR01. The sequence continues at coordinate 32,259 of JAIBBR010000053.1, forward strand.
CCGTCGCAGTTTCAGGTTCTACCACTGTCTCGACGGTGGCCTCCACCACGGGGGTGTCCCAAACGCCTTCATCAGTGGCTTGGGCAACCAAAGCTTCGAGGTCAGAGTCGACCCGTTGTAGGGCTTCTTCGAAAGAATTACTCGTGGTCTGAACCACTTCGACTGCTGAAGGCTCGACGATTTTCCACAAATCGCCGTCGCCTGAGTCTGCGACGGCCGACTGGGGGCCCAAAATAAGCGGCTTGGGAACAGCGCTGGCGGGCGCCGCCGACACCTGGGTCGCCGCGAGGTGAATTGGCTTTAAACCCTTCACCTCTTTGGGCAGCTCGAGATTGGGAGCGGTCTTGTCAACATCGACAACCACACTTGGCTCTTCGGCTTCAATGGTGGCGCTCGACACCGAACGGCGCAGCGCTTCGTTCAGCTCGCGCAGCAAATCAGACTGCTCGCGGTGTTTGGCGAGGTTGTCGCGGTCAGATACGGCTGCGGCGTCGGCTACTTTCGCCAACTGCAACGGCTGGGTGGCCTCAACATCAGGCGTACCGGTAATCCACCCCTCGTCCATCGTGGCATTGAGCAACGCTTCGCGGTCAGCTGCGATGCGCGCTTCTTCTTCTGCTCTCCGCCGTTCCTCAGCCAGCCGCAGCTCTTCTTCTGCTCTCCGCCGCTCCTCAGCCAGCCGTGCTTCTTCTTCTGCTCTCCGCCGCTCCTCAGCCAGACGGGCTTCTTCTTCTGCTCTCCGCCGCTCTTCAGCCAGACG
>JAIBBR010000200.1 GCA_019694575.1 Myxococcaceae bacterium
CAGGTGGCGGTACGGGCACCGGCGGCGGTTTCGCGACAGGTGGCGGTACGGGCACCGGCGGCGGTTTCGCGACAGGTGGTGGCACGGGCACCGGCGGCGGTTTCGCGACAGGTGGTGGCACGGGCACAGGTGGAGGCTTCGCGACAGGTGGCAGCACAGGCACCGGCGGAGGCTTCGCGACAGGTGGTGGCACAGGCACCGGCGGAGGAGCATTCAACTGCAACGCCGGGCGAGATGCCGGGCCACCGGTGGTGTGCACCAGTGGCTGCCAAGAAGGCTTTCACTGTGAACAGGGCGTCTGCGTATTGAACGGCAACAGCGGGCCGCTCCAAGTCACGCTGCGCTGGAACACGGGTGAAGATCTCGACCTGCACCTGATTGAGCCCAAAGGCACGAGCAGCTGCGAAATTTACTACGATCTGCCAAACCGCGCCGGTTCGACCAATGCTTGCGGCGCAGTAGGCAGCCTTGACCTCGATTCTGAAGCCGCTTGTGTTCACGACGGCGTCGACATCGAGAACATCATCTACCCGCCGGGCATGGCTGCGCCCTCAGGCAAGTACATCGTGCGCATTGATCACTACCAAAACTGCAATGCATCACTCACGGCGGTGCCCTTCGAAGTCGAAGTGCGCGCGCTCGGGCAGACCTTGGGTTTCTGCGGCGTCTTTCGCCCCTCTGACAGCGATTGGGACACCGGAGGCCAAGCTGGAGCCGGACGCACCGTGATGAACTTCAACATGCCTTAGCGGCGCGACGAGGAGATAAAAGCCCTCGCAAATGCCCAACCTCTGGCCGCTCTGACGAGCGCAGGCGAACACGTGCGCCCAAAAAGTCAACGCCCGTGAGCAGTTGTGACGGATTTCGAATTTCGAACCCAATCACTGCAACAACTGCCTTCGAACGACGTCTCGCCTACGCATCACAGTATTCAAGAGTTCTGCCTTCTGTCGAAGAGTCGCCATTTGACTCTCTGACTCACTTTCAGCCATGAACCGTACGTTTTTGGGCCCTTTCGAGGAATAGACGATGCGAACCACTCTCACCGCAGCCAATATGAAGTGGGTCTTCACCGGAATAGTCGTCGGGTGGATGGCCGCTTGGGCTCCCTCGTGCGGCCCCGCTCCCAAAGCCAAATGCGATAGCAGTTGCATGGGTTGCTGCAGCGCCAACGGCACCTGCGAGCCGGGCACCCAGTCGAATGCGTGCGGCTTGCGCGGCACAGCCTGCGTGCCTTGCCCCAGCAATCAGTTTTGCCTTTCGGGCATTTGCGGTGTGGTCTCTGGCACCGGCGGCGGTGGTGGCACCTCGGGCACCGGCGGTGGGTTCGGCCAGGGCGGCGGCTTTGGGCAAGGCGGTGGGTTCGGTCAGGGCGGCGGCTTTGGACAAGGCGGTGGGTTCGGTCAGGGCGGCGGCTTCGGACAAGGCGGTGGGTTCGGTCAGGGCGGCGGTACCAGCACCGGCGGCGGCTTCGGGCAAGGCGGGGGCAGCGTCACCTGCAACGCCAACAATTGCTCGGGTTGCTGCGTGCCGGGCCAGAACACCTGCCTTCCTTATCTCGCGCAAGACAACACCAGCTGTGGCGGGGTGGGCAACGCTTGCGGTACCTGCCAAATTGGCGAAGTGTGCTCGTTGAGTGCACAGGGTTGCGTGCAGCAACAACAACCGACCGGCGAAGACGGCCTCACCGGGCTGGGCTGCACCACCGACACCCAGTGCGGCTTCGGACAATCGGGAAACTACCTGCGCTGCCGCAAGGTCACTGAGCTCGGTGGCTACGTCTACAGCGGCGGGTACTGCACCAAAGTGTGCGGCGGTGCCGGTGGCTCGCAAGCAGAGACCTGCGCCACCGACGCCACTTGCATCAACGCGGGGCCGCAGTTGGGCGAGCCCACCCCCTTCTGTGCGAAAAACTGCACCAGCCCCACTGACTGCCGCTCCCCAGGGTACAGCTGCTACGACATTGGCGATAGCGTGGCCATTTGCTGGTTAAATCCGCTCCCCAACATTCCACAAGACGGCGGCCCAGTGCCTACCACCGTGGGCGCAGCGTGCACCTCGGCCACTTCGTGCCAGTCGCCTCCATCGCCCGGCGTCGACTGCATTGCCGAGACATTTGTCGATGCAGACGGTGGCATCGTGGCATCGGGCTTCACCGGCGGCTACTGCACGCGTGACAACTGCGATCTTCCCGAAAACCTTTGCTCCACCGACGGCAGCGCGCTCTGCATCTCTTTCAACGGGGGGCAATTCAACCAGTGCATGAAGCGGTGCGTGCCCAACGGCGGAGCAGGCGGGTGCCGCCCAGGCTATGTCTGCGAGCAGCTCGTCGACGCCGACGGCGGAGCGGCCACCGACGGCATCTGCTACCCGAACTGCAACAACGTACCCGGCTGGTGCGGCGCGGGTTCCACCTGCTCGCCGACCGGGTTTTGCCAGTAACGACAGGGCCCCAAACAGGTGCGCGGCCTTTAATGCCCGTGCACCCAAATGCCGTCGATCATCGTACCGTCGACACCGCCCCAATATTGCGAGAGCGGCGCATCAACCTGCACTTTGCGGTGCAGCACCACCAGCGTCGCCGGGCGACCCACTTCTAACGTGCCGAGCGAATCTTCAGCGTGCAGCGCCCAAGCAGCGCCTTTGGTGTAGCCGTCGACAGCTTCTAAAAATGAAATCTTCTGCTGCGGCTGCCAACCCTTCGCAGGTAACCCCTGCCCGTTTTGCCGACTGATCGCCATCGCCAAGCCCATCAACGGGTCCATCGACATCACCGGCCAGTCGCTGCCGAACGCCAGCACCGCGCCCGCCTTGCGCAGCGTGGCCCAATTGAACGTCTTCGCCAAACGCGCTTTGCCCAAGTTCACTTCCCACGCGCCCAGCGTCGCACCGTCAGCGGGTTCACAATGGTACGGCTGCATCGACGCCACCACACCCAACTTGGCGAAGCGGGGCACATCAGCGGGGTCTAACACTTCAATGTGCTCGACCCGGTGCCGCACGTCATGGGTGCCATTCACCCTGGCGGCATTTTCAAACGCGTCGAGGCTCATGCGAACCGCCGCGTCACCGATGGCATGGAGCGACACGGGAATGCGCTCTTTGTCGGCAGCCACCACCAGCGCATTGAGCTCGGCTTGCGTGTAAGCAGGCTTGCCTTTTTCGCGCGCATTGTTGGCATACGGAGCGAGCATCGCGGCGGTATTCGATTCGACCACGCCATCGACAAAGCCTTTCATGCTGCCCAAGCGCACCAGCTTCGACTTGGCCTTCAGTTTCTCGCGCAGCTTCACCACCTCGGCGATCGGCGTTTCGAGCGGTGGCGAAAAAAACACCTTGATGAACAGCCGGCCCTGCCCTTCGAGCGCCAAATACGCGTCGACCGTCTTCGCGTCACCCGCGAACTCGTTCACCGCCACCAAACCGTCTTCGAACGCCTGCTGTTGTGCGAGCAAAATCGAGCGCTGTTGCTCTTCATCGGTCGCTTGGGGCTGCTTGCTGAAAAGCAGCTCCATGGCGTCTTCTTTGAGCGCTCCCGCCGGCGTCTTGCCGTCAGCTTCGCGCACAATCACGCCGTTCTTCGGGTCAACCGTGGCCGCGGTAATGCCCGCGGCTTCGAGCGCCTTGCTGTTCGCCCAGCCAGTATGACCGTCGTACGCGCGCAAAAACACCGGCCGGTCTGACACCACTTCGTCGAGCATTTGCCGCGTGGGAAATTGAGCGTTGCCCTTCTTGAAGATCTCGTACATCCACCCGCGGCCGGTGAGCCACGGCAGCTTGGGGTTGGCCTTGGCGTATGCAGCGATTTTCGCCTTCAACGCTTCGAGCGTCTTGGCGTCGGCCAGCTGCACTTGGGTAAGCGACGCGCCGCCCCCCATGAAGTGACTGTGCGAATCAATCAGGCCGGGCAGCACCAACCTGCCGTCGACGTCGACCACCCGTGTCTCTGACGTGGCCAAAGCCCGCATTTGGGCTTCGGTGCCAATGGCGGTGATCTTGCCCTTCTCGATCGCCATCGCCTGCCACTTGGGCTGGGTGGGCATCTGGGCGTTGACGACGATTATCTCTGGCGCGGCCAGAGCGGTGACGAGAACCAGGGCTGAGAGCATGGGCAGGCATTACGCAACCTGCCCCGACGCGGCAACTAGTTCTTGCGCACCGGGTGATACGAGACGAGCGAGAGCAGCGCGATGTTTTCGGCCACCTCGTCGTCAGGCGAGGCGTCGGTTTTCTTGGTGCCGTCGAAGCGGGTCAAAAAAAGAAAGTCGCCGTCGACCACCAAGAACGGGTCGGTCTGGGTAAGTCGAACCAACGCTTCTTGCCCGGTCTCTTCAATCACATTCTCGTACTTTTCCTCGGTCATCTGCGAAGAATAGCTGCCCGAGCTGCTCACCGAGCCTGACGCACGGCCCGAACCGTAATTGCTGGTGTTGTACGACATCGAGCCTGAACGCGAGCTCGAACCACTCGAAGTAAACTTGCGCCCCACCGCTTTGTCATAAGCGGCCGCCTTATTGCCCATTTGCATCACCCGCACTTCAGGAGCGCCCTTGCTCGCCCGCACGTCGGTTACCTTGCCACGCACCAAGACATATTTGCCGCGATAGGTGCTCGGCTGCCGCAGCGCCACGTCGAGGTCAAAAACAGCAATGCGGTTCTGATTGAGCAGTTGCATGTCGGTCGCCAACACGGCTCCACGCGCAGCGAGCACTTCAGCCAAAACCACCGCCCCGTCTTTTTCTTCTTTCACTTGCTCGCCCCAAAACTGGAGCAACGACTCGAGCATCGTGAAGTTGCCCTTGGCGACGCACGCTTTGAGCACTTTCCACGCATAGTCGGCGCCTTCAGCCTGCCGCACACGCGCCGCGGCCTCGCAATCAGAGGGCCGGGTGTAGTTGGCAGCCACCAGCTTGGGGTTAAGCAGTTTACCTGAGCGCGTTGCTCCGCCCGCCGACGCGGCTTCGGGCGCTGGCGCGAGCGCCTCTTCGATGGGAATAGGCTTCTTCTCTTGCATCGTCGCGCAGCCCAGACCGAAGAACAGCAGCGCGCAGCGAAAAAGAATGATGCCCCTTTGAGACTTCGAGAACCGGCCAACAGCAGCAGTCATGGCGTGTGCTTCTCCTTTAGAGCGACAGCGATTGTTTGGTTTTTTCTTCAGCCGGGGTGGAATCGTCGAGCCCCTCGCGGCGCACCGTGTCTATCGCGTCGGCGGTGGTCAGCTTCTGAAAAGCAGTCGCCATGTCGAAGTAGCAAGCTTGCGCCTTGCTCGAAAACCGGCCCTGCGCATCGAGCAGCGCTTCGGTACCCTCGAGCGAGCAGTCGATCGCGTACTTGGCCATTGCCTTTTCGCACGCCGCTTGCGCTTGCGGGCGGGCCTTGTCGCCCGATGAGAGCTTGGTGGTTTTTTGGGCATGTTGCTGACACGCCTGGCGCACCACTTGTGCAGCCGCTTTTTGATTTTCTTTGCTCTGCACTTGCACGTTGACCGGCGCTGCTTTGCTCGGCGCTTCGGCGTCGAACACACACGCTTGGCCCTTGAGCAAGGTGTCGATGCTGCACGCAAACTCAGAGGGAGACGTGCGCAGGTGCTGCGACTTGTTGATCGCTTGAGGAGGAGCACCCCCTGCGTAAAAGGGTTCAGCCGCCAGCGCCAAGGCCACGGGGAGCGCGGTCCAGATCATGTCGAAGCCCCACTTTGGTTGAGAACGTCTGCATTATGCCTCGCCCTGCCCACCGTCGCCGCTGTTTTGGCCGATACTGTCTTTTTGTTCAGGTGAGATATCATGACAGCATGAAACCGCGGCCGCTTTCGAACCCCCCAAACCCCTGGGCCAGCACCGAAGTTCAGTACCTCGACGAAATTCCGCGCACCCAAGTGAAGGTCTATGACGACGTCACGCGCACAGTTGTTTCGCGCAATGACAGCCCAGACGTGGGTTTTGAGTTCAGCGTCAACCCGTACCGAGGCTGCAACCACGGCTGCGCCTACTGCTACGCACGGCCCGGCCACGAGTACTTAAGCTTCGGAGCCGGTACCGACTTCGACACGCAGATCGTCGTCAAGCGCCAGGCGCCGGCGCTGCTGCGAGAAGCCTTCGACAAACCGAGCTGGAAAGGCGCGCGTATCGTTTTCTCGGGCGTGACCGACTGCTACCAACCGCTCGAAGCGTCGCTGCGGCTCACCCGCGGCTGCTTAGAAGTGTGCGCCGAATACAAAAACCCAGTGGGCATCATCACCAAGGCGCCGCTGATTGAGCGCGATCTCGACGTGCTGCAAACACTGCACAAGAACGCCGCCTTGAGTGTGGCGGTGAGCATTCCCATTTGGGACCAAGCGCTCGCTCGCGCCATCGAGCCGGGGGTCGCCACGCCGCAGCGCCGCATTCAAACCATTGCGCGGCTCACCCAAGCCGGCATTCCCGTCACCATCATGGTGGCGCCCATTATTCCCGCGGTGAGCGACGAACATTTGGCTGACGTGATGAGCGCCGCCCGCGACGCGGGAGCCACGTCAGCGGGTTATGTGCTGCTGCGGCTGCCCGGCTCGGTGAAAGAAGTGTTCGAAACGCGGCTGCGTGAGCAACTGCCCGACCGCGCCGACAAAGTGTTGCACCGCATTCGAGAAACACGGGCCGGCGCGCTGTACGACGCTCGCTTCGGCATTCGCGGCCGAGGCCAAGGTTTGTACGCGCAG
>JAIBBR010000201.1 GCA_019694575.1 Myxococcaceae bacterium
ATTTTGCGGCGGGCCCTTACTTGAGCGTCTGGGCCTTTTTTTCGAGCTCGAGCGCGCGCGTTTTCAACTGTTCTGCCAGGCTCTTCAATTTCTTGCGCTGCACTTCGAGCTCTTCCAAGTCGTCGTTGTCGCTGCCGGCGAGCCCCAGCGTGCCCACCACCGGTTTGTTGTCGGCCGCTCGCTGCGTCTCGGTGCGGGGCGGGTTGTTATTGCCCACCGTAGAGACAGGGGGTCCATCTGCTTGGAGTGGAGGTGGCACTGCCTCCATCGAGCGAGCGCCCTGGGTTGAGTCAGCGAAACCACCAGCGGAGGGCATTAATTCGCTGCCCACGGTTCGTGGCGGCACTTGTTGGGCCGACAGCTTGGGCAGGGCTTTGTCGGCCGCCGCTCCAACTGCTGTACTCGGAGTGCCTTGCACGTCGAGCGTCACTTCTCGCTGCACGCGCACCCGCCGGTCTTGCTCGTCGAAGAGAGCGTCTTCGTCCATGAATTGACGCATGCGTTGGTCAAGCGCCCGCTCTTCTTTCGCTTCTTTGATGCGCACCTCGAGCTGGGCCAGCTTTTTCTGCACTTTGTCTTCGTCGTCGCGCATCGCGTCGGCGAGCTCGAGCAATGCTTCTGGGTCGTCGTTGGGCGCCACGGCCTCTTCGACTTTGGGCAGCGCCGACGACGGCAGTGACGCGCGCACTTGCTCGCGCTCACCGCGCAACGAGCGCATTGAAGCGATGAGCGCCTTGCGCTGGGCCCGGTCGGTTTGGGTGTCGAAGCGTGCCCGCTGCGCGGTGAGCTCGGCAGACAGCGACTCGAGCAGCGCGGCTTGCGCCCGTTCTGACGCCGCTTCTTTCGAAGACACGTTGCGCGCCAATTCAGACAGCGCGTCAGACAATGTCTGTGATTCTTTCAGCGCCACATCGAGCTCGCCGCCTTTGAGCAGCTTGCCTTTGGCTTTCGCCTTGAGCGTTTCAATGCGCGCGGCCAGTTGGTTCAGCTCTTGCCGTTTGCTCATTTGCTGGGTGCGAATGGCCCCCAGGCTGGCCCGGGCTTGGGCCGCGTCGGTGCGCGCGGTGGCCAAGGGCACCGCCTGCAGCGAGAGCGTCAAAACCAGGCTAATCAGCGAAAGAGACATGATGACACTGAAGCTAGAGCAACCGCGGTGCCACCTTTTGACTTAGAAAGGGGCGGGGTTTCAAGGGGTTGCTCTTAGAGTAGGGCGGCGGCCCACCCGAAAAACCCTGACGGCCACAGTTTTTCGAGGGTTAGAGGGTTAACGGCATGGAAAGGCGTGTTCACCAGGCGGGGCTTTACCTGTGCCACAAGCCGGTCGGCCCGAGCAGCTTCAGCCTGGTGCAGGCCGCGATGGCCAAGCTGCGCGGGGCCGGCTTGAAAACCAAGGTTTGCCATGGCGGCACTTTAGACCCGTTTGCGGAAGGGCTGTTGCTGTTGCTCGTGGGGCCGGCGACGAAAATTTTCGAGCACCTGCATGAGGCGCCAAAAACGTATGTTGCCCAGGTGGTGTGGGGAGTCGAAACCGACACCGGCGATGGCTTGGGTCGTGTGGTGAGTGAAGGCAGTGCTCAGCAGCTCACGGTGAATCAGCTCGACGCAGCGTTGGCGCCCTTCTTGGGGTGGACCCAGCAGGTGCCTCCGCCCACCAGCGCGAAAAAAGTGAAAGGCGAGCCGGCTTACCGGCGCGTGCATCGCGGAGAAACCGTCAGCTTGCCGCCTTCGCGTGTTTACTTGCACAGCGCGCGGTGGCTTGGGCATCGGCTTCCGAGCAGCAGCGTTTTGGAGCTCACCTGCCGCGGCGGCTTCTACGTGCGGTCTTTGGTGCGTGACCTGGGCCAAGCACTGGGTTGTGGCGCCCACGTGAAGACCCTGGCGCGCACGACGATTGGCCCGTGGCGCGATGACGCCCCAGAGCGATTTTTCGCTGGTCGCGACGTGTTGCCGTGGTGGCCGTACCGGCTGCTGACCGATGCAGAGTGGGGCATGGTGAAAAAAGAGTCGCCCCTTGCGTGTGAAAAGTTGAACGCTCCCCGTTGGCGTTTTCCCAAAGGGTTTCCTCCACCTTTGCCGCACGCACTGGGAATGCACCAAGGGCGCGTGGTGGCGCTGTTTTCAAACACCGGTGAGACGCTGTCGCCGTCAGCGGTTTTTCCCAAAGGGCTCTAACCCGGGTCGTCGGGTGGCTTCTCGCCCTTCTGAATGAACCCGTACTTCTCGAGCTTGTAATAGAGCGCGCTGGTTTTGATGCCGAGCAGCCGCGCGGTTTCGGTCTTCACCCGGCCAGACTTTTCGTACGCCTTCTCAATCAATTGTCGCTCTAAATCTTCGAGAATGTCGGGCAGTGGGCGGTCTCCGTGGGGAATGGGCAGTGCCCCAGCGGTGAAAAGTGCGCGCGCGGCAGCTCCATGCAGAAAAGAGGGCAAATCTTTTTCCAACAGCGAAGTGCCTTCAGCGAACACCAGCGCCTGCTCAATGGCATTTTCGAGCTCACGCACGTTGCCGGGCCACGCGTAACGGCAGAGCGCCGAAATGGTCTCGGGCGCCAGTTGCTTCACCGCCTTGTTGACGCGCGGCGCATGTTTCTGCACGAAATGCTTGGCCAGCACGCCAATGTCTTCAGGCCGCTCGCGCAAGGGAGGCACCGTCAATGGCACGATGTGCAGCCGATAATACAAGTCTTCGCGAAAACGTTTTGCTTCCACCTCGGCTTGCAAGTTGCGGTGGGTCGCTGAAATGACACGCACGTCGACTTTGATGGTCTCTTCGCCGCCCACGCGCTGAAACTCTTTTTCCTGCAGCACGCGCAAAAGCTTGGTCTGCATGTTGGGCGTGATTTCGCCCAGCTCGTCTAAAAACAAGGTGCCACCGTCGGCCAATTCGAAGCGGCCCAGCTTGCGTTTGATGGCGCCGGTGAAGGCGCCGCGCTCGTGACCGAACAGCTCGCTCTCGAGCAGCGTCTCGGCCAGCGCGGCGCAATGGGTGACGATGAACGGGCCATTTTTACGCGGTGACAGCTCGTGGAGCATGCGCGCCACCAGCTCTTTGCCGGTGCCTGACTCACCGTGAATGTGCACCGTGGCGTCAGTGGCGGCGGCCTTGCGCACCTGGGTGAGCAGCTTGGCAATCGGCTCGCTCTCGCCCACCAGCGCGGTGCCCGTTTCGACCTGCGCGTCGCGTGCAAGCACCTCATTGTGCGCGGTGAGCTTCACCACTTGCGCTTTGGCTTTCACCAATTGCAACGCGCTGTCGACCTTGGCCCGCAGCACTTCGGGTGAGAATGGCTTGGTGATGAAATCGCACGCGCCTGACTTCATGGCCTCGACCGCCACTTCGATGGTGCCGAAAGCGGTGACGAGCAACACCACTGCGTCGGCGTCGTGCGCACGCAAGGCGTGGGTAACGGCGAGCCCGTCCATCGGCTCCATTTTCAAGTCGGTGACGGTGAGGTCAAAGGCGCTCTTTTGATAGGCGGCCACCGCGTCAGCGCCGGTCTTGAAAGCCAATACGTCGTGCCCGCTCTTTTTCAGAGTGACGGCCATGCCTTCACGCATGGTGTCGTTGTCGTCAACCACCAGAATTCGCGCCATCGTGTGGTCGAATCTGTCATAGCGGCCCCGATGCATGCCACGTTGATTTCCTTACTTGAGAGAGTCGTGCCCGCCGACGCGCAAGAGCGCCGCGACTGGGAATGGATGAAGAAGTGCGCGGTGGAGCTCGCTAAGCCTTTTTCACGCAAGCAAGAGACCGCTCATTTCACCGGCAGCGCGGTGGTGGTGTCGCCCGACGGTGCGCAGGTGTGTTTGGTGAACCATGCGCGCCTGAAGCGCTGGCTGCAACCGGGTGGCCACGCCGCCCCAGAAGACGGCGGAGACATGTTGCGCACCGCGATGCGTGAAGCCCGCGAAGAAACCGCGCTCGAGCTGACACCGCACCCTCATGCGCCAAAGCCGCTCGATGTCGACGCGCACGTCATTCCCGCGCGTAAAGACGAGCCAATGCACCACCATTTAGACGTGCGTTTTTTGTTGGTGGCGAAAGATGCGTCGAAGTTGAAGTTCGACCCCCATGAATCGACCGGGGCAAAGTGGCTGCCGTGGGACGAAGCGCTCGAAGTGACGAAAGAGCCCGCCTTCTTGCGCATGCTCAATAAGGCGAGAAGAGCAGTGGGTGCTGTGAGTTCCCTTGGGGCCACTGTGCTCTCATCGACGCATGGAGCTTGAGAGGCTTCGTTTACCTGTCAGAAAAACAACCGGTCGCAAGGCCGGTCCCCCTTGGGAAATGGCTCTTTAAAGGGTGCCCCGGGCCGAGGCGTGGCGCTCCTATTTCAACGGCAGCACGCAGCGAAACACCGTGTGGCCGGGCGCTGATTCTAAGCTCAAGGTGCCGCGGTGTGCTTCGAGGAGCTTCTTCGCCAGCGGCAAGCCCAGGCCCGTGCCCTTTTCGCGCGTGGTGAAGAAAGGCTCGAAAATTTTCACCTGCAATTCTGGCGAAATGCCCCCGCCTTCGTCGGCGATGTCGATGTGGTAAAGCCCTTCGGTCGCGGCTCCATTGACGTGCACCGTGCCGCCGCGCTTCGACGCTTGCACCGCGTTCTTCATCAAGTTGAGCCAAGCCGACTGCAGCAAGTCAGAGTCACCTTCGAGCGTGGCCGGCGCCGCCTTCACCGCTACCGTCACCTGTTTCTCAGCGGCTTCTTTCTGCAGCCGCTGGGCGCAGTCTTCAAGCACGCTCTGCACTTCGAAGGGCGCCACCGACAATTTCTGTTCGCGGGCGTACTGCAGAAAATCTTCGACGATGCGCTTTAAGTGGTGCAGCTCGTGCTGAATGCGCGCCAAATGGCTTTTGGCTTCTGCCAGGTTGGGAGCTGCGTGTTGGAGCTCTTCGACGAGCAACCCCGCGAAGAGCTCCATGCCGCCCAAGGGGTTGCGCACCTCATGCGCCACGCCGCCGAGCATCATTTTGAGCTGCTGCTCGCGGCCCTCGAGCGCTTTGCGCATGTGCTCGAGCTCACGCGCCAAAATGTTCATCTCACGCATGCGCTGCGGAGCCACCTGGGTGACCAAGTCGCCCCGCCCGATGCGCAGGGCACTTTCTGACAAGCGTTCGAGCGGCCGTGAAAGCACGCGGGCCATACCCAACGCGGCAAAGACAGAGAGCGCGAGCGCCACTGCCACCCACGCCACGTACGCCTGTACCAACTGCCGTAACGGGCCGAAAAACTCAGCGCTGCCTTCAATGGCCACTGCGCCCGCCACTTGCCCGTCATGTTTGAGTGGCGCGTAGCCCGTTTTGAAGAAGCGGCCGCCTTCGTCGGCGAAGAGCACTTGTGAGAACGTGTTTTCGCCCGTCAGCGCATGTGCAAATTCGCCCCGGTCGCGCAGCAACTCGGGCATTTCGGTGCCCATGGGCAGGGCGCCGCCGGCGTCAAGGCGCACCTTGCCGTCACGGTCGAGCAGCACCACCCGGCGCAAGTGCGCGGCGCTGCGCAGCTCGTCGAGCTGACGCATGAAAGAACGGTAGACGCGGCTGCCTTCGCCTTCGGTGTCTTCGGGGGTGAGCGTCGCGAGCCGCTCGGTGTTGATTTGCGACGCCACCGCCGCGGCCACGCTCGCGAGCGATTGACCGAGCTCGTCTTCGAGTGCGTTGCGGCTTAGGGTGTAAGCCAGCGCGCCGAGTGCGCCGAGCACCGCCAAGAGGGGCAGGGTGAAGGCGGCCAACAGACGCAGGCGCAGAGTGTCGAACGCCACCTGTCAGCTCTTGGGCAGCCTCTGCGCGGCGCGATGGGCGCAGATTTCTTCAATCAAGAGCATTGACTCGTCATCGAAGTTCACGAATTCAATGCCCATGCCCGCCACGCGCCCGGGTTCGCCGGGTGGGTTGACGCGCACCACCCGGCCCATGCCCTCAATCAACTTGCCGCCGTCTTTCAGTGAGAACTGCAGGTAAAGCATCGAATTCTCTTCGCGCGGGCTGTCGGTCTTGATGAACATGCCGCTCGCCGAGATATTGACTGAGTATTCGGCCAAGAAATCTTCAAAGGTGTTGAAGCGGTATTGCACCAAGAGAGTGAGCGTATAGCGCTCGGCTTTTCGGCGGTCTGATTCGTCGCTCATCGGGCTTGGGCCGTACGCTACGGTTATGCTTTGAGCGTGGCAACAGTAGTTCGCTTGCAATACGTGTCGAACGACAAGCTCGCGGTCGTCGTGACGACTGACCGGCGGGGGGCGCGTGTGTGGTTGCCATTGTGGATCATACTGGGCCTGGTTTTGCTCTGGCGTTTGTCGGCCCACGCTTTGCCAGCCTGGGTGTGGGTGTTGCACCTGCTGGTGGGGGTGCTCATCGTTTGGCGCTACCGCGATGCGGGGGTGACGAAAAGACACCTGCTCGAGCGCTTCAAAGGGCGGTTGGTGCTCGATGGCGACATTCTCGAAGTGGCGCGGGTAGAGACGCGGGTGCTCGAATTGCCTCTGCTCAGACGCCCGCATGGGTGCCGGGTTTCGATTTGGGGCATGGTGGTAGAGGGCAGGGTGGTTGAGTTCGACGTCGGCCGCTTTCGTGGGCTGGTTGAGGCTTCTCGTCTCACCGGCGAGCTGGAGCGCTTTTTCGAGCAA
>JAIBBR010000054.1 GCA_019694575.1 Myxococcaceae bacterium
CCGCCCTCCCTTCTCGTGCCACAGCACAGCTTCAAAGGCACAAGGACCAGGTTCGCACCACACTCTCAGTCCACGACGCCTATCGTCAGGTCCCTGGGCGGGATCCCGAAGTCAGGTAAGCACCCGTCACGCTAGAGGCAATCGACGACAACGGCAGCCATGTGCTTTACCCCGGCCCTGGAATAACGCACCCACTCAAGGCCGAACGCACCTACGCGTTTCCAGCGCCCGGTAGTTTTTATGAAATCGATGGGCGTGCACGGTTGCGGCTCACGGTGCGGCCACTCAATGCCGACGGCACAACGACAGTGCTGCATGCACGTGCAGGTGAAGCGCAAATGCGGCGCGCTCGATTGAGCGACGGCGCCCGTTTTCTCGTCGAAGAGCGGCCCTTTCGAGCGACCGGAGCAGGGGTGCTCGAGCTCGCTTTCGGGCAGTAGTTGTTGTTTGCCCGGCGACAGACAGTAGCGACAACGCGACACCCATGCAGACGGTTCAGCGCCCTCCCAAAAAGATATTGCCTCTCATCACGAGCGTTTTCGGGAAGGCTCGATTTTTGCTATTGCGAACCTCAATAGATCATTCCCCATCTTCAGGAGCTGCCGTGATTCCCGATTCGTCTCACCCGCTTGGCTTTCCCTCCACCGCTGCTGTTGCCCCTGCCAGCCCTACGCCGCCCGTTGAAACAGCCCGCATCCCGAATCCTCCTCCTGCGCTGCCAGCTCAGCAATCATGGAACAACGTCGCGTCCCTCGAGAGCTACTTGCAGAAGGTGTTCGCCGCAAACCCCGCGCTCAAAGAGCAACTCGACGCGGTCGCGCAGCGCAATATGAATGACCCCTCGTCTTTGTACTCGCTTGGGTCAGGGCTCGACGCACTCGCGGCATCAATCAGCAGCATTGGCGGCCAATCAGTCACTGCCACCGACTTGCTCGGCTATCTGCAAGCAACGAGAAGCCAACGACCACCGACGCTCCAATGGCTGAAAATCGACAGTCAGCCCGCGACGTCACAGACGAAGCCGCCAGAGCTCAACTGGGCCGACCCCAACGTGCAGGCGCTCATCGAAGCCACGCCCGAGCAGCAGCAAAAGTTCATCGCTTTCGCCAATGAGCACGCCGCGATTCAAAAGCGGGTGGCGCAAAAAATGGGCGTAGAGCAGCCCTTTCGCGGCCAGCACGCCAAGGGCGTTGGGCTCTCGGCGACGTTCGAGGTGTACGACAACATTCCCGAGTACGCGAAGGCTGGCCTCTTCGCGAACGGGGGTAAGTTCAAGGGCGTGGCGCGTTTTTCGGGTTCAGCGGGCGTTCCCGACAAAGAGACGGCGCCTGACGCACGCGGGTTTGCCATCGCCTTCATCGGGCCCGACGGCAAAGAGCAGAATTTTTTGATGACCAACCGCGAAGGTTTCTTCAAAAACGCCGACGAAGTGATGGTGATGGTGCGCGCCAAAATGGCGGGCGGCATGGCAAAAGAGAAGTACCTCGCTGAGCACCCTGGCGACTTGGCCGGAGCAGAAAATGCGCTCAAAGGCGCGACCATGGCCACCGCGGTGAAAGGCATGGTCACAGCCGGCATCGTGGGCACCGAAGCCGAAGCCGTGCAGCGCGCGGGCTTTCTCTTCACCCGTTCTGCCGCCGACGCCCAGCGCCCGGTGCAGAGCTATTTGACTGAGACGTACATCAGCAACATGCCGATCAAAGTTGGCAACCGGGTGGCGCGCTTCGCGGTGCGACCCTTGACGAGCGATGGTTTGAACAAAGGCACCGCTGACAAGCCGCTCACCGCCGACCTCACCAACCGCCTGGCCAAAGAGGACGCTGAGTTCGAGTTCGGGCTGCAGTTCTACGAGAGCCCCGACACCACGCCGCTCAATGACGCCACCAACCCCTGGGCCACGCCTTTCGTACCGGTCGGCCGGGTGACACTGCCCAAGCAAGATCTCACCTCGGCGGAGTCACAAGCCCTGGCGAAACAAATCGACGACACGTCGTTCTCGCCGTGGAATACCAGCGAGCACACACCGGTGGGCGACATTGGTCTTGCCCGCAAGCCGATTTACGAGACCAGCGCCGGCGTGCGCAACGCGTGCCCATATGGTTTTTGAGGCGTTGAAGTCATAACGGCCCCAAATGCTCGAGAGGGTCAACCGGCACGCCGTCTTTGCGCACTTCAAAATGCAAGTGCGGGCCACTGGTGCGGCCTGATTCGCCCACCGTGGCAATTACCTGACCCTCGCGCACCTTCTGCCCGCTCTTCACTTTGAGCTCGTGGTTGTGTGCGTAGAGCGTCACCAAGCCACCCGGGTGTTCGACAATCACAATCAACCCGTAGGCTTTTTGTTCTCCGGCATAGAGCACCGTGCCCGGCGCGGCGGTCTTCACCACAGTGCCCTTCGGCGCCGCCAAGTCGATGCCGTCGTGGGGCTCTTTGCCCTTACGGCCGTGGCGCGCGTACAGCACGCCCCGCAACGGCCACTGCAAGGTACCTTTGGGGTGACCCACTTGCACGGGCCCCTGCGGCCCTTTGCTCGGCGGCTTGGGCTCTATGTCAGGAGTGTCTTGCGCGGGCAGGGTGACGGCCTTCGCCGCGCCGGGAACCCACAGCTGTTGACCAGGCTGCAGCTCAGATGGGTTCTCAATGCCGTTCGCGCTCATCAGCTCTTCGACTTTGAGCCCATAGGCGCGCGCAATGCGAAACAGCGTG
The DNA here is from genome assembly GCA_019694575.1 of Myxococcaceae bacterium. Lineage (GTDB taxonomy): Bacteria > Myxococcota > Myxococcia > Myxococcales > Myxococcaceae > JAIBBR01. Next base: position 2,707 of record JAIBBR010000054.1, read on the forward strand.
TCACCTTTGGCCACGGTGTGCCGCACGGTGAGCAAATCAGGCTCTTGGTGCGTGTCTTCGAGCTTCACCACAGGCCGTGGCGAAGCAGTGACGCAGCCCGCCGCGCTCAGAACGAATAGCAGCAGGCAGAGGTGGCGCAATGCTTACGCGCCTCCGGCGAAACCCTCGAGCTGCCAGGAGCGCAACATGGGCAGGTGATCGACTCCGGTCAAGTCGAGCCGCAGCGGCGTCACGCTGATGCGCTGGTGGGTGTGAATCGCCATGCAATCGCTGCCTTCAATCGGCTCGAAGTCGTAGTCGCTGCCGCCTATCCAATAATAACGGCGCCCGCGCGGGTCGGTCTTCTCAACCACTTCACTGCCGTACGAGTGCCGGCCAAGCTGCGTGATTTCGTAGCCTAAGTCTTTCGGCTGCCCGGGAATGTTGACGTTGAGCAACGCCCGGCCCGGCAGCTTCATGTGCAGCGCCGCCTGCGCCAGTGAGCGCGCGAATTTGGCGCCCGCCGCAAAGTCCCACGGGCTGCGTGCCGCCAAGCTGAAAGCAATGGCCGGAAAACCGAGCAGTGCGCCTTCACGTGCCGCGGCCACCGTGCCCGAATAGAAAATATCGTCAGCCAGGTTCGGCCCATGGTTGATGCCCGAGAGCACCAGCGACGGCTTTTTATCTTTCATCAGGTGGTTGACCGCCAAGTGCACGCAGTCAGCCGGAGTGCCGTCGACAGCGAAAAAATTCGGCTTCAATTTACGAATGCGCAACGGGCGGTGCAGTGACAGCGAATGCGAGCTGGCGCTCTGTTCAGACTCGGGCGCCACCACCCACACTTCACCCAAGTCGCTCACCGCTTCGACCAGCGCCTGCAGCCCTGGCGCCTGGGCTCCGTCGTCGTTCGAGACGAGAATACGAATACTCAAGCTTCGTTACCCCACCTTGATCGCCGAGCGGCCGGCATAACGGGCTTGGCTGTCCAACGCTTCTTCAATGCGCAGCAGCTGGTTGTACTTGGCGATGCGATCGCTGCGTGAAGCAGAGCCGGTTTTTATCAACCCGCAGTCGAGCGCGACGGCCAAGTCGGCAATCGTGGTGTCTTCGGTCTCGCCTGAGCGGTGGCTCATCACCGAGGTGTAACCCGCGCGATGCGCCATGCGCACGCAGTCGAACGTTTCGGTGAGCGTGCCAATTTGGTTCACCTTCACCAAAATCGAGTTGGCAATCTTGTCTTTGATACCCTTCGCCAGGCGCTCGGTGTTGGTGACAAAGAGATCGTCTCCCACCAGCTGCACTTTGTGGCTCAGCGCCAGGGTGAGCTTGCTCCACCCTTCCCAATCGTCTTCGGCGCAGCCGTCTTCAATCGACAGAATCGGGTACTTGCTGCACAGCGCCTGGTAGTAGCCAACCAACGCGGCTGAGTCGTATTCTTTGCCCTCGCCCTTCATGCGGTAAGTGCGGCTCTTGCTGTCGTAAAACTCGCTCGCCGCTACGTCTAAACAAAGTGAGAGCTGCTCGCCCGGCTGGTAGCCCGCGGCGGTGATGGCTTCGGTCAACAACTTGAGCGCTTCTTCGTTGGTCGGCAAGTCAGGCGCATAGCCACCTTCGTCGCCTACCCCGGTCGCCAACTTCTTGCCCTTCAAAATTTTCTTCAGCGCGTGAAACACTTCAGCGCCCCAGCGCAGCCCTTCAGAAAAACTCGACGCCGCGTGCGGCAGCACCATGAATTCTTGCACGTCGACGCGCGTATCGGCATGCGCGCCTCCGTTGAGCAGGTTCATCATCGGCACCGGCAGGGTGCGGGCGTTGACGCCTCCGACATAACGAAAGAGCGGCAGCCCCACTGACGCGGCAGCTGCTTTCGCCACCGCCATCGACACCGCCAATATGGCATTCGCGCCGAGCTTGCCCTTGTTCGGTGTGCCGTCGAGGGCGAGCATCACCCCGTCGACGTTCGCTTGGTCTAACGCGTCTAAACCCTTCACTTTTGGAGCGATCAACGTGTTGACGTTGGCCACCGCCTTCTTCACGCCTTTGCCCTGGTAGCGCAAGGCATCGCCATCGCGCAGCTCGTTGGCTTCATGCACACCCGTCGACGCACCTGACGGCACCGCGGCACGGCCACGCACTGCGTTAGATAAGATCACATCGGCTTCAACAGTGGGATTCCCTCGGGAATCGAGCACTTCGCGGGCGGTTACTTGAGCGATCTCGGTCATGGCGACCTTGTAGCGCTACACTCGACGCTCGTGAAGCTTGGACTTGTCCTCTCTGACCTGCACCTCGGTACCGGGCACCGCAAAGGTCAGATCAACATTTACGACGACTTTCGCGAAGACGAGCGCTTCGAGCAGCTACTCGATCATTTCTCGCAAGGCCCGTGGGCTGACACCGAAGTGCACCTGGTGCTCAACGGAGATATTTTCGACCTGCTCAAAGTACCGGTGGGCGGCCATTTCCCCGACGAAATTACCGAGCGGCTGGCGATTGAAAAGCTCGACGCCTGCGTCAAAGGCCACCCTCGCGTGATGCGGGCTTTGACCCGCTTTCTCTCGCAGGCCTCGCACCAGCTCACCTACCAACCCGGCAATCACGACATGGAGTTCTTCTTCCCCAAAGTGCAGGAATATTTCTGTCACGCACTCACCCAAGAAAGCGCGCACGCCCGGGTGCACTTCATTTCGCACGAGCCGTGCTTCACGCTCGACGGTGTGCAGTTTCACCACGGGCATCAGTTCGAGGCGATTCACGCGATGGACTTTCAGCGCCTCACCTTGCCGCGCAAACACGGCGAGCCGATTCTCAACTTGCCTTGGGGCAGCCTGTTCGCGCTGCATGTCGTCAACGAGCTGTGTGGCGAGCGCCCGTACCTCGACAAAGTCATGCCATTTTGGCCTCTCTTCGCCGGCGGTATGATCTTCGACACCCGCTTCACCTTGAAAATGATGGCCGCCAGCATGTCGGTGCTGGCACAAGGGCGGTTGAACCCCGTGTGGTGGCGCAAACGGCCCTTCGAAAAAGTGACTCGGTTTTTGCACCAAGAAGTGGGTTTCTCGAAAGGCTTAGAACATTTCGCCGCGCGAATTTTGCGAAACCCCACCCTGCACGCGGTGTTCATGGGGCATACCCACCAAGAAATGGTGCGCACTTTTCCCGGTGACAAAGTGTTCGTGAATACCGGTACCTGGTTGCCCATGGTGAGCTTGCGGCTTTCAGCTTTGGGGCAGAACTTGGCGCTGAACTATGGGCAAATTGAATGGCGTGACGACGGGCCACCTCGGTGCTCGCTGATGCGCTGGCATGGGCGCAGGCCGGTGACTGAAGAGGTCATTTCATGAGTCCCGCTCCGCCGGCGCGGCCACCTCCGCCGAAGCGGCCCCTCGCGCTGGGCAAAAAAAGGCCCGAGGTAATGCCGCCCGACAAACCAGCCCTCAATGCCCGTAAGCGGGGCGCGTTGTTGGGCCTGGCAGTGGGTGATGCATTGGGCACCACGATGGAATGGAAGAAGGCCTACGCCCCCGATTTTCCCGAGCTGGCGGCCGGGCCCCACGTCGAGATTCGGGGCGGAGGCCCCTTTTCGTTGCGCGTTGGCCAAGTGACCGACGACACGCAAATGGCGTGCGCCTTGGCGGCGATGCTCAAAGCGCACAGCCGGTACGATGTCTTGGAAACCGCCAAAGCCTACGCCCGGTGGATGCCCCTGGCCTTCGACGTCGGCGCACAAACGCGCGCCGCGCTCACCTTGATTAGCGAGGGAGTACACCCCGAGCTCGCCGGCAAACGGGTGTGGCAAGAAGGCAGCCAGCGGCCCGCCGGCAACGGCTCGTTGATGCGCTGCGCCCCCATCGCGGTGATGTTTTCGACGAACCAAGCCGCGCGCATTGAAGCGTCACTGCTCGATTCGTCGATGACACACTTTGATTTTCGGTGCCAGCTCGCCTGCGTGGCCTTCAATGCCGCCATCGCCACTGCGATTGAAAGCGTGGGCGCGCGGGCAGAACCGCAGGCATTGGTCAAAGCGGCGGAAGCTGACGTGTCGGTGGCGGCGAGCCAACTGGGCAAGACGTACCCGCATTTCGCGATCAAAGTTCAAGACGCCGCCGCGGGCGTGCATCAAGACTTGGCGCTGGCGCAGGCGAAAGACCCCCAGCTCTATGGGCCCGAGCTGCATCTGCACCTGCAAATGGGCTTCGTGCGCGTTTCGTTTCGACTCGCGTTTTGGCATCTGTTTCACACCCAGAGCTTCGAAGCGGCGTTGATAGACGTGGTGAACCGCGGAGGCGATGCCGACACCAACGGCGCCATCACCGGAGCCCTGCTCGGCAGCGTGTACGGCGTGCAAGTGATACCCGAGTATTGGGCGACGCGGGTGTTGGAAGCGCGTCCTGAATATGCCTACGAGACAGGCCCTCTGTGGAAGGACTACCACCCCGCCCGGCTGCTCGAAGACATGGTGCCTGACGACACGCCGAAGGTGCCGCCCAAGTTACTTATTCGGTAACGGAATCAGGTGTCCTGACACGCCTAATGCCCGCGCTCCCCCGCCGGTACAGCCTGCAACGTTCCCGACGCGCGCAGCTCGGCAATGCGCGCCATAATCGCCCTGCACTCTTCTTCACTGTTGTAGAAGTGCGGCGAAATACGAATGCCGCCGTTGGGCCGCCAGTCGATAACAAAGCCCGACTCAATTAGTTTTCGGCTGCAATCTTCTGAATGCTCGAAATCGACACACACCGTGTTGCCACGGCGGTGTGGTTCACGCGGCGTATTCACCTTCAACCCCTGCGCGTCGGCGAGCGACATCAGCATCGTCGTCAGCCGCAACGACTTCTCGCGAATTGCCGCCACGCCCACTTCGCGCACAATTTCGTAGCCCGACTGCGCCGCGTACAGCGCCGGCACCGCGGGAGAGCCTCCCATGAAACGGTGCGCGTCTTCGGCATAGTCCACATCGCCGAAGCGAAAATCGAACGGCTTCTTGTCTGAAAACCAACCGGTGTTCGCCGGCTGTAACTTCGCGAGCCGATCGGCCCGCGCGTACAGGTAACAAGCGCCGGCGCCTCCGCACAGCCACTTCACCGAGCCCCCGGTGAGAAAGTCGACGTTCAACGCTTGCACGTCAATCGGCACTGCTCCCGTGGCCTGGTAGCAATCGAGCATCACCATCGCGCCGTGCTGGTGGGCCTTTTCAATCACCGGCTTGACGTCGACCAGGCCCGAAGAACGAAAGAGCACCAAGTCGAGCTGCACCACCAAAGTGGAGTCATCGATGGCCTTGAGAATGTCCTCCGTCTCTAAATTCAGCCCGCCATCGCGGCTCTTCACCACTTCAACGCGCGCCCCATTTCGCTTCTGCGCAAACCAGTTGTAAGCCACCGAGGGAAAATTCAGCTCTGACAACACCACCTTGTTGCGCGGGCCTTTGAAGTCGAGCGCGCTAATGAAGATGCTGGTCAGCGTCGAAACGTTCTGGTGCATCATCACCGTGCCTTGGGGCGCATTGATGATGCCGCCCACCATGTCGGCGGTCTCTTGCACCATCGGCAACCAACGGTGCCAGGCCATCACCCCGTCACGCGACCACAGGTCGGCATATTCTTTCAGCCGCTCGTAGGTCTTCTTCGGCATCGCGCCGAGCGAGTTGTTGATCAGATAACCCGCTTTGCTTTCCAAAATCGGAAAATGCGGGCGCCATTTCAAAAGAGGGTCACTCATTGCGGCAACTCCCATAACTTCAAATACCGGCCTTCGCCTACTGCCAGCCGCTTGAAGTCTGGGCTCACCGCGGCGAACAGGGCGCCTTGCCCGCGCAGCAGCGACAGCTCTTTGCGGTTTTTCACGTCCCACAGGCGCACCGAACCATCGAGCGACGCCGAGACAGCCCGCGAACCATCGGCCGACACCGCCAATGAGGTGAGCCCTCTTTGATGCCCTTCGAGCTTCACCGGCGCATCTTTGGGGCGGCTCAAGTTCCACACCAAGACTTCGTTCTGCCCTTGGTCTCGCGAAAGCACGGTTGAGCCATCAGCCGACACCGCGACCGCTGGCACATGGCTGCCCGTAGAAAGTTGAGTCTTCGGCGCTCCCAACGCTTTGGGGTACACCACAATTCGCCCTGAGCGGGTGCCGGCAATCAATTCAACGCCATGCTCTGGCGCAGCCAATGAACGCACCGGCAAATCTTTCACCTTCTGACCATCGGGCACCGAATAGACGGCACCTTGATCTCCCATGCCTCCCACCCAAACGTGGTTGCCGTCTGCGCTGAAGAGCAGTGACGAAATGGGCTCTCGGTGCAGCCAGGTCGCTATCGCCTCGCCCGTCTTCAGGTTCCACAGCTTGAGTTCCAACCCCCCGTCACCCGAGACGAGATACGCACCATCACGTGAAAACGCCAATGCCTGCGCGCCCTGCTTCAACCCCTTCAACGTGTGGAGCAGCTTGCCGTCACCCACGCTCCACACACGAATCTCTTTGTCTGCCGCGCCGCTGGCCACTTGCTGGCCGTCGTATGAAAAAACCACCGCGGTAATGCTCTGGCTGTGCCCTTCCAACACCCGGGGCGGCGCGGTCCACCCCGCGGCTACCGTTGCCGTCAACAACACCCATGCCGTCATCGCTTCGACTCCTTGCGCCGCCACGTGCCTGACCGGCCTCCGCTCTTTTGCAAGAGCCCGACATTTTCAATCACCATGCCCCGGTCGACTGACTTGAGCATGTCGTACACCGTGAGCGCCGACGCGCAGACAGCGGTCAACGCCTCCATCTCGACTCCCGTGCGGTCAACCGTCTTCACCGTGGCTTCAATTTCGAGCAGCCCCTTCTTGAAGGCGAGCTCTACCTTCACCGAAGTCAAAGCGATGGGGTGACACAACGGCACCACGTCGGGCGTGCGCTTGGCTGCCATGATGCCGGCCAGCCGCGCCGCCGAAAGCACGTCGCCTTTTTCGACCTTGCCGTCACGCATGCGCTTGGCCGTGGCCGGCAACATGCGCACACACGCACGCGCGGTAGCAACCCGCTCCGTTTTGTCTTTGCTGCCGACGTCGATCATCTTCATGGGCGCTCGCTTCTATAGCGCCAACGCCAAGAAGATAAGCCCGTCAGTCGTCGAGAATGAACTTGCGCGGGTTCTGCGCAATGCCGTTGACCCGAACTTCGTAGTGCAAATGCGGCCCGGTAGAACGACCGGTGTTGCCCAAAGCCGCGACGACCTGCCCGCGCTTGACCCGTTCGCCCGGCTTGACCTTGATGCTCGCCAAGTGACCAAACCGAGTTTTAATGCCGTAACCATGATCAACCACCAGCACGTTGCCGTAGCCGCCCTCGAGGCCGGCAAACACCACCGTACCGTCAGAAGGCGCAATCACCTCTTTGCCGTGGGGGCCGGCGATGTCTAAACCGGCATGCATCACCCGGTCGGAGGTGTATGGGTCTAAACGCGGGCCAAAGTCGCTCGTCACCCACCCACGCACGGGCCACACCGAGGGAGTGGAAGCGAGCAGCGAGCGCTGGTCTTGAAAATACGCTTGCAGCTCTTGCAGGCTTTGTTCTTGCCGCGTCGCTCCGGCTGACAGACGGTCGAGCTTCTCAGACAACGCTTTGGGGTTGTCTGACGTGTTGAGACGGGTGAATGGGTTGTCAGCGCTGCCGCCAGCCGAGGCATTGGGGTCATTCTCGGTGGGGCCCATTGCCAAATTGCGCTGGGGGTCAGACAACAACGTAATCGCCCGCAGCTTTTGGTCGAACCGTTCGACACGGTCCAACACTGAATCGATATGGCCGACACGCTCGCGAATCGCTTTCAGCTCAGACTTCAGCGCCACGTTCTCTTCGCGCAAGCCCGGGTTTTCTTTCGCTTCGCTCACCACCGACAAGTAGTGAAACAGACTGATAACCGTCACCACCGTGACGGTGAGAAGCGCCGCGGCCCCTTGAAACAGCCAGCGTTTTTCTAAACGAAACCGCTTCACCTCGGAGTGATGGTCGGGAACGACAATCAAGGTGAAGCTCTTGTTCGCCAAAACGCGGTACCCCTTCTCTAAGGCACTGGAACAAAAAGGCTAAAAGGACCCAGCCCCTATGCCGCACTGCAATCAGAATGTCTCTTGCTTTTGAAGACTGAAGAGTCTCACACAACGAGAGTTATGATCCAGCTTCTGTCTTCACGACGATCACGGTGATGTTGTCGTCTCCACCACGTTCATTCGCCATTTCGATGAGCTTCTTGGGTACTTCTTTCAGCTCGTTACCACGAATAATCTCGCTGATCTCTTTGTCGTCGAGCATGTTGGCAAGACCGTCGGAGCAGAGAACGAAGGCGTCATTTGGCTCAGCAATCAACCCCATCACGTCGACCTGCACTTCTTCTTCGAAGCCCACCGAACGGGTGATGATGTTCTTATAGCGGGAGTGCTTGGCCTCTTCGGGCGTAATCATGCCCGCTTTGATCTGCTCGTTGACCAGCGAGTGGTCTTCGCTCACCTGCTGAATCAAGTCGCCACGAATCAAATAGGCCCGGCTGTCACCCACGTGGGCAAAGAGAGCGTGATTGCCCCGTACCAACACCGAAATCACCGTGGTGCCCATGCCGTTGAGGCGAGGGTCTTCTTGCGCAGCCTTGAAGATTTCTACGCAGGCCTTCTCAACCGCCGCCCTCAAGTGCTCAGGCAACGGAGAGTCTTGAAGGTTGCAGTCGACCTTGAACGGATTCTCAGACGAGTCGCGAACCTTGCGCAGCTCACGATCAATCGTCTCCACGGCAATACGTGATGCCGTGCCTCCCCCCGCGTGCCCACCCATGCCATCGGCCACGACGAAAAGCTGTAGCTCCTCGTCGACGAGGTAGCTGTCTTCGTTGTGATTTCGCTTGCGGCCAACGTCGGTTAGGCCCGCTGAATTAACCTTCATCGCGGTTTTCGACACGTCGGAGATGGTAGGCGAGGCAAAGTGTCAGGGCAAGGAAGGTTTTTCAACTTAGTCGCGCAGTTCGCGTCGCCCCCTTAAGCAATGCCTGCGCCGCCCGAACCGCCTCACGCGTTATGGCGACCCCCGACAACATTCGTGCCACCTCTTGGGTACGGGCGCGAGCCTCGCCCAACTCGAGCACCGTGGAGCGAACCCGCCCTTCATGCGTCATTTTCTCGATGCGAAGGTGCGAGTCGGCGTACGCCGCTACCTGCGGTAAGTGTGTGATGCACAGCACCTGGCGCTGACGACTCATGTCCCACAAGAGCCTGCCTACCGCGTCAGCAATCGCGCCTCCCACCCCGGCGTCTGACTCATCGAACACGTAGCAGTCGTAGCCATGGGCTGCCGCCAAGGCCGCCTTAATGGCGAGGAGTAACCGCGACGCTTCACCTCCCGAGGCCACTTTGGCCAACGGTTGTGGCGGTTCACCCTTGTTGGCGCTGAAGGTCCACACCACGTGATCAGCCCCATCGGCTCCTGGTTCTTTGGCTTCAAGGGCAACTTCGACTTTCGCGCCCTTCAGCCCCAACCGTTGGCAGTGGCCGCGAACGGCTCCCAACAGTTTCGTCACCACCTCACGCCGAACCTGTGTCAGCGCGAGGCCCGCTTTGTTGAGAGCCGTTCTGTGCTGCTCTACCCGCGCTTCGGCCGTCTTGCGGCGATCAGCCCAAGCCCGCAAGCCGGCGGCTTCAATTTCCAGCTCCGTGGCCCGACTTGGCAGCTGATCGCATGGAATACCCCACCGCCGCGACAACCGCTTCAAGCTTTCCAAGCGCTCTTCCACTTCAGCCAGGCGCTGCGGGCTTTCGTCGAGCACACTCAGCTGCTTGCCCACCGTGCGCAAGGCGTCGTTCACTTGCCCCTGGGTGATCAGCACTTGCTCGTGCAAGGTCGCCAACCGGGGGTCGATTTTTTGTGCATCGGCCAAGGCCCGCGCCGCTTGGCCCAATTGATCAATGGCCGAATGGTCTCGGCCTCCCAGCGCTACTTCGGCCGAAGCCAACGTTTCTCTCATGCGCTCGACTTGGCGAAGGCCACGGCGTTCAGCCTCGAGCGAGGTCTCTTCACCCACCTTCGGGTCTAACCGCGACAGCTCGTCGATTTGATATTGCGCGTCTTCGAGCTTGCGTCGCACCTGCGCCTCGTCGCCCCCCAATTGGTGCAACTCGAAGCGTGCTGTTTCGAGTTGCGCCCACTCAGCGACATATTCTGCCCATTCGGAGCTCGCCGTGCGCACGCGGCCGAATTGATCGATCAGGTCCAAATGGCGCTTGGGGTCTAGCAATTCGAGGTGATCATGTTGGCCTGCGATATCGGCAATGCCCCTCAATAAGTCAGCCAGCATGCCCACCGTAGCCAACCCACCGTTGACATGCACCCGGCCTCGGCCCGATCGACCGATGACCCGGCGCACCAATACTTCAGGCCCCTCTGCGGGTAGGCCTGCTTGAGAAAGCCGCTCCCGCAACAAAGGCGTGCTTGAGAAGACACCTTCAATCACCGCTTCTTCGGCGCCGTTGCGCACCATCACTGACTCGGCCCGGCCCCCCAAAAGCAAGCCTAGCGCGTCGACCAGCACCGATTTGCCCGCCCCCGTTTCTCCGGTGAGCACCACCAGACCAGAACCGAACGTAATCAACGTCTCTTCCACCACCGCAAATTGCGACAGCCGCAACGAAAGCAACATGTGCATGTCCTCCTGATATTCCGTTCAGCATACACTGAACAAAGTATCAGCATGGCCTGACATGTCACTTTTCCATTGCCAAAAAGCTTCGGCAGCTAATGAAAATCTCGGCTCATCATGTTTGCCTGGTAACCGCGAAAATCGAGCGGCTTGAGCTTGTCGACAATCAGGTAAATGACGTCACCATTGCGCTCAACCGTGCCTTCACCGAGCAGAAACCCATAACCGGTCGCCAGGTGACGAAGTCGCTCAAAAACCCGGCCATACAAAAGCCAATTCATGAAGCCGTGTTCGTCTTCGAGGGTAATGAACACCACGCCGCTGGCGGTCTGCGGCCGTTGCCGGCAAATCACCATACCCGCGGTTTGAACGCGCGCACGGTGGTGAGCCAGGGCAAACGCTTTCGAGCCCAAGACCCCAGGGGGCAGTTGCTTGCGCACGTGACGCATGGGGTGGTCTCCAACAGAGAACCCGGTACGAACATAGTCCAACAGGAGCAGCTCATCGTCTGCCAGGCGCGGCAAGTTTACTTTTTGCCCTTGCGGTCCTTCGCGTTGCCACAAACCATCGACGCGCGGGGCCATGGCCATCCACATGGCTTGGCGGCGTTCGGGGGTGAGCGCTTCGAGGGCTCCGGCTTCAGCGAGAAAGTGAAGGTCACGGGTGCTCAGCCGTGCCCGTTGCCGCAAATCATTCACCGAGGCAAATGGCGCAAACGCACGCGCCTGCTCGATGCGCCGCCCCACTGACTCGCCCAAACCCTTGATGCCGCGCAAACCGACGCGCAGGTAAGGCTCGTCGGGTTCCAACGTGCAGTCCCATTGGCTTTTCACCACGCAAATGGGCAACAGCTGCACCCCGTGGCGCCGTGCGTCTTGGAGCAGCGTGTTGGGCGAGTAAAAACCCATTGGCTGGCTGTTCACCAAAGCCGCGGCAAATGCCGCTGGGTGGTGCACTTTCAGCCAGGCACTGGCGTAAACGAGGTGCGCAAAGCTCGCGGCGTGACTTTCGGGAAAGCCATAGTCAGCAAAACCTTTCATCTGCTCATACAGTTGCTCTGCGAACTGGGCAGAAATGCCGTGCGCCGAGAAACCCTGCAGCAACCGTTCGCGGTGCCGCTCGAGGTTGCCGGTGCGCTTCCACGCCGCCATGTCGCGGCGCAACTGGTCGGCTTCGCTCCCCGTATAGCCAGCGCCGTCGATGGCAATCTGCATCACCTGCTCTTGAAAAATGGGAATACCCAAGGTGCGATTGAGAATGTGCTCGAGCAGAGCATGCGGCGCGTTCACGGCGGCGTGGGGGTCTTTTCGTTTTTCTTCTCGCCGGCGCAAGTAGGGGTGCACCATGCCGCCTTGAATCGGCCCAGGACGAACCAGTGCTACTTCCACCACCAAGTCGTAAAAATGGTCGGGCCGTAACCTGGGCAACATCGACATTTGAGCGCGGCTTTCGACCTGAAAAACACCTACCGTGTCGGCACGGCACAATGCCTCGTAGACAGCGGGGTCTTCGGGCGGAACCTTGGCCAGCTGCTCAATCGCGGTATCGGCACGAATGCGCTCGTCGCTTTGGGCCAAAGCCAAAGTGCGGCGCAAGGCGGTGAGCATGCCCAAGCCGAGCACGTCGACTTTGAAAAAGCCCAGGGTTTCTAAATCGTCTTTGTCCCAGGTGATGATGCTTCGGTTGGGCATCGAAGCGGGCTCAATCGGAGCGACTGTCGAGAGGGACGTCGCGCTGAGTACGAAGCCACCCACGTGAGTCGACAGGTGCCGGGGGTAGCCTTGAATCGCCTCAGCGATCTGCAGCGCCAGACGAATTCGGTGATCGCGGCCGTCGACACCCATCAAGCGCAGGCGCTGCTCGTCGAGCACCTCTAAGTTTTCTCGCCAAGAAAGCGTGGCGCTCAGCCGTTCTAAGTCATCGCGAGAGATACCGAACGCATGGCCCACGTCGCGCACCGCCGAGCGTGGCCGGTAACAATTGACTTCGCACACCATTGCCGCACGGTCGCGCCCGTAGCGTTGATAAATGTCTTGAATCACTTCTTCACGGCGTTCGTGCTCGAAGTCGACATCAATGTCGGGCGGTTCGCTGCGGTTCGAAGAGAGAAACCGTTCGAAAAGCAGCGATGAATGGGCTGGGTCTAGCGCGGTGATACCAAGGCAATAACAGACTGCGCTGTTGGCGGCGCTCCCCCGCCCCTGACAAAGAATGTCGCGCTCACGGGCGAGTTCGACGACTTCTTGAACGCTCAAAAAAAATGGAGCCACGGCCCGCTGTTCAATCAGCCACAGCTCTTTGGTCAGTTGATCACGCACGCTGGGGGGAACTCCGCGGGGGTAGCGGCGGTGCGCACCTTGTTCGACGAGGCGTCTCAACATACCCATGGGCGTTTCTGCGCGGGCTGCGAGCTCGCAGGGAAAATGAAATTGCAACTTGCGCAGTGAAAATCGGCAGGCATCAGCAATTTCTCTGGTACGCAATAACCACTCAGGTTGATGGGCGAACAGCCGCTGCATTTCTTGGGGCGGCTTCAAGTGCGCCTCAGCGTTGACCGACAGTTTCCGGCCGGCGCGCACCAGCGGGTAGCCTTCGCGAATGCAGTGGAGCACATCGTAAATCGGCTTGTGTTCAGCCACGGCATATTTCACGGCGTTGGTGGCGCAGACGGGCACGCCGTAGTCATCGTGAGCACGCAGCGCGCGTCGCTCTCGCGCGGGGTCCTCGCCATCGGTGTGGCGAATGACTCTGATTGAAAGCCGGTCGCGAAAGGCTTCTCTCAAATTATCCCAAGCGCGGTCGGCTCCCCAACGTTCGACGGCGGCGGGGTCGACCGAAGCCCACAGACCTTCGCTGTACTGGCACAAGGTGTCGAGCGGCAGACCCGCGTGGCAGTTGCGAGGCAAAGCTGAGCAGACGCGGCGGGGTTCGCTTTGGGGGTAGCGGGCATGGCTGTCGGTCAATAAGCGGCAGAGGTTGGAATAGCCCAGCTCGTTTTCCACATGAATCAGCACCGTGGCGGGCTCGACAGAGTGATCATCAATGGTCACTTCACAACCGATGATCAGCCGAACGCCGCGGCGCTCACTTTCCTCCATTGCCCGAACCATTCCGTAAAGGCTGTCACGATCAGTGATGGCGAGCGCGTCGTAGCCAAGCGCTTCGGCAGTTTTCATCAGGGCTTTGGGAGTGGAGCCGCCCATCAAAAGCGAGAAGCACGACTGAACCTCGAGCTCGATGTAATCGGTGCTCATACGTCGACCCAGCCACGAATCCAGCACTGGCCGTTGCCTTCCTCGACCCAGGCCGAGGCTTGGGCCCAAAAGACCCACACCAGGCGCCACTGGCGAAATCGGTCGGGCGTTTTCCACCACTCCACCGAATGCGAACGAAGCAGCACAGGCTCATGGGTCATCGGCCCTTCGTATGGAATGGGCGTTTTTAGCCAACGCACAGGCTCGGGCACAGGCAAGGGTTTGCCAACCGAGCGCGGCGAGCGAAAGCCTTCTGCAGACCAAGGCACCAGGCGGGTTCGTTCTTCTGGGTTCCAAGTGTCGACAATCTCTAAGGTGCCCACATTTTCGCGCCCCAGGGCCGCAGCGCACTCTGCCCACCATTGGGGCAGAAGCCTTTCGGCACGTGATTCGCGTAGAAACAAATCGAGGGTATGTCTCGAGACAGGCGCGGCTTCAACCACAGCCAGGGTAAACCCCACGGCAGGCGCAACCAAGTTCAACTGTTCAATGCTGGTGCGAACGACCGAGAACAACGCGTCGAAGCGATACGCCGGAGCAGAAAAAGACAGCCACCAAACATGTTTGGGGTTCTCGCGAGCCAGCGACCGGTGCAGCGATAACTCAGCCCTCAACCGGGTGACGCCCAAAGCTCGGGCCGACAAGCGCGTCGACAATGACTGCACCATGCGTTGAGCAGCGAAGAGCAGCGCTTCGGTGTGAATGATTTCATCATCGAAATCGAGCCTCTCTTCGGGCCAGGTGACGGGCCGGTACGGCTCGAAAACGCCGTCGTCTTTCCCTTCGAGAAGCGGCAACAAGGGCCACTCATCAGGCTGCAGGCGATCGCGCAAGTCTTGTATCGGCAGGGTTTGGAGCTGTTTAATTTTCGAAACGCCGAAATTGTTCAGTCTCTCTTGGGTTTCGTCAGAGAGGCCCCAAGCCAGAATCGACAGTTGACCAAAGGCGGCCGCCGCTTGCCCCTGTGGAACAATGTGAACCCATTGCTTCTCTGGGCCGTACATCGCTGCCGCGGCTGCGAGACGAGGGCCATCGGCGACGGCCATGCGCATGTGGTGTCGCAACGGAGCGAGCAATTGACTCAACCGTTTAAGAAAAGTGCTCTCGCCTGTCGGGTCTTCTTCACTTCGGTAGAGGTGGGAGCAGTCACCGATTTCGACCCACATGATGGACCTAGCGGCCTCGAAGCCCACGCAAGGGGCCAACGCCAAGGCTTGATCAGCGATTCGAGTCAGCTCAAGACGCAACCGGGCCTCGGGAAACTTAACGATGTCGAGCCTGCGCAATTTGGCACGCGCCGACGTCAACGTATGCCCCGGCATGATGTTCAGCGCACGTGCACCGCTCGAGGCGGCATTAATTCGAGCGTAACGGCCGGGCACTTTGCAATGAAGGTTCTCTGTCTGAAGAAACACGACCCAGGGGCGATCGAACCCGTTCGTTCTGATTTTGAGCGTCTTGATGAGCTCGACGAGTAAATCTGGGAAAAACAGCGCCAATACGCGCCTCACGGAAAGTCGCCTCGCTTCCAGCGTGTATGGCCGGAAACGAGCTTGATGCGTCGCGGGGGCGACACCGTTCCACGGCGCGACTTGGTGACTTCGACCACGAAAGCATCAGGTTCGAACTGCTCGCACTTGAGTTTTTGATCGACAGGCCATGCGCTCGTCTGCTCCTGCGCAGCGTCTGTTAGGAGCACCACACGGGTTCGGGTTTTCTCACTGGCCAACGCCAGGCGCTTTAGCCAATGAGCGTCGAGGAGTTGATCAGGGGTGAATGCTGCCTGCAGATTGAGCGCTGACTGCGCATCGACCACAAGCCCATCGAATAACCCTCGAGCGGTGGTTCGAAGCACCCACTTGGCAAGGAGATCGTCTGGAGACTGCACGACAATGAACCGCCGCAAATCCACACCAATTTGGGCTGCTCCCGGGGCGTGAAGCATCTCATCTGTGGAAAACCAAACACACCATGCATCAGATTGAGCCCGGTGGATTGCTGCCGTTAAGCGCAGAGCCAACTGGGTGACGCCGCCTCGCCCAAAGGCCCCGGAAAACTCAGAGACCCCCTGAAAAAAGCCACAGTCAGCTGCGAGCCCTTCAAGTCCAGGCCAATTTAAAGAACACCAATCAGTGCTCTCAGGAGCGGGTTTAACGCTCACCTGCTCTTCATCAATCTTAGACTTACGAACCTTTATCGACACAATCGCCATTACTGAACAAATTATCAGCACCCAGAGAAGATTTCCACGGAGGACTGTTCGGCGCAAAGAGACGCTCAGACGCTCAGACGCTCAGACGCTCAGACGCTCAGACGCTCAGACGCTCAGACGCTCAGACGCTCACAACATCCGTGCCAGCCTGCGGGTCAAGCTTTTCGAGGGCACTGATCCATTTTGTAGCGAAAATCTTCCAGCGCTCCGTCCAAAAGCGACTCGCGTCAACGTCGTTTTTCTTCTGCAACAACTCCAACACGGCATAGTGGTCATCGAGCGACATCACCGGCGTCATGCCGAAACCCATCGGCCAGTTCACCAGGAACAATGGCCTCAGCGAATTCAACATCACCGTGTGGGTCACGTTCTTCGAAGCACCCGCCATCGCCCTCAAAAACTCCAGATCAGCCAGGCCGATAGACGGGCATTTTTTCTCTTGATGAATTGCTTCACCCAAAAAGCCAATGTACCGCTCGAGCCATTGAAGGTGCAGCTCCTCGCGGTGTAGCGCGGCGTCAGCAACCATGCCCGCAGTCTGACGCCCTACGACTAACATCAACTGCGTCGCTATTTGAACCCGACGGTCAGCCTCGCGCGCCCTCTCGATGATTTGTACCAAAAGCCGCAAATCAGCCGACTGCGTCAACTGCATTACTTTCAACCCATCAGATCGAAAACGCTCCAACAACCCACGTGACTGCAGCCGGCCCACTGCGGAAGTCACCGTATTGCGGCTCACTTCGAGCATTTGAGAAAGCCGCTTGTTGGTAGGCAGAAAATCTCCCTCGGGAAACTCCCCGCTAATGATTCTTCGCAGAATCCACTCCTCAACCTTGTCTACGACCAAATCGATGTGCATTAGCTGCCTCCTCCACCGCCCCCCAACACACCTTGTTGAG
Source organism: Myxococcaceae bacterium (assembly GCA_019694575.1). Lineage (GTDB taxonomy): Bacteria > Myxococcota > Myxococcia > Myxococcales > Myxococcaceae > JAIBBR01. The sequence continues at coordinate 19,717 of JAIBBR010000054.1, forward strand.
CAGGATCTTTGAAAACCTGAACCGCTGTGCGGTTCATCGCTTGTTGTTTCAGCCAGTCACGACGATCAACCACTCGGCAATCGATCGCGAATCGCATGTCTTCAGCTTCGATGCGTTCGTGCCCCTCTAAATCGGCACGCGTACGCGCCATCTTTAAAATACGGTCGTGGGCACGCGCAGAAAGTCCATGCTGCATCACTGCCTGCTGTAAGCTGCGCTGCGCCTCGGCGACCATGAGGCACATCTGCCGAACTTGCCGAGCACTCATTTGTGCGTTGCACAAAATGCCCTTCGTATTCTTGAAGCGCGCCGCTTGCCGTTGACGCGCTTCAATCACGCGTTGCCGATACCATTCTGAAGGCTTTTCACGGCCCACCTCGGCGGTCATGTGCTGTACTTCGACGGCCCTCGTTTCGAGCGTAATGTCCACCCGATCGAGCAAGGGCCCACTGACGCGCGCGTGGTACTCGGCCACTCTATTCTGCGTGCACACACACACACGGTTACCTGTCACGTTAAAATAGCCGCACCGGCACGGGTTCATCGCCGCCACCAGCATCACCTGGCAGGGGTAGCTGACATTTTGATTGGCCCGCGCTAACCGCACCACGCCCTCCTCGAGCGGTTGCCGCAACACTTCGAGCACGTGTTTTTGAAACTCAGGCAACTCGTCGAGAAACAAAACGCCTCGGTGGGCCATCGACAATTCTCCCGGGCGAGCCATCGGCCCTCCACCCACCAAGCCCGCATTCGAGATGGTGTGATGCGGCGCGCGAAAGGGCCGGTCATGAATCATCGACTCGCCATCGGCGATTAACCCCAACACCGAGTAAATCTTGGTGACCTCCAAGGTCTCTTGAAAGTCCATCGGAGGTAAAATGGTCGACAACCGACGCGCCAACATTGTCTTGCCCGAGCCAGGAGGCCCACACATCAGAACGTTGTGCCCACCCGCTGCCGCCACTTCGAGAGCATTTTTGACGTCGTTCTGCCCCCGCACATCACTCATGTCTAAAGCGGGCGCCCCTGCATTAAGAAGAATGCGCCCGGTTTGCCTGAGGGCCGGAGCTATCGTCTGTTCTCCCTGCAGAAAACCAAACGCGTCGGCCACTGTTGTCACCGGTATGACCTCGATACGGTCGACCAACGCTGCTTCAGCCGCGTTGGCAGTGGGCACCACGACACCCTTGAACCCGCCATCGCGCGCTGCCAGCGCCAAAGGCAGCACGCCTCGAATCGGCTTTACCGCGCCGTCGAGCGAAAGCTCTCCACCATAGAGGTAGTCACCCATTTTCTCGCCGCTCAGAATACGCGCCGCCGCGAGCACGCCAATGGCGATCGGCAGCTCGAACGCGGCCCCTTCTTTTCGAATGTCGGCCGGAGCCAAGTTCACCGTGATTCGCTTGTGCGGCAGCTCGTAGCCCGAGTTCTTGAGCGCCGACACCACCCGCACTTTGCTCTCTTTCACCGCCCCCTCGGGCAGGCCGACAACATGAAAAAATGGCAACCCCAATGCCATGTCGACCTCGACGTCCACGACGACCGCGTCGACTCCCACCAACGCCCCCGACCTCACCCTCGCCAGCACCGTAATCCCCTCCCTCTTCCTCATTGGAGTTGCCGCATGGTGACTCAGCAAGCTTCGTGCCCATGCCTTCTCAGGGGGGAAGCCCAGCCTTGAGGTTATTCAACACTCCAGTTTCAGAGACTGAACCGGTCTCGCTTTCGGTATTGCCCCGTGGTCGATGGTATGTACAACCCGATGCTTCTCTACGAGTCGAGCAACTGACGGTGGACTCCCGCTACGCGCTCTTCGACGCGGTGAAGCAGCGGCTCGCCGACGAACACGGAACACTCTTCAAAGAGGCGCAGCTGCGCGTGGCATTGGCCTACCCCAGCCCGTACCACGTAGGCATGAGCTCGCTCGGCTTTCAAACCATCTACCGGGAGCTGCACCGGCACCCGCTTGCCTCAGCCGAGCGCGTCTTCTTACCCGACGACGTCGCCGCCTACCGCCAGCAGAATTTGCCAGTCTTCAGTTATGAGCGGCAAAAGCCCTTCTCTTCGTTCGATGTACTGGCCTTTTCGGTCGCTTACGAGCTGGAGCTGACGGGCATTTTCGAGCTGCTCACCTTGGCTGGCTTTTCTCCGTTTCGAGAGCAACGGTCGACCAGTGCGCCGTTGGTCGTCGCCGGCGGGCCGCTCACTTTTTCAAACCCAGAGCCTCTCGAACCCTTTGTCGATGTGTTGGTTCAGGGCGAAGCTGACGTACTGATTCACGAGCTGGTCGATGTCGCCGCCGAGCTGCGTGACAAAGTACGCATTCGCGAACACTTGGCGAAGCGGCCCGGCTTTCGGGTGCCCGGTCTCGCTGATGACAGCTCTCGCTTTTACGTGCACAAGACACCCGACCCGCAGCTGCCGGCATACTCGCAGATTCTCACCCCGCACACTGAGCTTCGCTCGATGTTTCTGATCGAACCTGAACGTGGTTGTTCGCGCGGGTGCCACTACTGCGTCATGCGCCGTACCACCAACGGCGGCATGCGCACCGTACCCATGGCCCAGGTGCTCGAACGGGTGCCGGCGCATGCCCGCCGGGTAGGTTTGGTAGGCGCGGCGGTGACTGATCACCCCCACATCGCCGACATCATTGGCACGCTGGTCAGCCAGGGCCGCGAGGTCGGCATTTCGTCACTGCGCGCCGATCGCCTCACGCCCAAACTGGTCGAGGGACTGCGGGGCGGAGGCGCTCAAAGCCTCACGGTGGCTTCTGACGGGGCTTCGCAGCGGTTGCGCGACTGGGTCGACCGTAAACATTCCGAGGCGCAGATCATACGCGCCGCCGAGCTGGCCAAAGCCGCGGGCATGAAGCGGCTCAAGGTCTACAACATGGTCGGCTTGCCCAACGAAGAAGAGCAAGACATCGACGAGTTGGCCCGCTTCACCCGCGAATTGGGGCGCATTTTACCCGTGGCCCTGGGCGTCGCGCCTTTCGCCGCCAAACGCAACACGCCACTCGATGGTTCACCTTTCGCCGGTATCTCGGTGATTGAACAACGGCTCAATCGTTTGCGACGTGCACTCAAAGGCGCAGCCGAAGTGCGCCCCACCAGCGCCCGCTGGGCCTGGGTTGAATACATGCTCGCGCAATGCGGACCCGAAGCCGGTTTAGCCGCGCACACCGCCTGGGAGCAGGGCGCCAGTTTTCGCGCGTGGGAAAAAGCATTCACCACGCATCAGTGCCAACCTTACGTCGCGCGACGCACCGTCGACGGCCGGCGCAACGCCGTGGTGTGGCCGTCGTTACCACCGCGCTCCGCCGCTACTTAACCGAAAAAATCGCGTCTATTTTTTTGCCACTCAAGCGCAGCGCTGTCTTGTGCTCGACGTCGAAAAACCAAAGCGCCGGCCCCTGGCTGCCCAGCCGCTCAAGCAACTGGCCATTGCGCTTACTCAGCAATTGACTGCCCTTCACCGCCCACCGCATTTGCTCGGCCCGTGAAGGCGTACGCAACGCCGTCACGCCGTCGATGCCGTGAAAAGGGTTCGCGCCTTGCGCCAGCGAGCCATTCAAGTTGGCAAAGAACACTTTCTTCTGCTGCGCGTCGACAATGGCAGTACGCGCCGGAGCGCCAAGCCGGCAATCGCGGTTGTTGAGGTTGAGCGCCGGTAGGTCAAAGCCCGAGGCAGCGCCGATAGTCGCCACGAAGCGTTTGCTGCGCGCATCGTAGCGGGGCTCGCCTGCGCCCACATTGCTCAGGCCCGAGAGCACCACCACGGGCTCTTCTAAACGCAAATCGACCCTCCCGTGTAGCGTGACTTGCTGGCCTGGCTTGGCAGTACCTCCCTTGAGCGCAATGGTTTGCACCGGTCGACCGTCGAGCTTCACCGCCCGCGAGAGCTCAAGCACCACGTGCTCGCCCTTTTTCGCCACCTTGCCGCGCACCGTCTGGTAGCCGCCGGGAATAAACGAAGGAATGGGCGGGGTCAAAATTCGGCCAACGACACCCACTCCTGCGAACGACGGCATGAATGACTCCCTCACCTTGAAGCAACCCAACCCATGGTTAACACAGCCAATGGAGGCGCTCGCAGCCCGGCAAGGCGATGATTTCTCAGCGTCTACAACAGCTTCGAAAACAACGCGCGCAACCCAACCGACATTAAGTCGGTACCTCGCCCGAAACCGTGAGTGTCGCGTTCAAGCTCGCGATAGAAGCGGGCGACCGAAAGTTGGTCTATCACCAGACGGGCCGACACAGTCGGGTCGACACGCTGCCGTTTGTCTTCTTTCTCGGCCAGTTCGCGCAAAGTGCCTTCGAGTTGCTCGCCACCCAAAAAACAAATTGGCGCTTGGCAGTGCTGACAGTTCGACGTTTCAGACAACGGCACCGGAGCCCCGCAGCTGCTGCACTGCACCGTCTTCACTTTCGCCTTTAATGCTTCGAGCTCGGCCGCAGACGCCTGCCGCACAAACCCCTTCTCGCGCAGAAACTGAAAAAACGTGATGAAGCGGCCGTGCGCGTCACAGCGAAAATAGCTGAACGCGGTGGTGTGGCGCTTGTCGAAGGTTTCTTTGAGCACCCCGTTGCAGCGCGGGCATGCCTTCACTGCGTGGTGAGGCTGACGGGCTGACTCACGGCGTTCGTACATCGAGTGAAAAAGCTTCACCGTGGCGCCCGGCGTAAGCGCCAAACTTTCGCGCCCGTCAAACCACAGGCTGTTGCAGTGGTGGCACACGTCGATCTCGACGCGCGGCAGGTAGTGACCGTCGTAGACCTCGCTTTGGGCCTCGTGTCCGCACCCGGGACAATTCATCGACGCACTCCCTCTTCAGCGCTTGGCGAGCTCGGCCAAACGGCCTTTGGTACCCGGTAACGGGCCCGGCCCGCGCTTGGCAAAGACGTACTGCACGGTGTCTGAAAGCGTCTCGTAAACATCGCGCGGCTTGAAGTGTAGCTCACGCTCGGCCTTCGACGCATCGAGCCAAAACCAGTGCTCGCCAATCTCGACTTCTTGCGGGTCTAACGTCGAGTCCACCCCACGCGCCCGGTTGAGACGAGTAAGCACCGCAGCCCCGAAAATGTTCACCGGCTTCGGCAACTTGAGCTTCGGAGCAGGCACTCCGGTCAACCGTTCCAGACGTGAGAAAAACTCTGACATTGACAGGTTCACACCCATCAAGTGGCGCCCATACAGCTCGCCTTGGGTAAGCGCATTGACGGCGGCATCGGCCACGTCGCGCACGTCAGCGATTGAAATGCCTCCGCCCGGCATGGCGGGAATGTCACGTTGCAGAAATTTCACCACGGTCCACGTCGATGAGAGCCGGTCGTCGCCGGGCCCCATCAACAGGCTGGGGTTCAACACCACCAGGGGTATTTGGTGATCGCGGCAGAACTGCAGCGCCAACTTCTCTTCGTAAATTTTCGACAAGTAGTACGGCCAACGGCCCACCACTTCGATGGGGTAGTCGTTGGCTTCTGACCGCGTGGCTTCGCTCGCTGACACCGCGATGGTGCCCGACGTCGATGCGAGCACGATGCGCGGCTTGGTACCCAGCTCACGCACGTCGCGCAGCAATTCACGTGTGCAATCGACATGCAGCTCATACATTTTGCGGCCGTCTTCATGGCGAAAGCTGACCAAACCAGCGAGGTGAAAAATACCTTCGACGCCCAGCAACGCCCGACGCACCAATGCGCGGTCTTTCAAATCACCCTGCAGCCATTCAACCTTGTGCGCCCATTCTGCCGCAGGCGCCGAGCGCGACAGTAACCGCACCTGATGCCCAGCGACCAACAGCCGTGGCACCAAATGCGCGCCTAAGAACCCCGTGCCTCCCGTGACGAGCAACTTCATGCGTCGCCCCGCTTTTTCTCGCGCGGCGCTTCGTCGGGCACCACCAACCCTGAAGGAGAATAAACCCGCCCGTCGCGCAACGAGCGAATCGCCTCTTCAGCAATGCGCGTGGCATGGCGGTAGCTGTCAGAACGCGACATTGATTCAGTACGGGCTTTCATCATGCCGACCGGTAACACCGGGCCAATGCGCACCTCGAGCTTCTTGCCCTTCGGCCAATAGCCTCCCTTGGGCAGCACCTCATGTGCCCCCTCGATGTAGAGGGGCAAAATGTCGACGTTGTGGGTAAGCGCGAGAAAGCCGAGCGTGGGGTAAAATTCTTGCAGCGTGCCGTCAGGCGAGCGGCCACCTTCGGGAAAAATAAGCAGGTTGTAGCCCTGATTCAACGCTTCACCCGCCAACCGCAGCGATTCACGCAGTGAGCCTTGGCGGTCCATCGGAATTAAATTGGTGAAGTTCTCGAAGTACACACGCTTCATCGGCGTGTTGAAGAAATAATCGCGCGCGGCAATTGAGACCAACCGTTCGCCCTGCTCTCCCAGCACCACTTTGATCAGCCCCATGTCCAAGTGGCTGGTGTGGTTGGCGATCACCATGAAGTTGCGATTGTGGGGAATGAAGCTCTTACCGCTGGTCTTCACATCGAAGACGCCGCCGTAGAGCGCTTTCTGGCCAGCCTCTAACAGCCCGCGGCCCAACTTGACGAGCGGCTCGGGAATTTCGAGCTCTAGCGCTTCGCTGTCTTTGCGCTTCTGCTCTTTGGAAATTTCTTTCGCCTTCGCGTCGAGCGCGGGGCGGCGACCCGAAGCAACTATCAGTTTGCGCAAATCGTCAACCGTCTGCACTTGCGAGAGGTCATTCACCGCGTGCACGGGCACCGAGGCTTGCTCGAGCGCACTGGCAAGCTCAGTCAGCATCAACGAATCAAAACCCAAGTCACCTGTCAGCCGCGCCTCTGGCGTCACCTCGGCCAAGGGCTTGCCCACCACTTCGGCAATGACCGGGTACAGCCACTCGCCCACGCCGCCTTGTGCAGGCGCAGGTGACACCAGCTGCTTCTGGGCTTTCTCGGCTGACGCGGCGACACGTTCTAACCGTTTCAGCTCGTCGACCACCCACTTGCGCTTCACCTTGCGCGTTGACGTGCGAAGCAGCTCACCGTCCCACAGGCGCAAAATCTTCACGCGACGATAAAAAGGCATCTCTTGCGAAACGTTGCGAAAATGCTCTTCGAGCTCGCGCCGCACTTCGTCGCGCGGCCGGTCTAAATAGTCGGGCACGCACAAGCAGGCCACCTTCTCGCCGCCCGCTTCATCAGGTAGGCCGACGATAGAGAGCTCTTTGATGTGCTTGTGAACCTGGTACAGCTCTTCGAGCTCATCGGGGAAAACGTTCTTCCCGTTGGCGTCGATGATCACGTCTTTCTTCCGGCCCACCAAATACAAGCGGCCGTCGGCGTCGATGCGACCCAAGTCACCGGTGTAGAGCCAACCGTTCTTCAAAATCGCATCGGTGGCGTCGCGGTCTTCGAAATAACCCGCCATCACGTTCGGGCCTTTCGCAATCACCTCGCCAATACCACTCGCGTCAGGCTCGAGAATCTTCAGCTCCACGCCCGGCAGCGCGCGGCCCACGGTACCTGGCAGCCGCTTGTTGCCGGGGCTGGTGACCGTCAACACCGGCGACGACTCGGTCAGCCCGTAGCCTTCGCTCAAATCGAAACCCAGCGCATGAAACGCCTTGTGCACTTCATCGGGCAACGCCGAACCGCCCGACACCAAGTAACGAATATTGCCGCCGAACTTTCGGTGCACCGGCCAGAAGAGCAACTTGCCAAGGTTGAAATCGGCCTTGTCGCGCAGCGCGGCGTTGGCGTCCATCAGGGTTTTCACCGCTTCTTCAACGAACTTGGGCTTGGCAGCCAGCTCTTGCGTCAACTTGCGGTGAAGCAGTTGCCACAACGCCGGCACGCCGATCATGCCGTTGACGCGGCCGGTCTCGAGCACTTCGCCCAACCGGTCAGACGTGAGCTCGTCGATGTAGCTGATTTCGCAACCCTGACTAAATGGGGTCAAAAAGCCTGCCGAGAACTCGAACGTGTGGTGCAGCGGGAGCACTGACAGAACTCCGTCGCCTTCGCTCATCTCGAAGACGCCGGCCAATTTGGCAATCAACGACGTGAAGTTGCGGTGCGTGAGCATCACGCCTTTGGGGTTACCCGTCGTGCCCGAAGTGAAAATCAGCGACGCCACGTCGTCAGCCGACGCCGAGCGTTTCACTGGGCCCAAACCGTCAGGCTGACTCTCGTCACCTGCCATCGCCTGTGCCAACGAATGCACCTGAGTCGCCACGCCGGCCTCAGCGAGCAACCGGTGCAAGTTGGGCAAATCGTGCGCGGCTTGCTCTGAAATCAGACACACGGTGGCTTTGGCGCGCTTCGCCACATTCACCACTTCGGCTTCAGTCAACTCGGGGTCGACCGGCACCGCGGTGGCACCGGCGCGCAAAATGCCAAAGAATGCCATGCCCCATTCGGGCCGGTTTTCAGAGATGAGCAGCACCCGGTCTTGTGGCTTCACTCCCGCACGGAGCAAAAATGACCCCACGCGCCCCGCGTAACGGTGCACTTCGCCGAAGGTGAAGCGTGTCTCTTGGTCGCCTTCGATCATGCGAAACGCCACCCGGTGTCGCCAGGCGTGCACGCTGGCGTCGAAGAGCTCGAGCAGGTCGCGGTACGCCGAAATCGCTTTGCGCTTTTCGGTCTCTTCTTCGAGGCCGGGAAACACCCACTTTTCCAACCCCGGCATGTGCACTTCGAGAAAGTACGTGCGCCAGTCGAAGCCTTCAGGGTCCCACGGAATTTTCGCCCAGTCGTGCGGCGCCAAGTGAGCGCACACTTCCCGGGTGTTGTCGCAGCGAAATAAAAACCGGTTGTCCCAAATGAACGGTAAAAACAGGTCGGCGATCATCTTCATCGCGGTGGCCTGATCTTCCATGCCCTCGAGCTTGCGCTGGGCCTTGGTCATCAGCGCCGACACTTTGGGAGCGCCCCACGTCGGCTTCCACTCTTCGAGCGCGCCCTGCAACCATTGGCTGCCTTTTAAAAACAACGGCGCCGACCGCGCTTCGAACGCGTTCTTCGAGATCGCCTCGGGCTCGACCTTCGACAGCAGTTGGTTAAAGAGCCTGCTGCCAGTCTTTTTACGCCGGTAATAACGTCGGCGGTAAAGACCGGTCAGCTCCACCGAGCGGCTGGCGATGAAGGGGTTCGAATCGCCCGACGCCAATTGAAACACACGCCGCTCAGGCATGTTTTGCTGCTGGGCAGAAATCAACTGCGCGGCAATCGAGATGCACGCACCCGCCACCAAGTCGACGGGAATCATGTCTAAAATCGCTTTGTCGCCCGCGGGAATGCCCCGTTGGCCCCGCATGATGGCAAAGCACAACGGCGCCGACGTGGTGAAACCTTCATTCCACCCGGGAAAAGGAAAGCGCAGCGCGCTCTCGACGACCGAGGGGCGCACAATGGCGTAGCGCAACTTGGGCGTGGCGGCGATCACCTGCTCGCCGAGCGACTTGGTGTACGTGTACGTGTTGGGCCAGCCCCAGTGCTTGGCGCGCTCCATGCCGGCTTCGGTGAGGCGCGTGGTGAGCCACAACTTGCGTTCGCGGCCGATCGCCAAACGCAGCGTTTTCTCGTCTTGCCAGTCGCGGCCTTCGTCTTTGAGCCGCACCAATGCTTTTTCGCGGAACATCGACGCCAGCGCCTTGTCGTCGGCCTGTTCGCGTAACCGGGCGACAATCTTCTCGCCGTCGGCCAGCTCTTGCTCGAGCGAAAAATCGCGCCCGTCGATCTCGTGCTTCTTGGGGAAATACCCCACCACTTCTTCGTCTTCGAAAATCAGCCCGCTGCGGTTGCCCGCCACGAAGGTGGTGCTCATGTGCAAAAGCGGTATGTCGAGCGCCAAGCACATGTCGACGACATGCCGCACGCCGTACGTGTTGACGTTCAGCCCGACCTCGAGCGACGGGTTGAACGACACCAGGCCCGCGCAGTTGATCACCAAGTCGAGCTGGCCTTTGAGGCCCATCACGTAAGCGCCTTCGAGGCCCATCCACGGGTCGGTGATGTCGCCGTTCAACACCACGCACTTCTGTTTCAAGAACCCGAGCGCCCCGGCTTGGCCTCGCGCATCACGCAGCGGTTGAAACGGCTCGCTGGTGGCAATTTTATCGAAGAAACGCGCCTGCGAGCTGGGCGAACTGCCCTTGCGCACCAGCACGTAAACCTTGTCGAGCACTTCACCGTAGTGGTGCAGCAACATCGACAAGGTGACTTTGCCGACGAAACCGGTCGCGCCGGCGAACAAAATTCGCTTGCCGGTCAACGTGCGGGTGACGTCTAAGGGAGGCTTCACGGACGCTGACATGAACGCCTGGGTGCATACTGTCACGGGGCTGCGAAATCCATCGCGATTCTGCTATGGAACCTGGCAATGAGAGGGCCCCTCGCGCATGCGCCGCGCAGGCTGTTTTTCGGGGTCTGGCTGGCCTTGAGCTCGCTTGTTTTTCCCGCTTCGGCGCAGGAGCAGCTACCCGCCGATCTCGAGCTCGCGCTGCGCGCCTTGCAAGACAATGAGCGCGAACGGCTAACCCGCCAAATCGGCTCGGTAGAAGAGCTGCCCTTTTACCGCGCCGAATTGAAAGTCGACCTCGCCGAGAAGATCGTTACCGGCACGCTGCGCATTCGCTATGCCGTTCGCTTGCGGTCTGTGCACGGGCTGTGGCTCTACGTGCAGGCCAACGCGGCGGACGGCACGCATGTGGAGCTTTCGCAAGCAGTGCGCGACAACAAAGCCGCCATCGTCGAACAGCCCTCGCCCACGCTTTACCGCGTCACGCTCAACCCACCCGTGGCGGCAACACAATCGGTCGACGTCGAGCTACAACTGCGCGCGCCACTGCCCGATGCCGAAGGTGGACCGTACGGCTATTCTGAGCAGCTCATCTCGCTGGCAGGTTTGCTCCCAGTGGTGTGCACCGACACCGAGCAGAGCGAGCTCGTCGACGAGAGCAACGGCGTAGGTGAAGGCTTGCCTCGGCGTGTGGGCAATTGGCTGATTAGCGTGCAAGTGCCCGCGGGGTGGAAAGCGTTCGGCCCACAAGAAACGGTGGGCGAAGTGCCGGCCGCCGACAGCGGCACCCGCTACGTGTTCACCGGCGCCGCGGCACGCGATTTTCCCCTTGTGCTCACCCGCGGCTACCAAACCCTCACCATGCAAGTCGGCAATGTGACCCTCGAGAGCCACTTCTTACCCGCCGACGCGCGCGCTGGAGGCGAAGTGCTCAGGCATGCAGCAGCGGCCTTGGCAGAATTTGAAAAGCGACTTGGCCCGTTGCCGTGGCGCCGGCTCAAAGTGGTGTCGATGCCGCTCAACAATGGCCACCAAGGTTTCGGTTTCTCGGGTTTGATGCCTCTGCCGCGCTCTCTCTACACCGGGCCGGTAGACCCGCTGGTGGCGTTGGGAGTGAGTGACGTGTCGATTCCTCCGCTGCTGCGCGAAGAGTGGAGCGACATTGGCCCCGCCAGCCGCTACACCTTGGCCTTCGCGGCCGCGCACCAAGTGGCACATCAATATTTCGGAGCCTTGGTTGGCAACGACGTATACGAAACCCCGGTGGTCGACGAAGCGCTGGCCCAAGCCATGGCGCTGCGCTTTCTAGAATGGAAGCACGGCCGTAAACACGCCGAGGCGATGAAGAAGGCGCAGTGGGTGCGCATCTATCAACTGTTTCGCTGGGGCGGAGGCAACGACGACGCCGCGAACCGGCCCTCGTCGCAATTCGATTCATCGCTCGAATACACCGCGCTCACTTTCGGTAAAGCACCTTTTTTGTACGACGAAGCCCGAAAGCGCATGGGCGATGGAGCGCTGGGCCGCGCGCTCAAACGTTACGTCGACGACTACGCGCACCTCCAAGCTTCGGCTGATACGCTGCTGCAAATGCTCTCGGCTGAAGCGCCCGCGCAAGCCCAAGCGCTGGAGCAACTGCAGACACGCTTCTGGAACCAAGCCCACGGCGACGAAGACTTAGACCCTGCGAAAATGAACCCCCCCGCTCCCTCTTCCACGCAGCGGAAATAACCCTCGCCCCCCCTTCGTTCACCTCAAAGTACGAGGGCCGAACTCAACGAAAGGGAGTGTTTCATGGAAATCGAAGTGCGTGGTCGACACATGAGGCTGACCGAGGCGTTGCGGCAATACGTCGAGAAGCGTCTGCGTTTCGCGCTGGGGCGGTTCGACAACGGCGTACGGCGTGCGCTGGTCAGGTTGGAAGACACGAATGGCCCCAAGGGTGGCATCGACAAACGCTGCTCACTGGAGCTGTACGTCGATGGGCAAAAACCTTCGGTCGCTCAAGCGGTCGATGTCGACATGTATGCGGCGATCGATCGGGCGTCGGGCGTGGCCGGCAGAATGCTCAGCAGCGCGCGCGCGAAACGGCGTGAGTTTCGTGGCATGTCTCACGCACTCACCGCTGGTTAAGGTACCGCGGGCGCTTTA
>JAIBBR010000055.1 GCA_019694575.1 Myxococcaceae bacterium
CTGCGGCCCCGGTCAAGCACCAGCTGGACTGCACCGGCCTTGAACTCCTTCGTGTAGCGATTTCGCTTCTCCATAGACTCCTCCGTACTGCTTCAGAAGGTGTCTACGAAAGCGGGGCAAGCCCAAAGCTGCGGATGACGGGCGTGAGCTCGCGCTTCGACTCAACCGCGTGTCACCAGCTGACAGTTGGTCCGCCGTGTCGGCACTGCCCAGCCGCATCGTCTTTCGGCTCTCCTTCTGCGAGCGCTGCCAAGACGGCCGGCTGATTCTAGAAAAAATGTCTGGGCCTGCTGCTCAGACCAAAGGGCTCGAGCTCGAGCAACGGCCGATGCCATCAGAGCAAGTATCGAGGTTCATCACTGCCATGGATGCTGAACCGGGCCTCGTTTAACCCACTCTTGGGCCTACCCTGCGCTTCATGCTACGGCCAGCGCCACCGATGAAAATTGTGTGCGTAGGAGGCGGCCCGGCTTCGCTTTATTTCAGCATCTTGATGAAACAGGCCTTTCCCCAGGTCAGCATCGAGGTTTACGAGCGAAACAAAGCTGACGACACCTTTGGCTGGGGCGTGGTGTTTTCGCGCGAGACGTTGGGCAACTTGGCGTCGCGTGACCCCGAAAGCTACCGGCAAATCGAGTCACGCTTTGCTTATTGGGACGACATCGAGACATACGTCGGAGGCCAGTGCATCACTTCTACCGGCCACGGTTTTTGCGGGTTGTCTCGGCGAGAGTTGCTGCTGATTCTACAAACCCGAGCGCAAGCGTTGGGCGTACAGCTCAATTTTCAGCACGAGCTCAAGCCCGACCAAATACCCGCGGCCGACTTGGTGTTGGCGGCCGACGGCGTGCACAGCGCGTTGCGCGAACACGGCGCGGCGCACTTCAAACCGTCGCTCGACTGGCGCAAGTGCAAGTTCATTTGGCTCGGCACCACCCGGCCACTGCGCGCCTTCACTTTCGTCTTCAAAAACACCGAGTGGGGCCTGTTTCAAGTTCACGCGTACCCATTCGAAAAACCGGGCTCGAAGGCTGAAGCCGTCTCAACGTGGATTGTGGAGATGCGCGAAGAAACATGGCGCCAAGCGGGCCTCGACAAGCTCGATGAAGCGCAGAGCGTGGCCTTCTTAGAAAAGATTTTCGCTGACGACTTGGGCGGGCACCGGCTGCTGCCCAACAAGTCGGTGTGGCGCACTTTTCCCACCGTGCGGTGCGAGCATTGGCACCACGGCAACACGGTGCTCATGGGAGACGCGGTGCACACGGCGCACTTTTCTATCGGCTCGGGCACCAAGCTGGCGATGGAAGACGCCATGTCGCTCGTCGATGCGTTCAAAGCGCACGGGGTCAGCGACGTGCCCAAAGTGCTCGCGGCCTACGAAGACGCGCACAAGTCTGACGTGTTGCGGTTGCAGCGCGCGGCGCAGACCAGCTTGGAGTGGTTCGAGAACAGCGCCCGCTACCTTCAACAAGAGCCGGTGCAATTCACCTTCAACTTGATGACGCGCTCGAAGCGCATCACGTGGGACAACCTGCGGCAAAGAGACCCGCAACTGGTGGCCAAGGTCGACGCGTGGTTTGCGCAGACGAATCACGGGCTGCGCAAGAAAGACGGCTCGCCAGCGCCTCCTGTTTTTGCGCCGTTCACATTGCGCGGCTTAGAGCTGCCCAACCGCATCGCCGTATCGCCGATGTGCCAGTACATGGCGAAAGACGGTGTGCCCGACGATTGGCACCTGGTGCACTTGGGCTCGCGGGCGATGGGTGGCGCGGGGCTGGTGCTGACCGAAATGACCGACGTCTCGGCCGAAGGTCGCATTAGCTACGGGTGTACCGGGCTGTACAACGACGCGCATACCGCAGCGTGGAAGCGCATCGTCGACTTCGTGCATCAGCACTCGAATTCGAAAATCGGAGTGCAGCTGTCGCATGCGGGCCGCAAAGCGTCGTGTCAGTTGCCATGGCAAGGCGACGCTTCACTTTCGGCGGCTGAAGGTGCGTGGCAGACGTGGGCACCCTCGGCGATTGCGTATGCATCGAATTGGCACGTGCCCAAGGAAATGGACGCCGCGCACATGGCGTTGGTGAAGAGCCAATTTGTCGAGGCGACGCGACGCGCTTTGGTCGCCGGTTTCGACTTAATCGAGCTGCACTGTGCGCATGGGTATTTGCTGTCGGAGTTTTTGTCTCCACTCGCCAACCGCCGCACCGATGCGTATGGCGGCAGCTTGGCGAATCGCCTTCGCTACCCGCTCGAGATTTTCGACGCCATGCGCGCGGTTTGGCCAAAAGAAAAGCCCATCGCGGTGCGCATTTCAGCGAGTGACTGGCTGGGGCCTGACGGTTTGACGGTCGACGACGCGGTGGAAATCAGCAAGGCGTTCAAAGCGCACGGCGCAGACATTATTGATGTTTCAAGCGGCGGAAATGTGCCTGAGTCGAAGCCTGACTTCGGGCGCATGTTTCAAGTGCCGTTCGCCGAGGCCGTGCGTTACCGGGCCGATGTTCCGGTCATGGCGGTGGGAGGCATTATGAGTGCTGACCACGCCAACACCATTGTCGCCGCGGGGCGGGCCGATATGTGTGCGCTGGCCCGTGCGCATTTGAGCGATCCATACCTGACGGCTCGGTTTGCGAAAGAAGAAGGCGTCGATACGGTGGCCTGGGCCAAGCCGTACCATTCAGTGCGGCCGATGCCGAAGCCCATGGTGCCGCGCAAGGTAGATTGAGCCGAAGACCCCGGTGAGAATTCGGCCCATCGCGCGACTCCTCGAAAAACTAGGGCCTGTCGACATATTCATGCCAGCCACACACGGATAGAGGCGAACAAAACGAAGCCCAGGAAGTTCGTTGCAGTCTTTTCGTAGCGTGTCGCCACCCTCCGGTACCGCTTAATCTTGCACCAGAAATTTTCGACAAGGTGCCGCTCCTTGTAGACGTGGCCGTCGATTTCTCGCTCGACCTTTCGGTTCTCCTTTGAAGGGATGACCGGTATCATCCCTTTCTTTTCAATAGCTTCGACGACGGCGTTTGAGTCGTAGCCTTTGTCGCCGATGAAGTTTTGGCCTTGGGCGAGTTCGATAAGCGTTGGAGCTTCGGTGATGTCGTGAATGTTTCCCGGCGTGAGATGGACGTGGAGTGGATTACCGAGCCCGTCCACAAGAGCGTGGATTTTGGTGGTAAGGCCTCCGCGAGAGCGGCCAATACCCTGAGTTTTGGCCCCCCTTTTCCGCCTGCGGCGTCTTGGTGCGCCTTGGCGTACGACCCATCAGCGATGTTCGACTCGTGGTCAGCGTCCTTGGCGAATTCATTGAGAATTTTGTCAAAAATACCCTTCGCGTTCCAACGGGAGAAACGTTGGTGGATGGTTTGCCAGGGACCGAATCGTTCAGGCAAATCTCTCCAAGGTGCGCCCGTTTTGGCGATGTAAAAAATGGCATTCAGGAATGTGCGGGTCGGAACCTTCGATGGTTTGCCCCGCCTCCCCTGTTCAGGGGGCAACAAAGGTTTCAAGCGCTCCCACTCATCGTCCCTGAGTTCATGTCGGTGCATCAGCAGTGTCGATCAAAAAATCTCGTCTCGCGCAAGCTGGATCTGACCGAGATGTGCGCGCGCCGATTTACCGGACGCTGGCGAAGACAAGTCGCGTCAGCCGATCACGAAAACTCCGGCATTCCTGGTCTGCGCCAATATGTCGACAGGCCCTAACCGCGCACCGCACGCCACTCGTCGAGCGGCTTCAAACTGCCTTGGTGAAAAATGTAAGCCCCGGCGATGCCGTCACCTGCCGCGTCTAACCCGTCGAGCTTCGCAATCGTCTTGGCGTCATCTTCGCGGCACAGCAACACCAACTCGCGCAGGCCCAAGTAAACGCGCCACGGGCCTTCACCCAATTTTTCGCGCAATATCGACTGCACGTTGGGCAGTAACAAGCGGGCCGCGTCATGGCCGTCTCCGCGCGCCAACGCCCATAAGCCCGTAGGAGAAGACGCCAACGCCAACGCCTTGGGGTCGAACTCAATCGCGTGCACAGCGAGCACCGTCTTCGCCAAATTTGCCCATGCGGCTTGGTCGACTTCTTCGAGCGTCACGCCGTGACTGTTCGACACCGTCAGCGGCAGGTAACGCAAAAAATCGGGGTGCTCGAGCGCATAGCTCAGCCACAAACCCGCCGGGCCTTCACGCGTCATCAACCCCGTTACCCGCTGCGCAAAACGGTCATCGCGCAAAACCGGCAGCACCTTCGACAACAAGTCGGCCCGCTCGGCCGGCAAGCCCAACACGTGCGCGGTGAGCTCTTCGGTAATCGACGTCACCGCGTCGTCGAGCGATTGCCCAGAGTCCATATAGCTTTGGTGCAGGCCTTTCAGCTCGAGCCGCGCCACGTCTCCGTCGGCCAACTTCAAAAACAGCCGCTCTTTTTGCATCAAATGCGTCACCGCCCGCCCTGCCAGCCCGGCGCGCAGCGCTTTTGCAAACTCTTCGAGCGACGCCAGCATCGCCACAGGTTTGGCACCCGCTGACTCGAGCTCGCCCAACAGCTGCTGCGCTTCAGCATCGAACGGGTCTTTTTCGAGCACCGCCTTCACCAACGCTTCGGCCCGCGCCTGCTCGCCCCGGCGCATTGCAATCAGCGCCAGGCCTTTCATCGCCTCTAAGTCGGCTGGGTTCAACTGCAGCACCCGCTTCAACGGAGCCTCGGCCGCCGCGTAGCGCTCGACTGAGAAGTGCGCCCGCGCAATCGCCAACGGCACCTGCGCATCGTGGGGAAAATCTTTTTCGAGCCCCTTCAACAGGCCGAGCGCCGGTTCGGTGGCATCGGCATTGAGCAGCGCGTGCGCCACCGACAGCTTCAAGCTCAAACCGCCTTGCGCGCTGGCTTCGCGCTCCAACGCACGCAGCTCTTCGTCAGAGAGAATTTCTCCGGTTTCAACTTTGTGCAGCAAACGGTTCAGCTCTTGTGGGTTCACAGTTGGCATGCATCGTACTGCGCAAATGCGCTCTCGTCGCGTTGGCGACCCAAAGTGGGAAATAGAGGGCACTTTGGTCTATGAGGCCCCCATGAGCGAGATGCGAAAAGTGACGTTGATCAACGGCGACGGCATTGGCCCCGAAGTGGTCAACGCCACCCGCCAAGTGCTCGAAGCCGCCAAGTGCCCGCTCGAATTCGAGTACCAAGACGCGGGCGCCGAACAGATGAACCGCCACGGCACCAACTTGCCTCCTTCAACCGTTGAAAGCGTGCTGCGCAACGGCGTCGCACTCAAAGGCCCTACCGCCACCGGCATTGGCGTCGGCCCTCAATCGGCCAACGTGGCGCTGCGCAAACAACTCGAGCTCTATGCTTCAGTGCGGCCGGTGAAGTCGATACCCGGGGTTAAAACGCGCTACGACAACATTGACTTGGTGGTGGTGCGTGAGAACACCGAAGACTTGTACGCCGGCATCGAGCACATCGTGGTGCCGGGCGTGGTCGAAAGCCTGAAGATCATCACCGAGAAGGCGTCGACCCGCATTTGCCGTTACGCCTTCGAGCATGCCCGCGCGCAGAAACGAAAAAAAGTGTCGGCGGTGCACAAGGCCAACATCATGAAGTTGTCTGACGGCTTGTTTCTCGACTGCTTTCGCAAAGTGGCGCGCGAGTATTCAGACATTCAGTCTGAAGACGTCATCGTCGACAACTTGTGCATGCAGCTGGTGAAGAACCCCGAGAAGTACGACGTGCTGGTGATGGAAAATTTGTACGGCGACATCGTGTCAGACTTGTGCGCGGGGTTGGTGGGCGGGCTGGGCCTCGTGCCGGGCGCGAACATCGGCACGTCGAGCGCGGTGTTTGAAGCGGTGCACGGCACAGCGCCCGACATCGCGGGCAAAGGGTTGGCCAACCCCACCGCGCTGCTCCTTTCTGCGGTGATGATGCTGCAGTGGTTGAAAGAAGACGTTGCGGCAGCGCGCATCGAGAAGGCGGTGCTCAAAGTGTACGCCGAGGGCAAAGTGCGCACGGGCGATTTGGGCGGCAGCGCGCGCATGAAAGACTTCACCCAGGCCGTCATCGCCCATTTGGCGTGATGAAATGCCCGCCGGAAGGAGCGACCAGCGGAGCGAGAACCCTTCCCGCTCCGCCGTGCTCCCCTTCTCGCGCGTGCTGCGCGTTACCCAAGGTGTATCGGGCAGCAGCGTAGGAAGTTTCCGCACATTGCCCGCCACGCGACGGCTTCTTTGAAAACCCCAATCGTTACCGTATCTTTCAGTCATGAACCCACGTGCGCGGTGGTTGTCGGTAGCCATTTTTCTCTCTGGGTGCGGCCTCATTCAATTCGACGTTGAAGAGGCGCTGCCTGAACAGCGCGTGGCCGGCAACCCATTGGGAGGCGTATTGCCCAGCTTCGTACCCACGCCCTTCAAATTGAACATCGACCTCAAAGCCGAGACCGAAAAACGCGGCACCGGGCCCGCCACCCATGCCTTTCTCAAAGAGCTGACGTTGTCGGTGACGCCCAAATCGAAACCGTCGGGAAACTTCAATTTTCTCGACGAAGTGCACATTTCAATCGCCCCCACTTCAGGCAGTTTGCCCAAAGTCGAAATCGCGCGGGCGGCGCCGGTCGCCAAAGCGCTCACGGTGCTCAACTTCGAGTTAGTGCCCAACGTCGACCTGTTGCCGTACATGAATGCAGGCGCTGAGCTGACCGCCAACGCAACCGGCCAACAGCCCTCAAGTGACGTCACTTTCGATGGCAAAGTGGTGGTCAACGTGAAGCTCTAAATGACTGGTGTTAACCCCGGTTGTGGCCCGCGCTCCGCACCATGATGCCTGCCCGCTACAACCCGCTTCTCAACTCTTCGCTTCGAGAGCACGTCACTTCGCTTCAGCCGCTGGCGTATTTCATGCTCTTGCTGGTGACGAATGGTTCCCCAAGCCACTGCAGTCTCTTCACGCGCGTCGCACGACGGCACCGTGTCGACTCCGCTTCGCCGGCTGGCTGCCGCGGCCGCCGATGCTGCGTTTCTGTTCAGCCCTGACCGCCGAAGCAGGCTGGAGCAACTGGCCGACCAACTCGACGCCCACCTCGACCTGACCGCCTACTTTTTCGAAGGCTCGGCCGACGGGTGGGAAGCAGCGCTAAGCCAAACCCTGGCATTCGACACCTCGCTGACCCATGACGACCTTCAGCAATTGAAGGCCCTGGGGCAACAAGCCTATTTGCGGTTTTTGGCGCAGCACGCGGTGTCAGAAGCGAAGCTTTTGCAACAGCGAGAAGGTGAGTCGGCCGCTCTTGATGACGACTCCGAGGCGGCTTTCGTTGCACCGCGCGGCCCCCGTATCGAAGCGCTGCTGCAACGCACCTACGGCGCTTTGCTGCGCGAGCTGGCGCAATTTCTCAAGGCCCGCCCGTGGCCCCGCACCTTGGCGCCCATCGAGCGGCAAGCGCTTGAAAAAGTACGCTACATTTCAATTCAGCCACGCCCAGGAGCAGGGCCCGCGCTGGTGTTTCATTACGCCGGCCGTGACCGCATCAAACCGTCTACCTTTGAAAGCGCCCTCACGCCGTACCTCGCCAAGCTGGGCTTGCGTTTGGAGCTTTCGCCGCTGCGCACCTTGCTCGTCAAGCGCCCTGCCGGCGCCACCGCGGCATTGCGCGACGTCTTCACCCAGTACCCTGAGCTCGAGAGCCACTTGCTTGAAATACGCGCCGATTCAAAGGCTGCTTCTGCACGGCTCACCGTCACCTATCGCGACGACTTGCTCAACGCGGGCGAAATGGAACGTCACCAAGACTCACTGCGGCAAAAACTGCGCGCGCGCGGTTACGCGGCGCAGCTGAATTGGACACCCGTTTCTATCGGAGCGGTGGCCGAGCGCATCGCTTAGCGGGGCCTAAGGGCCCTCCACAAAATAAACGCTCCATATCAGCGCCGATCCATCCCGGCTGTCCGCGTTGCGCTCCCTGCGACTTACCACTGATAAATCTTAGGTCGCGCGCCTCGCCATCCGGGCGCCTCGGCGCAGATCTCGGACCGTTTATTTTGCGGCGGGCCCTAATATTCGTAGCTCCACACCAGTTCTGCGCCGGCGGCACGCTCGCTGCCACCGAACGCTTCAACCGAGATGAACTTGGTCCACTGGTACTCGAGCTTCGCGGTGAGGGTGTTTTGCCCACGACGGGGGTCGGCTCCCGCCTGGTACAGCGCCCCGACATACAAATTGTCGTTGATGTACTTGCCCGCTTCGACGCGCCAATCGCCAAAGCCTTTTTCACCCGAGTCGATGGTCAGCACGTCGATTTGAATCGGCAGCTTCGACATCAACGCGCTCTTCAGCACGCCCGCCAACACCCCGGCCACGCTCGACGCCGCTTGGTCACCCGTCATCGACGCGCCCGAGCCCGGCTTCAAGTTGCGGCGCCCCGTGGCGAGCAAGGTATAAATTTCAGACTCGGGCAACGGCGGCTGAGAGCGCGTCTTCAAGCTGATTTGCTCAACACCCTGGCCCTTCACCATCACGAAAACAGTCACTTGCTCGCGCTCGTTGACCCACTCGGCGGTGACGTTCAAAAACGGCTTCGAGGCTTCACCGGCAAAGGTGATGCGCGAGTCGCCGCTCACGTTGAAGCGCCGACCGAGCACATCGGCATAGCCTTTGCGAATGGCGATGGTGCCGAAAATGCGCGCTTCATTGGCGTACTCGACGCGAAAATTGTCAGACAAGTCGGCGTCGATGTGCACGTCGGTACCGCGCACTTGAATGCCGTCTGGCACCTTGGCCAAAAGCCGCAATTTGAAAGCGGCGGGTGCACTTTTTTGCAGCGCGCGCTCGCGCTTCACCTGCGCCACATTTTGCCCACGGCGCACGATGTAAATGTCTTCGCGGTGCTCGAGCTGTTGCAAGTCTTTGCGTTTGGTGGTGGGCAAGTCGATGCGCGCTTTGGCCACACTGACGTCGCGCAAGTCGAGCCAGCCCTCGGCGAACTCTCCGTCAACACGCAACTGCGCGCTGGCGGCCGCCACCACTTGCTCATCAGTGACAAGGGGAAATTCTTTCACTTCGCCCGACGCCTTCACTGTCCAATGGGCGGGTTTGACGCGCAGGCCCTCGCCGCTCAACTGCGCCCAACCCGTGCCTGATGAAACCTTCAACGTTTGCACCGTGATGCGCGAAGGGTCGACGTGCACCTGCGCGCTGACGTCGCGGTAGTCACCCACGCCCGCCATTGAAAGCACACCCTTGGTCAGCGACAAGTCAGCTTCCATGAAAGGCTCTTTCGCCGTGCCGCGGGCCACGCCTTTACCCTCGAGAATGCCGCCCACCGCGCGCAGCCGCTCGTGCACTCCTGACAAAAACGCCAAGTCGAAAGCCTTTGCTTCGAGGGTGACGTCAAAAGGTGCGCTCTGCACCGCCAGGCCCTTTTGCACGGCCTTAAGGCCTACCTCGAGCTGCGCCTGGCCCTTCACCTTCAGCGAGCCTCCTTGTGGAGAAAACATCACCCAAGACACTTCGTGCTTTTTCGCGGCGTAGTCCCACGCGGCGTTCCATTGACCGAGCGACACTTTGCCCGCGCTGGGCGCTTCGACTGCCGCGCGCACTTTCAATTGGGGAGCCGCCAACGTGCCACTGCCGGCGACGGTGAGCCGTATCAACCCCTGGGTCAGCCACGTCTTGGTGCGGCCATTGGCCATTTCCAGCGTCTGGGGCAGAGAAAGCGGGCCCACATGGGCGTCGATTTTGAACGTGGCATCGGCGAGGGCGTCAATGTCGGCCCATTTGTCTGCTCCGGCGTCGAGCACCACATCGACAGTGCCGGCGGTCTGGTGGTCATGCGTCAGTGTCACGCTCAACGCCGAGCGCTGGCGTTGGGTCGACAGCGAAAGCACCACGTCGTGCGGCTGCAGCGATTCATTCTTCATGCCCGCCCACTTCGCCGACGCGTCGACCAAAGGCTGCGACAGGCTGCCCACCACCTTGCCGCGCGCCGACAACACGCCCGCCCATTTTCCCGATTGACCTAAGGCCTGCAGCGCTTGTTCGGCTTCAATGCCGTCAATGCTAAAGGCCACGGTGACGGGCATCGCCTTCCACGTTTCGGCCGAAGGCATGCCGTCGCGCAGCCGTTTACCGACACCGTCAGTGTGCACCGACAACTTCGCTCCGCCCCCCAGCAACTGCAGGTCGACTTGCACGTCGGCTTGGGCCCGTTCATCACTTTTGGCCGTCACCACGGCCCGTCTCACCGCCAGGGGAGCCATTTCGGGCGAAGGCAACACTTCGAGCGCGTTGCCTTCGACATCGAGCGTGACGTGGGGCGCTTGGGTGTCTCCCGTGACGGCCAACGCGCCGGTCAACGCGCCGCGCAGGCCCAACGTTGAACCGGTGAGGGCCAGCACCTTGTCGGTGGCCACGTCTTTCATTTTCAGCTCCAGCGAGAGCGGCGCTGGGCTGCCTTTGCTCCACGCCTCGAGGGGAAAGTCGCATGTAGCGTCAAGGTCGCCGACTGAAGTCTTCAGCCCCAACACGCCCTTCAGCTCTCCATTTTGAAAGCCGACGTTCGACTGCAGGGCCACGTTTTCAATGCCGTACACCGCGCCGTCTTTCCACCGTGCTTGCGCGTCGACACGAAAAGCCTTCGCCGGCCCCTTCACCTTTGCCTTCACGTCGAGCAACCCCTTCAACTTCAGCCGGCTGACTGGGGCGAGCGCAGGCAAGCGCGCCAAGTTGAAGCCTTCGACGCGCGCCTCGCCGTCAACCCCATGGCGAGACCAGCCGCCCACCCACGACAGCCGCTGTGCCCCGGCCACCAGCGTGAGTTGGCCACTGAAAAAACGACCGTCGCTCCACGTCATGTCGACCGGAGCAAGCAGGCTCCACTGCGCTTCGGGGTAGCTCAACGTCACTTCTGACACCGTCATGCCTTCGCCGCCCGGCGCCAACGTGCCGGTGACGCCGAGCGCGATTTGGCTCAAGCCTCGAGCAGTGAAGCTGCCTTTCAACTTGCGGCCCCACGTCGAAACCTTGGCGTCGACGGCGTCGAGGTGTTGCTCGCCAATATCTACCCGCGCCACGGTGAGCTCAGCGCCGGCCTCATAAGGCCGTGCCCAATTCGGCACCCGCGCGTCGACAGCCAAGCCCGTCACTTTCACGCTAGACACGCCGAGCGACTCGAAGCGCCCGCGCCCTTTGAATTGCGCTGACTTCCACGGGCCGTCTACCCCCACGTCGAGGCGACCGCTGCCCGTCACGCCCAGCGGCTCGACGCCCAATGCCTGCGTCAAGCCGCGGCCCAGCTGCGCCACCGAGGGCACCACCACCGTGCCCTTGAGCGACACCGTGCGCAGGTCGGCCTTGCCCGTGGTTTCTAGCGTCGCGCCGAAAACACGTGCGGTGAGCTGCGACACGTCGAGCGCGCCGCCCTTCGCGGTGGCCTTCGCATCGACATCGGCCCAGGGAGCGCCGCTCTCGCTTGTCCACTTCACCTTCGCGGTGGCATTGCCATTCAAGAGGCTGCCCCCCGCTTCACGCAGCGTGCCTTTGACTTCGAGCGCTACCTTCGAAGACGGCAAGGTCGGCACCAGCCGTCGCGGTGAAAAATCGGCCACTTTCAGCTCGAAAACATCGACCTGCAGCGGGGCTGTTTCATACGTGGCGTTGAGCGTCGCCTGGGCGCCCAGAGCATGCGCGGTGAGCGCCGCCCGCTTGAGCGACACGTCACCCTTCACTGTCCACTTCTCGTCGCCCTCGAGCGCAATGCCCAAACCCGCGCGCAACGCGGCAGACACTTCTAACGTTTCAACCGCGACGTCGGGCTCGGGCAGCCCCACCCGCGCCTTGAGCTGTGAATCACCCAGCGTCAGCGCCACGTCGACCTGGGTTGGGTGAGAAGCGTGGCTGCGCATGGCAACATCGATGCGCAGCGGCCCGTCGACCGGCCGCTTGGCGTGGCCTTGGAGCTTGAGCGCTCCCTCGAGCTGCAGCGGGCTGGTGAGCACCGTGGCCTGCCCGTCGGCGGTCAGCTCGTTAAAATCGAGCAGCATCGGCGCCTGGTTGCCGGTCTTGAAGCCAAAAGTACCTTGCCGCAGCGCCAGGCTTTTCACCGTCACCCGCGTGCCCTCGCCGGGTTTTTCAAGAGCAGCAGGCGCGGCGGGCGTTTTCGAGGCCATCGCGCGGCTCAAGTTCAACCCGCGCTCATCAGACGCGAGGTACACATGCGGCCCGAAAAGCTGCACGTCGTCGAGCCGCACTTCACCCGACGTCAGCGCCCACACACCCATCGTCGCTTCAGCGCGCTCAATGTGCGCCACCAGTTCGCCTTCGGGCGTAAAGAGCTTCAAATCAGTCAGCGTGACGTGAGTGCCAGCGAGGCGTACGTCGCCCAACTCTAACTTGCCCTGCAGCGCTTGGGCGGCCGCTTTGAGCACCTGCTCTTTCACCAACTGACTGGCCGCGCCGCTGCGCAAATAAATGAGGGCGCCCGTCATCACCACGCCGATGAAAACCGCCAAACCCAAAAGCACGTACGGCCAACGCCGGCGCTTCAAAGGAGGCACCGTGGTCGGCAAGTCATTGGGCGGCGAAGAAGACATTGTCAAAGTGCACCAAGCATGCTGCGTACCCACGGGTGTAACCCAAATTCACGCTTCGCTCGAAGAGGCGTCGCAAGTAGAACCGTCGCAGGTGCTTCACCGAATTCCCGTACTCGCGCGTTTTGGCCTGCTGGTGGTGCTTTGTGTCGTCACCGGTGTCACCGCGCTGTGGCTTTTTGGCATTACGGGGCCGGGGCAAACCACCACGGCGTGGCAAAATAACGCGCCCATCGACATGTGGCTGCGGTGGGACTGCGGCTGGTACCAAGCCATCGCCGAACGGGGCTATTCGTACACACCCGGGCAACAGAGCGCGGTGGCGTATTTTCCGCTCTACCCGTTGGTGATGCGCGGGGTCATGGCATTCGGCGTCGACGTTTTTCTCTCGGGCATTGCCGTCACGCTGGTGAGCGGTGGCTTGGGCGCGCTGGTTTTTCACCAATGGGCACGCACCTTGAAACCGGGCGCGGCTGACTGGGCGCTGACGCTGCTCCTCACGTGGCCTTTCGCGTACTACCTGGCAGGTGCCGTTTATTCTGACGCGCTGTTTCTGTTGGTCGTCGCTTGCGCTTTTCTCTTTCTCGAGCGCCGCCAGCTGGGGTGGGCGGTGCTCTTGGGCGCCTTGGCCACGGCGACCCGGCCGGTGGGCCCCGCTGTCGTGCTGGGCCTGTGCGCGCGCGCGTGGGAGTTGGACATGCGCGAAGGCAAACCGTCATGGAAAACGGCGTTGCCGCTTTTGAGTGGCGCAGGGGCCTTGGCGTACATGGTGTACCTGGGGGTGGCGTTTGGTGACCCGCTCGCGTTTCTTCATTCGCAGGCAGGCTGGGGGCAGCTGACGAACCAACCCGGCTTCAAGCCGGCGCTCTTCAATGGGCACCGCGACTGGCCCGAATTTGTCTCGCCCCTCATTCACCTCACCCTGGCGCTGGGGCTGCTCGCGCTCGCCTGGCCCATGCGCAAGCGTTTGGGCTGGGGCTACAGCGTGTACGTGGCGGCGGTGTTGGCGCTGCCGCTCTATTCGAGCCGCGACTTCATTGGCTTGGGTCGCTATGGCATTGCCGCTTTTCCCAGCTTGCTGGTGCTGGCCGAGACGCTGCGCGAAAAACCCCGGTGGGTGCGCCTGGCCTATGTCGCCTCGAGCGTCGCCTTGCTCGTGGTGATGACCGCGCGCTTCGCCATTGGCCGCTATGTTTCTTAAAACGCTTCGCCGACTGAAAGCTGAAACACGCAGCGCCCTTCAGGGCTGCCGCCGTAATTCGGCCCCTGCCCTTTGAAAGCACCGAAACACGAATTGTCAGTCGGGTAAACCACCGGCCGCTGGGGGTTGTTCTGCGTCACCTGCAACCCAGGCCCCGTCGGCAAGCGCATGGCCACGTCGACGCGAATCGGCCCTACCGGGGTGCGGTAACGAAGCCCCAACCCCACTGCGTGTTGTAGCTGGTTGAAGAAATTGACGCCTTCGTCGAGCGGCAACGAACCCGCGCTCACCAGGCCGGTGTCGAAGAAAAACGCCACCACGAAATCGCCATAGAAATTCCACCGCAGCTCGACCGAGGCCTCGATGAGCCCCTTGCCGCCGACGGGCAGCGTTTCACCTTCACGCGCACCGGCGGGTGCCACCAAGCCGTCTGACGCGCTGTTCTTCGCCACCGCCGTCATCGGAGACAGCCGCCGGGTATTGAAACCGCGCATCGACGACGCGCCTCCCGAAAAAAACCGCGCCACGATGGGGGTGTTGGCGTCTGGCGCGGTGAGCAGCGTGCCCGCTTTCAACTTCGCTCCCAACGTCACCCGCTTCTCTTCACCGAAGCTGACATAGCCGCGCACTTCAGGCTGAATTCGATAGAAAGAAAACTGCCCACCCAGCACCCCGCCGCCTTGCTGAAACGAGATTGACGCGTAATACCCTTCACGTGGCTCGAGCGGTTTGTCACGCCGGTCGTACTCAATCGTCTCTTCTAGGTACGAAAGCGGGCACGGCGCGGTGCAACCCACCGCCTGCTCGGGCGCGCGCCCATCGAGTGGAATTTCTGACGACAACTTGGGGTAGAGCTCGATGTTGTACGAGGGAAAAATGCGCAGCGCGAGCAGCGGCTTCCACATTAGGCCCACCTTGCCCGCCACGCCGATGTAGCTGTACGTCGGCTCGAGCCCTGAAAACCCGTCGAGCGAAGCTTGAAAGCTCAGCTGGTTCAACTGGTTGCGCAATGCTTCGGGCACGTTTTTCCAGTTGAGGGGCGGCTGTTCGAGTTCACCGTGCAGCGAAAACACCGGGCCGTGCTGCGCGCCGGGCGAGCCTATCGCCACGTTGTACACGTCAGGCAAAAACGCGTAACCGGCTTTGCCTTTGACGGTGCCGCGGCGCAGGCCTCCGAAGAAATTGCGGTGGGTCAGCTCGATGGAGCCGTTGGCTTCTTGCCGCACTTGGTCGATACCCAAACCCACGCCCGCGCGAATGGTGTGAAACGGCGCGTCGCTGACTTTCACCGCGATGGGCACGGTGAGCGTCTGCCGGTCAGGAGCCGCGCGCGTCACCCGCACCGCCGAGAACACGCCCATTTGAAACACGCGACCTTGAATTTCAGTCAGCGTGCTTTCGCTGTACCAGTCGCCCTGGCTGAAGGCGCTTTTCGCCTGCAACAACACCGTTTCGCGGCTCACCCGGCTCTCGCCCAGGTCGATGAACACGTCACCCATGCGGTAGCGCGCGCCCGGCGTGACGGTGACTTTTGCCTGCGCGCTGGCGTTGTCGATACGCACCACCACTTCACCGTTCAACACCGCTTCGACGTAGCCGAGCTCGTTGAGCCGCGCGGGAATCAGCTCTTTCAATTTCGCCCAGTGCTCTTCGATGAAAACATCGCCCACTTTGAGTGGCAGCTTCTTCAGTATTTCTTCGCGCTGGTCTGCCGGCAGATTTTCTAAGCCTTGAATCGAAAGCTCCGACAGCTTCACCACCGGGCCTTCTTCGACTTTCACTTCTAACACCACGCGCTCACCGGGAATCGGCCGCACAACGTCTTCAGTCACCTTGGCTTGGTAGTAGCCCTGCGACTGGTAATAGCGTTCGATTCGCTTCAGGTCTGACTGCCACGCGGTAGCGTCGTAATAGTCGTCGTGCCCAATGCCCGGCACCCAAGCGGGAAAAAAACCCGTCTCGCTGGTGAGAATGCGCTTTTTGATTTCGCCTTCATCGACGTTTTTCACGCCCTGCAGCTTGATGTCGTCGACCAGCTTGGCGTCGGGCGTGGGCTTGGTCGAAGCACACCCCACGCTCAGCAAGAGCGCCACGCACGCCCATGAAAACCGCTTAAAAATGGCCCACCACCGCCATGCCGCCCAGGCCAGGCACCAAGCGCACGTCGCGGAGCGCTTGGGGCTCACCCGTGTCGACGCCGTGCAACAGCGCCGGCAAGCCGTAGCCAAACGCCGCGCCCACCACCGCTCCGGTGAGCACGTCAGTAAAGTAGTGCTTGTCGGCCACCATGCGCAGCACCGTGGTGGTGGTGGCGAGCGCCATGCCGAGCGACCACACCCAGGCGCGGTAGCGGTAGCCCCGCAGCTCGGCCACCGTGCCCACCGCGGTGGCCAGGCAGAAGGCCATCGTGGCGTGCCCGCTGAAAAAAGAGACGTTGTTGTCGTCGGGGTGCGAAACCATTGCCTTGGCTTCTTGCGAAAGCCGGGCCACAAAAGGCCGTTCTCTGCCGACGGTGAATTTCACCAGCTGGTTGAAAACAGCGGCGGCCAACACGGCTTCCACCACCAGCAGGGTGTCGACGCCAAACGCGGCGAAGTCATCGGCCTGCCAAAAGCTGTAGAGCAGCCCACCCGCGGGCATCACTCCTAAAGTGACATAAGACACCAGGTCGATGGTGCGCTGTTGGCCCAGCGGCGCGCGAATGGCGGTGAGCGCGTCATCTAAAACATTGTGCACACACCAGCGACACGCGGCGGGGGCGAGCGGCTTTTTGAAGACTGTTTCAGTGAGCAACAGGCCTGTGCCAAGCACCGCGGTGAGGGGTACGTCGACCTTGGGCTCCCACTTCAGGGCGCGCGCGGGGGCCACGGCGTCAACCGGTGCCGGCGAGCTGGCAAGCAGCAGCAGTGCGAGCAGGCAACTCATCTTCAGGTGCCCGTATAAGCGCAAGGCAAGCCGAACAAAAGATCTGGCAGCCATGCGCCCGCATGTCATGCTGTCGCTCTTTGGAGGCTTCAATGAATCAGCAACAGTTCGACGCGCTGCTGGCGCTCGGCGTGAAGAAAAACGTCAGCGACATTCACTTAGAAGTCGGTTACCCACCCACGTACCGGGTCAACGGCTCGCTCTACGGCGCCCGCATGGAGCCGCTCAAGCCCGAAGACACCCTCGCCGCGGCCCGCTTGGTGCTGGGCAAGCAAGACGTGGGCGGCAACGAAGTCGACCGCAGCTACAGTATTCCCGGGGTGTCTCGCTTTCGCGCCAGCGTGTTTCGCCAGCGCAACAGCTACGGCCTGGTGTTGCGCGTCATTCCCTTCGAAATACCCACCGTCGAAAAATTGGGCCTGCCTCCCGTCATCGACCGCGTGGCGCAAGCGCGTGAAGGCTTGGTGCTGGTGACAGGCGCGACCGGCCAGGGCAAGTCGACCACCATCGCGGCGATTCTGCAGCGCATCAACGCGTCAGAGCGTTTGCACATCGTCACCATCGAAGACCCGATTGAATTCATTTACCCCATCTCGCAATCGCTCATTATTCAGCGTGAAGTAGGCAGCGACACCGAGAGCTTCAAGCACGCGCTGCGCGCGGCGATGCGGCAAGACCCCGACATCATCATGGTGGGCGAGCTGAGAGACCCAGAGACCGCCGACACCTGTTTGAAAGCGGCAGAAACCGGCCACTTGGTCATCGGTACACTCCACACGATGGACGTGGTGCGCACCATCGGCCGCTTCGCCGGCCTCTTTCCCAACGAAGAGCAGACACTGGCCCGCGGCCGTTTGGCTGACGTGCTCAAAGCAGTGTTGAGCTTACGGCTGTTGCCCCGCGCCGACGGTCAAGGCTTGGTGCCGGCGTGCGAAGCGCTGCTCACCACCCTGTCGATGCAACAAGCCATTCGCGACCCCGCCAAGACGCACGAATTGATGTCCATCATGGAGCGCTCGTCAGAAGACCTGGGCACCCAGACGTTTGACCAACACTTGCTCGAAATGCACAACAAAGGCCTCATCTCACTCGACACCGCCAAGGCGAACGCCACGTCGCCAGCGATGATTGAGCGCGCCATCGCCCTCGAGACTGAACCTTCTTCCATGGGAGGCAAGAGGCGCTAATGGCCTCGGCCGCTCCATCGGTCATCGTCTTGGTTGACGACGACGCCATGCTCTTGCAGCTGCTCTCTGAGCTGCTGCATTCAGACACGCGCATCGTCGACACCGTGTGCGGCCGCGACGGGCTGACGGCCGACTTGATTTCGCTCTCGCAGCCCAGCCTGGTGATTTTGAACCCGGCCACGGGCGGTTTGAAGCGAGAACAAATGGCCAGCCTGGTAAGCGAAGTGCGCGAGTCGACGAGCGCGCGCTTCGTGTTGATGGTGAACGACGACGACGAAGTGGCGGTGGGCGAAATGGTCGAAGCCCTCGGCGCCGACTCGAGCGTGCCGATTCGCACCTTGCTGCGTGACCCCTTGGCGCAATTGCTGCCGGTGGTGGGCGGCGAAAAGGCCGTCACCGCGGCCGACAGCGGCCTTTCGAAGCTCAACGCCTTGGGCGCCGACGACATCATGTCGCTCGAGCTCGACGCGATGCCGCGCATCGCCACTCCGCTGCCACGCAAAATCATCGACGTCGGCAAGGTGAAAGACGAAGGGCCGATTGTCGACTTGGGTGCGTTGATTGACGAAGAGCTCGCCAAGTTCGACAAGCAAGCGCCGGCGGTTGACCACTACGACGTCTCGGTCGACACCTTGACCGACCACAACCTTTACGCAGAGCGCGGCACCGACGTGCAGGGCGTTTTCGTGGCCACGCCCGTGTTGCCGCGGGTAGGCGCCGAGCTCACGGTGCGGGTGCAGTTTCCCTGGGGGCAGACCTTCGACTGGAAAGGCATTGTGGCCTGGGCCCGCAGCGACATTGCCTTTGGCAAACGCCGCAAGACGGGCTTCGGGTTGTCGGTGAACTTCAGCGACGCCGACAAGAAGGCCTTGGAGCGCATGACGCAGTTACGCGCGCCCATGACCGCGGCCGAGAGCAAGGCGGCTTGAGTTTCGTCGAGTCGCTTTTCACCGTCTGGGTCACTTTTTTAGGCCTCTGCGTGGGGAGTTTTTTGAACGTGGTCATCGGCCGGCTGCCGCTGGGCGAGAGCATCGTGTACCCGGGCTCACGCTGCCCCCAGTGCAAAAACCCCATCGCTTGGTACGACAACATTCCCGTGGTGTCGTGGCTGGTGTTGCGCGGCCAATGCCGCCATTGCCAAACGCCCATTTCACCGCGTTACATTTTGGTCGAAATGTTGGTGGGTGTTCTCTACCTGCTGGCGTTTCAAAAATTCGGGTGGACCCT
Organism: Myxococcaceae bacterium; assembly: GCA_019694575.1. Lineage (GTDB taxonomy): Bacteria > Myxococcota > Myxococcia > Myxococcales > Myxococcaceae > JAIBBR01. The sequence continues at coordinate 19,113 of JAIBBR010000055.1, forward strand.
GGCGTTGCCGGGGCCGCTCATCTTCATTGGTTTTCTTGTCGCGCTGTCATTCATCGACGCCGAACATTGGGTTTTACCCTTTGAAATCACCCTGCCCGGCATTGTCGTGGGCTTGCTGCTGAGTTGGGTGGGCGGCCTGCACGGCTTCTACGAATCACTCTTTGGCGCGCTGCTTGGCTTCTTGGGCCTGCGCGCAGTGGAGTACTTTGGCTGGCTGGGCTTTCGCAAAGAAGCAATGGGCGCGGGCGACAAGTTTCTCTTCGCGTTGATTGGCGCGTTCTTGGGTTGGCGCGCGCTGCTCGGCGTGATGCTGCTGGCGTCGATTCAGGGCTCGGTGTTCGGCATCGGCAAAATTCTGGTGCTGCGCCGTAAAAACGAGCCCGAAAAACCGAAAGAGCCCCCTGAAGAGAAGCCCCCCGCGTACACCATGACGTGGGAGTTTTTGCAGCCGGGGCTTTCTATCGGCCGCCGGCTGCTGCTGCTGCCCTACTCGCTTTTCTTGCAGCCCATTCCCGACGCTCCGCTCGACGAACAAGGCGAGGAGGTGGAATGGAAGCCCGACTTGACCAACATTCCCTTCGGGCCGTGGTTGGCGTTAGGCGCGTTAGAAGTGTTGCTGTGGGCCGAGGTGCTGGCCGCGAAGTTGCCGCTCGCCGGTATGGAATTTCTCTTCGGGACTTAAGCGCTTACTTCGCCGGGTGGAGCGCTTCGTTGATGATTTGGCGAAAGTTTTCGACCGGGCGGGCCCCCATGACTTCGCGGCCGTTGATGTAATAGGCCGGCACCGCGGTAGCGCCAATGCGCTTGGCTTCAGCGATGTCGGCGTCGACTTGGGCCACAATTTGTGGCGAGTCCATCGCCTGGGTGAAGCTCGCCACGTTCAAGCGCAAGCGACGGGCGTAGTCGACCAAGTCTCCGCGGCTCAAATTTTCTGGGTTGGCGAAACACAGCTCGATGAATTCAAACATTTTACCCTGCTGGCCCGCAGCCAAGGCCGCCGCCGCGGCTTGGCGCCCGTTGCTGCCTTCGCGAGGCAGGGGGTTGAACTTCACGCGGTAGCGCACCTTGCTTCCCAATTCAGTGCGCACTTGCTTCATCGCTTCGTAACCCTTTTTGGTAAACGGCCCCACGGCGAGGTCGGTGAACTCCACCACTTCGACCGTCGTACCGTCGGCGCGTGAGCCAGCAATGTCTACTTTGGCGGCCCGGTCATGCATCATCACCACTCGATATTGCTTGTCGTTGCCTTTCTCGCGCGCAGGCAAAGCCAACGCGGCGCCTCGGCTCACACCACCGTCGACGGCGCCCCGGGCCTCGAACTCCAAGGGGTAAGCGAAACGCACGGCACCATTTTTAGGCGCGGGAAATTTCACTTGCTGCAGCTCGGTCATCACACACGACGCCACCCACGGGTTGGCCATGGTGTAGTCAGTGTCCATTTCGGTGTTGATGAGCCGGCCCTGGTTCTCGTGCGGCTCGACGGTGAGAATGAGCGTCACTTTTCCTTCGAGCTTCTGGTTCTGCAAAAGCCACTTATAGAAGCACTCGGTCATTTGCCAGCCACGGTCAGAAACCGCCCACTCCAAAGACTCCAAATCGAATGATTTCGATACCTCGCTAAAAGGCGTGAGCGGCAACGTCTGGGCTTTCGGGTTTGCGGCGGCCAACGCTTGCGTCGCCTTCGACGAAGCGGGGGTTTTCTCTCGCGCCCACGCTGTGCCTTCGGGCACGGTCACCTTCACGCCATCATCACCCAGCGCCACCGCCGAGCCTTGCGCCACGAAAACCATGAGCGCCGCCGTCTTCCAACCGGCGTTGCGCGTACCTTGCTTCGAGTTCCACGTCAGCATTGTGTGCCTCCAGCGTTCGAGTTGCGACGCTGCGCTGACATGCGTGAAGGCTTGCGAAGGTTCCACGCTGATGAGCACCTCACCGTCGGTGCGAATGGTTTCTCTTAACGCGTGCACGGTGAGCACGCCTTCGGTCACCAAGCTCCCGCTCACCAATGTCCAGCTGTCTTCACTGTCGCGCCGGGCTTCTCCACGCAGCAGTGTGAGGCGTGCGCCCGCGCTCTCGGTTTCTACCGGCGTGTGTTCTGCCCGGCAGGTGCTGCCTACCGCCACCGCACGCGACGCGGGTGAAGACGACGTTCCCTCATTCGACGAATGCAGCTGCGTACCCACGGCGAACAACGCCACCACCGCGGCTGCGGCGAAGGCAAGCCATTGCCAGCGATGCAGAGACTGACGTGCCGGCGCCAACACTTTCTGCGTCACGCGTTCGGCCCGCGCGAGGTCTTCGGCGCTCGGTTGCCAGGTGGCCGTTTCTATCGCCTGCAAGTCGCGCCACGCCGCGGCGAGTTGAGGAGCCTGCGCCAGCTTCTCTTCTACCGCGCGCGCTTCATCAGTCGACAGCTCACCGGCCTGCCAACGCGACAACAGCTCGAGCTCTTCAAGCGGGGGCATCGGTATCTCCTTTCTCTGGCACGAGCGCGGGGCGCAAATTCAACAACAACTCGGCGCGGGCCCGGTGCAGCCGCGACTTCACCGTGCCCAACGGCACGCCTTCTGCTTCGGCAATGGCTTCCAACGGTTGGTGATGACACTGCGCCAGCACGAAGACGCGCCGCTGTTCTTCAGACAGTTTCTGCACCGCCACTTCGAGCAAGGCCTGCAATTGACGCTCGTGGGTATAGGCATCTCCACGCACGCTGGTTGATTCTACCGGGCGCGCTTCATCGAGCGGCACCCAGGTCAACCCGCGCTTGCGCTTTTGCATCAACAACCAGCGGTGCGAGACAGTGAAAACCCAGGTGGACAATTGGGCGGGCCCTTCCGGGTCGAACTTGGGCAACACTTTCAGCAAATGCTCGAAGAGCGCTTGCAGCTCATCATCTTTCTCGGCACGGTTGCCCAGCCGCCGCAACAACCCCGCGACATGCGGGCCCATTTCGCGCAAAAAAGCAGCTTGCGCGTGCGCATTACCCGCTTGAGCCTTCTTTAAAAGCGCCGTGTTCACCTTTTTGCTGGCCCCGTAACATGCACGGGAAAAGCAAAGGTTCCACCCGGTTGTAGAAAAGAAACTAAGCGCGGTGGCCGTCTTGGGTCAGCTTGGCTATCCACTGTGCCACCAAGCGCGTTTCTTCACCTGACAACAGCTCTTCGGCTTGAGGCCGCATGCGGTACACCCAATTGTGCGGGCCTACCGTGCCCGGCAGGTTGACGCGCGAAGTCTCGCTAAACACGTCTTGCCACGGCAGCACACACAGCTCGCTCGACGCCTGCATCGCCGAGCGCAACAACGCGTCATGCAGTGTCAAAGAAAAGCCACTCGACGGGTTCTGCCCCGCCATTTCGGGGAAGGTGCGAATCACCGCTTCGCGCTCCCAGGGCTGCGCGTTTTCCCACCAGGCTTTCAAAGTCTCGGTGTCGTGGGTGCCCGTCGTCACCAGAGACACCGCGGGGTATTGATGCGGGTGGGTGTACACGCCGTCGCGCCGCGCCCAGCGCATCACCTCGTAGCCGGGCAATTTCAGCTCGGTCAGCACTTCGCGCGCAAAGGGTGGAATCACCCCCAAGTCTTCCGCCACGATGCGGCTGCCTTCAGAAAGCAGACGAAAGTGCTTCTCGCCCAGTGCGCGCTGCGAGGGCTCGTCGCTGGGTACGAAGCGGCCGCGCGGGGTTTGCTCGTCGCGAACCCACTGGCGAAAATAACCAATGGCGTGGTCGACCCGGCGCAAGTCGTAATAGCTGGCCGCTTTCTGCGCGCGCGCTTTCAGCCACGAATAATCTTCGCGGGCCATTGCTTCGAAGTCGAACCACGGCAGGCCCCAGTCTTGGCCGTCAGCGGCGAAATCGTCAGGAGGTACTCCCAGCCGCGCATCGCGCCGCAACAACCCGGGGTGCACCCAGGCGTCGGCGCTGTTCTGGCTAATGATGAACGGCTCGTCGCCGCAAATCAGCACGCCGGCGGCGCGCGCCTGGTCGCGTACTTTTTGCCATTGCTCTTCAGCCACCCACTGCAGCCATGTTTGGTAGCCGATTTTTTTCGCCAGACGCTGGCGGGCTTCGTTGAGCGCCGCGCCTTGCCGCATCGCCAAAGGGGCCGGCCATTCCCAAAAAGCGCGAAAGCCGTTCTCTTCAGACAGCGCGGTGAAGAGCGCGAAATCGTCGAGCCAGCTTTTCTGCGCGCGCGCCCACACCTCGAAGCGCTCACGCTGGGCCGCGGTGCCTTGCTTCAAAAACGCCGCGTACCCCCGCTCGAGCAACGCTTCTTTGAGGGGAAAAACCAAGTCGTAACGCACGGTGGCCGAGGCGCGGGCTTCTTGCACCGTGGCGCGCTCTGCTTGCGAGAGGGCCACGGCCACCGGCAACCCGCGCACATCGATGAACAGCGGGTTCAAACCAAACGCGCTCGCGGTGGAATAAGGGCTGGGGTCGTTGTGCGCGGTGGGCAACAGGGGCAGCGTCATCCACAACTTTTGGCGGGCGGCGCCGAGCCACGTGAAAAAGCCGGGCAGTGAGCCAAAGTCGCCCACTCCCAAATCTTGCGCGCTGCGCACCGAGAAGAGTGGCAACAAAATGCCGCAGAGGCGGTTAGAACCATTCATCGTCGAAGCCGTCACTACCATGCTGCAGCCCGCGAGCCCCACCTTCTTTCAACGCAGCGCTTTGGCGCTCGCTCCCGCGCTGCTTGGGCAGTGGTTGGTGCACCGTTTAGAAGGCGCCCCGCCCCGCGTTGGCCGCATCGTCGAGACCGAGGCGTATGTCGGCCCGCATGACAAGGCGGCGCATTCGTCGAAGGGCCGTACCCCGCGCACTGAAGTCATGTACCGCGCGCCGGGTCACGCTTACGTGTTTCTCGTTTACGGCATGCACCACTGCTTCAACGTGGTGACAGGCAATGGCTCGGCGGTGCTGGTGCGCGCGCTCGAGCCGGTGATGGGCGTACCGCGCGCGGTGCGCACCGACGGGCCAGGAAAATTAACCAAAGCGCTTGGCCTCACCCTGTTGCAGAACGGGCTGTACCTGCCCACGGCGTCGCTGTTCATCGCCGAGCGTACCGTGGTGGAACACCAACACATTGCCAGCGGCCCGCGCATTGGCATCGACTACGCCCAAGAGTGGGTTAACAAGCCCTATCGTTTTTGGCTGCGCGACAACCCGTTCGTCAGTGTGGCGAAAGCATCGGGTGCACACCCGCCGCGTCGGCGCGTGCCCGGCTGACCAACTTCGCCAAGTCGGCCACCGTGTCGACATTGTTGAGCGGCTCGAAGGGAATCGAGAGCAATTCGAGGTCTTCTAAGTCGAGCGCTATCATCACCAGCGCCAACGCGGTGAGCCCCAAGTCTCTTCGCAAGTTCTGCTCGCCGTGAATGCTGTGCACGTCGACTTCGAGGTGTACCGCTACCGCTTCTCGCACGATGTCGATGTCTTGGCGCATCGGAGCTCTTTCTCGTTCGCTTGTCACCGCCGGTCCCGCTGTCTCCAAACAGGAGTCGGGAGGCATCCATTCCAAATCGTCGCGTGCCTTGTCGCCCATCGTCGTGCCTTTTGTTGGCGGCCGGCGGTGCGCGGTGCACCGCTCCCTCATTTTTTTAGACAGTCGAGCAGGCCGCGGCGTTAGTGACCGGCTGTTTTCCAAAGAAAAAAAGAAAAACGGGCTGCCCTAACGAAATGCCGCTGAAAATTGTCTCTTCATTCGCCGCATGACTCAACAGGTAGACGACAGCGGCCTCGTCGCCCGGGCGCGCCAAAAAGACGCGGCCGCGTTTACGGCATTGGTGCGCCGTCACTTGCGCGCTGCCATCGCCGTGGGAATTGCCGTGCTCAAAGACGCCACCGAAGCCGAAGACCTCGCGCAAGACGCTTTCACCGTGGCGTACCAAAACCTCGCGCAGTGCCGTGACCCCGCGCACTTTGGCGCCTGGCTGCTCAGCATCGTGCGCAGCCGTGCACTGAACCGTCTGGCACAAAAACGCATTCGCGCGCCGCATGACATGGTGTTGGCCGAGCCCACCACGGCCAAAGAAGCCGAGCGCTTTGCCCTGCGCGAGCAGCTTTTGCAAAGCCTTGCACAGCTCACCGAAGTGCAGCGCGAAGTGGTGTTGCTGCATGATCTCGAGGCGTACAGCCACGCCGAAATCGCCGCGGCGCTGAACATGTCAGAGGTCAGCTCGCGTCAACACCTCTTCAACGCCCGCAAAATTCTGCGGCAGCTTCTTGAACCGAAAGGCCGGCCATGAACGACGACGACACACCTATCGACTTTTCGGCGTTGAACCCCGCGCGCGACAGCCAGCGCTGGGAACAGCTCATTGAGCGCGTCGCCACCTGCGCGATGAACGCGCCACCGCTGGTGAATTTACTTTGGTTGGCAATGGCCCGCACCGGGCGGGGGCTCTTTGCTTTTTCTGCGGTGTTGGCGGTGTGCGCGTGGCTGCCGACATGGGTGCAAGGGCCGGCGGTCGAAAGCGTGCCCACTGAGCACCCCATTGCTGAATGGGCGCGCCGCGGTGAAATTCCGCCTGATGCCGACGTGCTCGGGCTCTTGCAGGAGACATGGCGATGAACGCGAATGCTTCTCGTCGGGCCCAGCTGCTCTCGGGGCTGATTCTCTTGGGCGTCTTTCTCGCCGGAGCGGCCACTGGCGCAGGCGTGCTGTCATGGACGCGGGGGCCAGGGCCCCATCACGGCCCCCACGGTGGGCCCGGGCATGGGCCGCCGTACCTGCGTGAATTACAGCTCACCGAAGCGCAGCGGGCCAAGGCCCAACCTCTTTTCGAGCAGCACCACCAAGCCATTGAAGCGGTGATGCGCGAGCGCTTCCCCCAGATTCGCGCGCTCAACGAAAAGCTCGAGACCGAGCTCAAGACGATGCTCACGGCAGAGCAAGCAAAGGCACTCGACGAGTGGAAAGCACGCGAAGCACAGCGAGCACCGCCTCAAGGTGGCCCGCCTTTTCCGTAACGATTGCACCTAACGTTTTGCCAGGCACGCTGTCTTCTTCTTTGCCGTTACCCTTTTCTTGGAGAACCGATGCCCGCACCCAAGCCGTCGAAAATTCACCCTCTGCCCGAAGCCACCCGCCGTGATGCATTGAAAGTGTTTAGCGGAGGCGCGGGCGCACTGGCGCTCATCGCCTGCGGTGTCGCTCCGGGCACCACGCTCGATGGGGGAACAGGCGGAGGAACAGGCACCGGCGGTGGAAACACCGGCGCGGGGGGAGGTACAGCGGCCGGCGGCGGGGCCTCTGCTGGGGGCGGCACCGGCAGCAACCCCACCTGCCAAGAGATTGCCAGTGAGACGCTCGGGCCCTACCCCGACAAGGTGGGCATGTTGAACAACGCCATGTACGAGCGCAGCGACATTGCCGAAGGCAAAGCCGGCACCGCGCTCGACGTGGTGCTTTCGCTCGTCAACACCAACGCGGCGTGCGCCGCCATCACCGGGGCCAAAGTCGTGGTGTGGCACTGCGATGCCGACGGGCACTATTCAGAATATGCAGGCCAGCCCGGTTACGACGGCACCGGCACCACGTACATGCGCGGCGTGCAGGTGAGCGACAACAATGGGCAAGTCACTTTCAAAACGGTTTACCCCGGCTGGTACCCCGGCCGCGCCACCCACATTCACATCGAAGTTTTCGTCAATGGCACTTCGCGCAAGGTGACGCAGCTGGCGTTTCCCGAAACTGTCAACACCGCGGTGTACGCGCAAGGCGTGTACGCAAGCAAAGGCAGCAACCCGCAAACCAATGGCAACGACATGGTGTTTCAAGACAGCCTGGCTGACGAGCTGGCCACCGTGACGGGCAACGCCGCGACGGGTTACCTGGCGGCGCTCACCATTGGCGTCGACCTCTAACGTTGGTGAAGACGGAAATTGAGCGTTCATGAAGCCGCGAAAGCCTTCAAGGTGGCGTTTGACGCGCGCCGAAAGTGAGCGCCCCGAATTTTTGCGAGAGGTTCGTTAAACGGCGCACATGAGGTGTGCATGGCTTCACACACCTTCGGTAGCCGTTCCGCCGCTCCATTTCGCATTACTCTGCCCCCGCGCGAGCTCGTCTCCGTCAGGTCTTGAGGGGCCGAGGCTTTAAAAAAAGGCGAATCAATCAGCTCGAGCCAAGAGCGGCGAAGGCGACACGACGCACCAATCGCCCCTCTCTCTCACCCAAGCTCATAAGGAGCGCTTTGCTCCCGTCGAAGCAGCTGACGGTTTTTGTGCGCTTGACGAAGTGACGCGGCTGCCACAGGTTAGTCAGACGCGTGCGCACCGAGAACGACGATTCGCAGTTGCTCGAAAAGGCGCTGGCCAAAGACAACGCCGCGTTCGCAGAGCTGGTGCGCCGCTACCGCGACCCGGTCTACGGCCTGGCGCTGCGCATGACGCGCTCTGAAGCCGACGCCGCCGAAGTGACGCAAGACGCGTTTCTCGCCGCCTACCGGCATTTGTCTGAAATTCGAACTGACCAGGCTTTCGGCGCCTGGGTGCACCGCATCGCCGCCAACCAGGCGTTGATGAAACTGCGTCACCGCAAGGTGGTGGCCAACGTCGAGGCGCCGCTGCCCACGCCCGAATTCAATGAGCGCGGCTCGCTGGTCGAAGAAGTGGCCGACTGGAACCCCACCGCCTTGGAGCAGTCGCTCGATGCTGAGCTGGGTAAGGCTATCTCCCACGCGGCCGATGAGCTGCCCGAGGAGTACCGCCAAGTTTTCTTGCTCAAAGACGTGGAAGACTTAACCTACGAGCAAATAGCCGAAATTACTGGCGATTCTGTGCCAGCTATCAAGAGCCGGCTCCATCGCGCCCGGTTAGCGATGCGCGCCGCTATCGACCGTTTCTATCTGGAGCGCGAATGATAGCCTTGAAACCCATGCGGCTCCCAAGCATCTAAATGGCGGCCGACTCATGAACACGTGCAAAGACACCCTAGAACTCTTGAGGGGCTATCTCGACGGCGATTTGAAGCCTGACGAGCGCACGGCATTGGAAAAACACCTGGGGGCCTGCTCGCCCTGTGTCGATTTTTTAAACCAGTACAAGCGCACGCCGTCGCTGTGCAAAAAGGCGCTCGCAGCGAAGATGCCTCGCGAGTTGGCTGATCAACTCGATGCCTTCTTGAAGAAACACCTGGCAAACGAGTAGAGCGTCGTTCTTTCGACCCTCTATGTGGCCTGATCTCGAATCGGTTCATTGCTTTGACATGGCTGCGCGCCTGCTCAACTTTCGCGCCGCCGCCAAGCAAGTGTTTTTGTCACCCGCGGCCTTCAGCGACCGCATTCGCCGACTTGAAGACCAACTCGGCGCTCCGCTCTTCGTGCGCTCGACGCGCAAAGTGGTGCTGACCGAAACCGGCGAACAGCTGCTGCCCCAAGCGCGGCGCATGCTCGAAAACGCGCAGGCACTCACCCGCCCCGCCGCACGAGGGCCTCTGCCGTACGAGCTGACGTTGGGTACACGCTACGAGCTCGGTCTCTCGTGGCTTTTGCCGGCCCTGTCGCAGCTTGAAAAACAACAGCCGCACCGCACCGTGCACCTGCACTTCGCCGACAGCGCCGAGCTGATTTCAGGGTTGAAGCGCGGCACCGTCGATTGCGCGGTGAGCAGCACGCGGCTGTTAGACCCTTCACTGCGTTACGTGTTGCTCCACGAAGAGCAGTACCAATTCGTGGCGTCTCCAAAGCTGCTGCAGACGAAACAGCTCCATACGCCCGCCCAGGCGTCGGCACACACCCTGCTCGACCTCAGCCACGAGCTGCCGCTGTTTCATTACTTTCTCGACGCCCGGCCGCGTGACGAGAAGTGGGCTTTCGCTCGCGTGCACCACCTGGGCACCATTTCAGCCGTACGCCAACGCGCGTTAGAAGGCGCCGGCGTGGCGGTGCTGCCCAAATATTTCATTCGCGAAGCCGTGCGCGACGGCTCGCTCAAACCGCTGCTGCGCACAACGCAGACATTGTCTGATTACTTTCGCCTGCTTTGGCACAAAGACCACCCGCGGCAGCCCGCGCTCGAGCAACTGGGCAACGAGCTGCGGCAATTGCCCATTCGGTAAACGCTGATGCTCTCACTGCCTCTGATTGCGCTCGCTGTGATGGTGCTGTTGGCGCTGGGTTACCGCTTCTATGGCGGCTTCATTTCTCGGCAGTACGCGCTCGATGACAACGCGGCGACACCAGCGCACCGGCATGAAGACGGCGTCGACTTCGTGCCCACCCGGCCGTTCTCGCTGCTCGGCCAGCACTTCTCGGCCATCGCCGCCGCAGGGCCCATTGCCGGGCCCATTCTCGCGGCCAAGCAGTTCGGGTGGTTGCCTGCCCTGTTGTGGATAGCCCTGGGCGTCGTCTTCATTGGCGCGGTGCATGACTTTTCGGCCCTTGTCGCTTCGGTGCGGCACGGAGGTAAGTCGATTGCAGAAGTGGTGAAAGCGAACTTGGGGCCCAAAGCCGGCGTGTCGATGCTGGCCTTCATTTGGGTGGCGCTGATTTACGTGATTGTCGCGTTCACCGATGTCACCGCCTCGACGTTCGTCGCCAAAGACCCTGACTTGGCGGGCATTGCCTTTGACTTCAATCAAGGTGGAGCAGTGGCCGCGGCATCGACGCTCTATTTGGCGCTGGCGATTGTGCTCGGCCTGGTCGACCGGTACTTAAAACCACCGCTGTGGTTGTCGACGGTCATTTTTGTGCCCCTCACGTTGGCCGCTGTTTGGGCCGGCACGCTGCTTTCTACCGTGCTGCAGGCCACGCCTCTGGTGTGGGGCATGGTTATTTTGGCCTATTGCTTCGTGGCTTCGCTTTCGCCGATGTGGCTGCTTCTGCAACCGCGCGGGTACTTGGGCGGCTTCGTGCTTTACCTGGCGTTGGCCATCGGCACGCTGGGCATTTTTTTCGGCGGCTTTGAAGTGAAGCAAGAAGCCTTCAAGGGGTTTTCGACTCCAGGTAACAGCGGTCTGCTCTTTCCGTTTCTCTTCGTCACCATTGCCTGCGGCGCCTGCAGCGGTTTTCATGGGCTGGTGTGCTCGGGCACGACTTCGAAGCAGATTGACAAAGAGTCGCACTGCCACCCGGTTGGTTTCGGAGCGATGTTGCTCGAGGGTTTCGTGGCGGTGATTGCGCTCGCCACGGTGATGATAGCGGCGCCGTCAGAACTGGCCGGCAAAGGCCCCGGCACGCTCTACAGCATTGGGTTGGGTCGCTTCTTCAGCGTGCTGATTGGTGAACAGCATTTGCCCTTTGCCATCACCTTTGGAGCGATGGCGTTTTCGACGTTTGTCTTCGACACGTTGGACGTTTCGACGCGCTTGGGGCGTTACATTTTGCAGGAGCTGTTTGGGTGGAAGTCACGGCTTTCGAGTGTGGGCGCGACGTTGCTGACAGTGGCGGTGCCAGCGGTTTTCATTTGGGTGGCCAAGGCAGGCGCATGGCAGAGCTTTTGGATGCTCTTCGGCACCAGTAACCAACTGCTCGCCGCGCTGTCGCTGCTCGGTATCAGCGTGTGGTTGAAGAAGTTGGGCAAGCGGTATTGGTACACCTTCGTGCCGATGATCTTCGTGTCGGCGATTACCGTGACGTCACTGGTGCTGCATATTCGCGACGGTTTTTTCGGGCCTGAAGTGACTGCGCTCGGGTGGGTGAATGCCGGAGTGGCGGTGGTGCTGCTCGCGCTCGCCAGCTCGTTGTGGGTGACGGGCGTTCGGGTGCTGATGCAGCCGGTGGTGACTGCTGTGGCGGCCGAGCCTGTCGCGGGGTGATTTCGTGGCAGGGCTTTTAAGGGGCGAGCCGGGGTCGTTTTGCGCGGCGGGTTGCCGTCGTGAGGCCGTGCTCGGGCGATTTCGCGACGCGGTTTTCGTTCAGTTGCGGACAGTGGGTCAGTTTGGGTACTTGCGCGGGTACACGAATTGACCCAGCACCCTGTTGTCAGCCTGCAGGGTAGCTTGGAGGTGCGATGCTCTCGCCTCACAGCGCGGCGCGTACGGTGGTGGCCTTCAGCTGCAAGGGGCGTGGGTGGCGCCCTTTCTGTACCGCCCGACGCTCCGTCGAAACGGGAGCCCACCTTGAAGCAGTACTAACCAGTGATGGTACTTCACGATATTCAGTGAGTGATCACGGGCCAGCGTCTGACGTACCGGCATCGGCGGCGCAGTCAACACAGGTTGCAGAGCTACCGCCGCCAGAACACTGGACACGCCCTTGGCCGCCGTTCTGACAGGTACATGTCTCGTTGTTCATGGTGGGTTGTCGGTCGGGCAAATAACAGAGCGCAGGATTTTGCTTGTTGTGCACGAGCACATCGTTTGCGATGAAGTTGTGCAATTCGTGATCGACTGTCAGATCAAAAACTTCGTGCACCCCAGCAAACGTCGAAACCTGCTCCACCGTGACTGGAATGACGCCCTCCGCGACTACCCTAAGAAGATGTGTCTTCTCGCCGAGCGCCCAGTCGCCGGCAGGTGCCCACTGCCGAGAAATAGGGCAGTAAAGTGGATGATCACTGGTGGCCAGCAACTCAAGCCCGGCATAGCTGAGGCGTACGCATTCACGGTGAGCACTGCGGGTAGTCGAAACCGTTGCGGTCACGAGCTGACCAGAATTGGGATCGACGCACAAAATCTGGTCTCCCTCTTCAACTTCCTCAATTTGACGATCTCCGCCTGGAGTTCGCACCCTGCTACCCCGAGCAATGCAGGACGTTGGGCCACAAGCCAGTGCACCGACTAAGGAAGTACCTGCCAAAAGCTTCTTCACGTTGACCTCGAATCACCGGCCCCCTCTCCTACATAACCTGGCACGCGACCCCAAGCGAGCTGCTCCGGTTGCGCATCTGGGCGAGTTGGGACGCAAAAGGCCGCGCCAAGGCCCACTGGATCCGCATCCATCAAATCGTCATGGTTACGCAGCCTTCGCAGGAGCTGTCGCCACGGTGGGCAGGAGCTTTTGCATAACGACGGAGTTGAGCCCAGAGAGCCGAATTTGAACGCTGG
>JAIBBR010000056.1 GCA_019694575.1 Myxococcaceae bacterium
GTGTCGAGACCCAGGACGACGACTTCAAAATATCAGAGTGAGCCTGCATCACCGTGGCGAAGGCGTTCAGTCGACTTCAGTCGACCCGATAAGAACCCTTCGCCTTTAGGCGAAGGTAGTCAGTTGTGGTGTCGACCCGCTCGACGGCTGGTTTCGTGATCGCGCCAGCCAAGATCAGCGACGAAACGTTGCCCAAGTATTTGTCGCGCTACGAAATGAAGAGCTCATCGGCTTTTACAGCTTGAGCACGTTTTCGATGGCGATCGACTCGATTCCTCCGGCGCTGGCGAAAAAGCTTCCGCGGTACGATCAGGTTCCGGCAGCGCTCATTGGACGGCTTGCACGAGCGAAAGGCGCTTCTATGTCGGGCATGGGAAGCGTGCTGCTCGCCGATGCTCTCAAGCGTATTGTTGACGTGGCCTCGACAATCGGAACCTATGCCGTCGTTGTTGATGCGAAGGACAAGCGTGGGAAGCGCTTTTATGAAGCTCATGGTTTCATTCCTTTGGCCTCGCGCCCACGACGCCTTTTTCTTCCCATTCAGACAGTTGTGAAGGCCATGGCTGCCGCCAGCAGGTAGTTATGGTGTGCGACTTCGCAACCGGGTCAACCCCGGCGACACGGTGATTCCACCCCACACCACGCCTCCCGCGGCGCCTGCGAATCTCACCGTGCAGTAGCGGCCGTCAGTCAGCTTCCCAGCGAAAGCGAGACACCGCCAGCGTACCCAGCAGCACCGAAAAACCGAGTAACGCCAGCGTGGGCAGCACCGCTGCTTCGAGGCCCAGCCCGCGCCAAGTCATCGCGTCGATACCGTCCATCGCCCAGCGCGTAGGAGCGAAGAGCGTCAGCTTCTGCACCGAGGTGGGGAAGAGAAACGCGGGAAACCACGCGCCTCCGAGCATCACCATGACCAGCACGGCGAATACTGACAGCCCACGGGCGGCTTGCGGTGTTTTGCCGAGCGACGCCACGAGCAAACCGAAGGTCGACGCCATCAGCGCGAAAGCTGTGCACACCATCAACAGGCCGAGCAGGCTGCCGCTGACTTGAATGTGAAAGACCACGGCACCGAAGCCGAAGAGGGCGAGCAGTATCAGCGCGCCGATGATGGCTCCGCTGATGGCACGTGAGAGCAGCAACATGCTGCGCGAAAGGGGCGCCGCCCTCAAACGCCGCCACAGCCCGCGCTGACGTTCGGTGAGCAAAGCCACGGCGCAATCAATCGAGGCGAAGAGCACGAACTGAATACCCATGCCGCCGAAAGAATGGGCATAGCCGTCGTAGCTCTCGCCTTGTTCTGCCGCGAGCGCTTCGACGCGCGTCTCGAAAGGAATTTGCAACCCGCCTTTTTCTGTCTCTTCGTTGGGCGCTGGCTTCGGCTGGGTGGCTTGTTGGTGTTGCCACCTGCTGATGCCACTGAGCATGTCGCGCAATGCCGGGTCGCCGACGGCACCTGCGTCTTCTACATCAGCGAGCAAGGAGTCGATGGTCTCGGCGCCTTGGTGACCGTTGAACGCGGCTGTGCTCACTGCCTGCATCACGTGCTGGGTGAGAATGCCCCGTACCATCGAGGCTTCGGTTGCGTGCGAAGGGTCGGTGAACAGCGTTACCACCGGCCGTTCACCGCTGCCGAAAAAGGCGCGCGCGGACGATTCTGCGAACCCTTTGGGTATGACGATGGCGACGGGTACCTTGCCGTTGCGAACGAGACTGCGTGCCGGGGCGAGCTCAGACACGGCGGCTTCCAAACCAGGGTCGCCCGCGAGGTTCTTCATCACCTTCGCCGACAGCTCGGTTTGATCTTGATCGACGGTGAGCACGCTGACGCGGTTCACCTTGTCGCTGCCTTTGCCCCCGGTGATTGCCCCCATGAACGACGCGAGCGCAATGGGCACCACGAAGCTCAAAATCACGCTCCGGCGGTCCGAGAAAAAGAGCCGCAAGTCTTTGCGAACGAGTGAAAGGAGTACGGGGCTCATGGGTCGCGCAGGCTCCGGCCAGTGAGAGAAAGAAAGACATGTTCGAGATCAGGCCGTTCACTCGCCAGGTGCGTGACGGTGAGGCCGTGTTGTTTCACACACGTGAGCACTTCGGGCACGTCGTCAGCCAGCGCTCGCACCTCGACATTGAGCGTTTGGCCGCGCAGCTCAGCACGCATCACGCCGTTCACCGCTCTTAACGCTGTCAGCCAATCGCCGGGGGCTGCGGCGGCCAGCTCAATCGCCAAACGGTTCGACGCGCCGTGCCGCTGGTACAGCCCGCGCAGCGAATCGTTCGCCACCACTGTTCCTTGGTCGACGATCACGATGCGGTCGCACAGGCGCTCGGCTTCTTCCATGTAGTGCGTGGTGTAGAGCAGGGCGACGCCACTGGCGCGCAATTGCTCCAAGTTGTCGAAGATCGCATTGCGACTTTGCGGATCCACCCCGACCGTGGGCTCGTCGAGGAGCAGCAACTTCGGATTGTGCAGCAGCGCCGCGGCGATGTTGAGCCGGCGCTTCATGCCTCCGCTGAAGGTGCCCACTTTGTGGCCGCGGCGGTCAGCCAACTGCACCAGCGTCAGCACGCGTTGCACCGCGTCTTTCAGTGCTGTTCCCTGCAAACCGTAGAGCGCGCCAAACAATTCGAGGTTCGCTTGCGCCGACATCTCGTCGTAAAGCGCCAAGTCTTGCGGCACGAAGCCGATCAACGCCTTGCGCATGTCGGTATCAGAGGTGATGGGCTGGCCATCGAGCAGCACTTGGCCTTCATCAGCCGTCACCAAACCGACAATCATCGAGACGGTGGTCGTCTTTCCCGCGCCATTTGGCCCGAGCAGCCCCACGCTCTCGCCCCGTTCGACCTGAAAGCTGACGTTCTTCACCGCGGCCACTGCGCCGTACTGTTTCTTCAGGTTCTTCACTTCGAGCAGCATGGTTTGCGTTCTCTCTCAACTGGGGCGAGGCGCCTCTACGCCAACGCCCGCGAACCATTGCATGCTGCCCTCAGATTTTTGAGAGAGACCACAGTTATCGGCGGCTTTACGCCATGGCATCGTCTGCCTTCAGAGAGACTTGGCGTGGCACTGACCTTGCTTCGCCACGGGGCGCGGGCGTCTTGCCCAACACATGGAGAAAACAATGGCTAAACGTTCAGTGGCATTCATTCTTTTGACTGCGTTGCTGGCATTCGCTGCCTGCGGCACTGAAAAGAAAAACGAAGAGATTCCCGCTCCGGGCACGGTGGTGGGTTCAGAGAAACAGCGCTTGGTGGTGAGCGCGCCTCCTGCTGATTTGAAGCAAGCGGTTGCGGGCCAGACCGATTTCGCGTTCGATTTGTACCGGCAGTTGGCGAGCGAAGGTTCGAAGAATCTTTTCTTTTCGCCCTACAGCGTCTCGGTGGCGCTTTCGATGACGTACGCGGGCGCAGCGGGCAACACCAAAAAGGCGTTCGAAGATGTCTTCGCTTCGAACCTGCCGGCCGATCGCTTTCACCGCTCGATGAACGATCTCGATGCGCAGCTCTCGTCGCGCGGGCAAGGGGCGAAGGCCGCCGATGGCCAGCCCTTTCGTCTCAAAGTGGCGAACCAGCTCTTCGCGCAGCAAGACTACACCTTCGAGACGCCGTTCCTCGATACGCTCGCGGTAGAATACGGAGCCAACGTTCGCTTGATGGACTTCGTCACCGCCGCCGAGCCATCGCGCATCGCCATTAACGAATGGGTCGAAGACAAAACCGAAGATCGCATCAAAGATCTCTTGCCCGCGGGCAGCATCACCCGCGACAGCCGCGCGGTGCTGGTGAACGCGATTTATTTCAACGCTTCGTGGAAGGTGCAGTTCGAAGAAAGCGCGACGCAGAACGACGCGTTTCATGGTGTGAATGGTGACAAGAGTGTGCCCTTCATGCGCAACGGCGATTTGAGGGTGCCGAATGCGACCGTCGATGGCACTGAACTCGTCGAGCTGCCTTACGACGGTGAAGAGCTCTCAATGCTGGTGATGATGCCTCCTGCTGGCGGCCTGCACGCACTCGAGCTTTCGCTGACCAATGCCAAGCTCGCTGACTACCGTCAGGCTCTGCACCATTCTGCGCTCGAGCTGTCGATGCCGAAGTTCGAGATGACTGTCTCAACGAATTTGAACGAGCCACTCAAGAACCTGGGGCTGGGGCCTGCCTTTGACCATGCCGACTTCTCGGCGATGAGCAAGGTCGAAGACTTGGCCATCAGCGGCGTGCTTCACAAGGCCTTCGTCAAAGTGAACGAGAAGGGCACCGAAGCGGCGGCCGCCACCGCGGTCATCGTGGGCGCCACGTCAGTTCCCGTCACCCGCCCGGTGGTGCTGAACCAACCGTTCGTGTTTGCGATTATCGACAAAGCCACTGCGGCAGTCGTCTTCGTCGGCCGCGTGACTGAACCGTAAGAAGCGAAGCGCGATTAACCGCGCCGGCTGTGACGCGAAGCCGGCGTGGTCAGCTTTTGTTGGTTCGCGTACTCGAGCACCGAGCTGTTCTTGCCGCGGTGGGCGCTGGTTCGCGTCGACTTGCGCGACACTTTGCCCGAGCGCGATTCTTCGATGCTCACCAGCGCTTTTTTGGCCGCATGGTCTGAGAGATTCGCCAGCCCAATTTCTTTCTTGTTGGGCGTCTCGCTGGCCGGTTTCTTGGGTTGCGGCTTCTTCGGGGGCTTCGAACGCTCTTCGAAATATCGAAACTGCTGTGCCTTGGTCGCCATGGTGAGGTTTTTAACCCCATGGCCCCATGCGAACAACCCTCATTCGAGCGAAGTCATCGCCAGCGCGCTGCGAATGTCAGGGCTCGCCTTTTTGGTGAGCCGCAGACGAAAGCGGCGCATCAGCAGTGAAGGTTGCAAGTGGCAACCCCACATTTCTTTGTAGCGGCGCAGCCCGTCGTCGAGAAAGGGCCGGGTGAACCCTAAATTCACGGTGGCGGCGGTTTGGCAGGCCTGCCGAAACAAGTGCGCGTTGAGCAGCGCGGTGAACCCCGAACGCAGCACTTTGTCTTCGAGAATGTCGGGCTTCGCACCGTATGCCCACACCATG
This sequence comes from Myxococcaceae bacterium, assembly GCA_019694575.1. Taxonomy (GTDB): domain Bacteria; phylum Myxococcota; class Myxococcia; order Myxococcales; family Myxococcaceae; genus JAIBBR01. Next base: position 5,046 of record JAIBBR010000056.1, read on the forward strand.
CGCTCGTTCTGTGGCTTGCGGTGCACCACCGCGGCGCCGGCAATGGCGTGGCCGTCGCGTTCCAAAAACAGCACTTCACCCGAGCTGTAAGAGCCTTCGTACCAATCGAGCAACACACCGAGTGGAGCGATCTCGCTGCCCTTGTCGAAACGCTGCAGCACGAAAGGCTTCATCAACGTTTCGTAAAATTTCTCAGCGTCTTGCCACGTGCTGCTGGAACGAATGGTCAAGTGCAGTGCTTCGGCCTTCTTCAAATTGCGGCGCACGTTTTCACTGACTTGGTTGCGCAAGAAAGCGTCGTAGTCGGTGCCGGGCTGGCAGACCGCTGACATCCACGGTTGGGCCACCCAGTCGTCAGGAGGGTTGGCGCTCTTCTTCATCATGTGGGCTTCGGTGACGATCACGTCGGCTTGCCCCAAAAGAAAACTGGGAATTTGCTGCACGCGGCGTACTCCGAACGCGGTGCCCAGCTCTTCGACTTTGGCTTCACCGTTGAAGAGAAAGAGCGACAGCTCGTGCAAGCACGATTCGGCCATGACCGCCGCCAGCACGCCCGGCTTGTCGCCGCGAAACGCACCTTCGATTCGAAAAATGCGTTGGTTGCCGGGCAACAGGCGCGATTGAAGGTCGCGCACTGTGGCCGCTCCGGCGGTGCGTGCGTCTTGCAACTTCGCTACCCAAGGTTCTGGAAGAGAGGACATAAAGCCGGCCATTGGCGGTGGGTATGTAACAGAGGCGCGACGATAGCGCTTGGGTTCGCCAGTGGGCGGCGATACACCTTATCAACCCATGAAACGAGCTCTGGTTGCGTCGCTGATGGCTGCGTTGGCATTCACCTTGGGTTGTTCTGGTACCGCAGGCGAGAACGATGGCGGCGCAGGCGGCGGTACGAGCCACAGCACGGGGGGTGGCAGTGGCGGCTCGGGTGGCGGCGGCACCGGTGGAGGCGCAATGCCCGCTGACAGCGGTTCGCCCGACGCGGGTGGCATGACGTCTGACGGGGGGTTCTTCGGCGCCTCACGTTGCCCTAACAGCAACTTCGTGGTGTGCGACGACTTTGAAGGCTCGACGATTGACTCGGCGGTGTGGGTGCCCGACACGCAGGCAGGCACGGTCACCATTGACTCGACGCGGTTTGCCCGCGGTAGCAAGTCGCTGCACGCCAAGCTCACCGGCTCAGGTGGAGGCAACGCGACTTTGCGCTTCAAACAGAAGGTGCCGATTGCCGGCCAACGGCATTGGGGGCGCATGTTCGTCTATGTGCCGATGAGCGCCAGTGGCTTTCTGATGGACCACTCGAACCTGGTGAACGCTTCGGGCAACAACAGCTCAGGCTCATTGTCGGCCTACGTGGCGGCGATTGGCGCGGGCGTGTTGAACGGTATTTTCTTTCAGCAAAGCCCGGGCATTGACGAGACAAGTCTGCTTTATCACCAAGGGGTTACACGTACGCCGGTGCCTTTAGACCGCTGGTTTTGCCTCGAATGGGACTTCAACGGCGCCGACAAAGCGCTCACCCTTTTTCTTGATGGTGACTTGATTCCCACGTCGGTTATCAGCGGACGGGACGCGCCCACCATGGCCGATGTGCGCATTGGCATTCAGTTCGTGCTACCTGAGGCCTGGTTCGACTCGGTGGCCTTTGCCAGCACCCGGGTAGGGTGCAGCAACTAACTTTATGAGCCGTCACAAATCTGGGTGCCCGTTCGGCGCGGCTACGCTGAACGCGGCAAGCTATTTTTCAGGGGTACTTCTTTGCAATCTGCGACACCGGCCGTCACCTTCGATTCTCTGGGCCTTTCGCCCGACATTCTTCAAGCGCTGAAACAAGCGGGTTTCGTACAACCGACGCCCATTCAAGCCCAGGCCATACCCGTCGCGATGGCGGGCCACGATGTGATCGGCTGCGCAGCCACGGGCACCGGTAAGACTGCGGCCTTCGCGTTGCCGATGCTCGAAAAGCTTTCGCTCAAGACGGGCCCTCGTGCCTTGGTGTTGGCGCCCACGCGTGAATTGGCGCTGCAAATTACCGAGCAAGTAATGCGTTTTGGAGCCACTCGCGGCGTTCAATGTGCCACCTTGATTGGCGGCGTGGGCATGGGCGGTCAAGTGCGCGCGTTGCGCAACAATTCGCCGGTGATTGTGGCCACTCCTGGCCGTTTGCTTGATCACATGGACCAAGGCACCGCGCGTCTCGATGGCATTGCCTGGTTGGTGCTCGACGAAGCTGACCGCATGCTCGACATGGGCTTCAAGCCGCAGCTCGATCGCATTTTGGCCAAGGTGCCGAAGCAGCGACAGACCATGCTCTTCTCGGCCACGCTGGGAGGCGACGTTGAAAAGTTTGCCCGCGGGCAATTGAAGCAGCCGGTCAAAGTCGAAGTGGCGCGCAGCGGCACGGTGGCGATGCGCGTCGAACAAAAGGCGTACATGGCGGCGCAGACTGAAAAAACGGCGCTGTTGCAGGCGTTGTTGTCTGAAGACGACAACAGCACGTTGGTCTTCACGCGCACCAAGCGCCGGGCCGACAAAGTGACTGCGCAGTTAGAGCGCGCGGGTTTGAAGGTGGCGCGTATTCACGCTGACCGCAGCCAGGCGCAACGGGCAGCCGCGCTCGAAGGCTTTCGCCAAGGCCGTTTTCGTGTGCTGGTGGCGACTGACATCGCAGCGCGCGGCATCGACGTGGCCGAAATTGGGCACGTGGTGAACTACGACTTGCCGCACGTGCCTGAAGATTATGTGCACCGCGTGGGCCGTACCGCGCGCGCTTCGGCGAGTGGTCGGGCTTCGAGCCTGGTGGCTCCTGAAGAGCAGGGCTTGCTCAAAGACATAGAACGTTTCACCCGTGCGCCCCTTGCGCGCGGGTTGGTGCCTCGCGAGTCTCCCATTTTTCAGGCCGCGATGAAGAAGAGCGCCGCCAAGGAGCCTGGTTCGCAAGGCGGGCATCACGGTAAGCACGGCGGAGGCGGCCGCCCGCACCATCAGAAGCAAGGTGGTGCTGGTGATCACAAGCCTCACCGGCATGGTGATTCAGACGGCGGCAGGCCGCAACGCCACGGCGCCACGGGGGGTGGCACACCGGGTAGACACAGCGCCCCTTCGTCACAAGACCGTCGATACGCGGGAGGAAAACCGAGCCACAAAGGCAAGCCGCAGGGCCACGGTGGCGGGGGCACTGCCTTCAAGGGCGGCCCAAAACGCCGTCGGTAGCTCACCGTTTCGTCGCGGCGCTCGCTTGACTGCATTCGGTCGACATCGCAAGCCTCTTTCGTTAACCCTTGGCGAGAGATCGTAACAGAAGGGTTCTCTTATGAAGTGGTTGGCCCGAATTGCGTTGCTGTTGGCGATTGTCGCACTGCCTTTGTATTCGTGGTTCATCACCACCAGCGAAGGGCCCGAAGGGGCGTGGCCCATTGACATGGTCGAAGTGCGCATGTTGGCCCAGTCGCTACCGGGCGACTTGCCCACCGACGTTCGGGTCGAGCAGGTGGCCTCATTCGCGGTGCCTGCGCAGGCCATCGTCGCTGGGGCAGGTTGGCAAAACCGCGGCATGGCGATTTACGCCTACCAGTTGGTTTTTCCCCACGGCACGGGAGTTATCGACACGGGTATCACCGAGACGCAAGCGAAGAACGACATGCGCTCTACCGATTGGAATGGCGCAGCCTTCAAGCGCATTCAAGACGCGGTGGTGAATAGCGGCTTCACGGTGCTGACGCACGAGCACGCTGATCACCTGAGCGGCTTGTCGACGCACCCCGACCCCGAAAAGGCTTTCGCGCACGCGTTGCTGACGCCTGAGCAAATTGCCAATCGCAAAGGGCAAGCGCCGCACCCGCTCTCTGACCGTGCGATTTCGCTGGTGAAGCCGCTTTCGTACGACACGTACACGGCGCTGGCGCCAGGGGTGGTGCTGATCAAAATGCCGGGCCATTCTCTCGGCAGTCAGCTCGTTTATGTGAAGCGCTTCGACGGTATCGAGCTGCTCTTTTTGGGTGACGTGGCCTGGCAAATGCGCAACGTCGACGAGGTGCGCGAGCGTCCCCGGTTGGTCACCCTGATATTGAACGAAGACCGCGCCAAGGTGCTGCAGCAGCTGCAGACACTCAACGACTTGAAGAAGTCAGACCCGGCGTTGGTGCAGATTCCTGGGCATGACCCCGAAGTGGTTGAAGCCTTGATTGCCAAAGGCGTGCTGCACAAAGAATTCGTTACCGCCGCGAAGGAGCCCGCGCCCACGGGCGGAGCGAGCCCGTAAGCTACGCGGTGCGAAAACAGTCGACGGGGCGATAATTGCGCGCGATGAAAGCCAGCGCAATTGCTGCTGCTGCCGCCACGCCTGCGTAGGCAAAGAAGAGCGACGCACCGGTGACGACGAGCACGCTCGAGGCGCGCGCCACCACCAAGTTGCCAATGGCGGTGGTGAGGTTCCACGCGGCCATCAAGGTGCCTTTCATTTGCGCCGGCGCCTGGCTGTACGCGAATTCTAACCCCGTGGTTGAGACGAGCACTTCGGCGGTGGTGAGCAGCACATAGGGGCCCAGCTGCCAGATGATGTTCATCGTTTCACCGCGATCGATGGGCACCTGCACCATGCCCGCTGCCACCCACGACAACGACGCCACGCCCATGCCCAGCGTCATGCGTCGCAGCGGAGTGAGCTCGAAGCCCCACTTTTTTGAGAGCGGGTAAATGACGCCGGTCATCAGGGGAATCAACATCATCACCAGTGCAGGGTTGATGAACTGCATCTGCGAGGGCTGAAAAATGAGGCCGCCCACGTTCGGGTCCATTGACTTGGCCTGCACCACCCAGGTGGACGCTTTTTGATCAAACAGCGCCCAAAAAAAGGGAATCGGGGTGAACACCAGCAGCACGCGCAGCACTGCACGGGTCGCTTCAACCGCTTCTTTGGGGTGCTTGGCCAGCGCGCGATCGAGAAACGTGCCGGTGACCGGCGAGCGGTTTTGAAACGCGGTCGACAGCACCTGAAAGAAACCGTGCGCCTTGGGGCCGGTAGGCGGCTCGCGCACGTAGAGGTGACGCCCGAGCCAGAAAATCACGGTAGCGATGAACATCAACACCCCGGGAATGCCGAACGCCCACGACGGGCCCCACTTGGCCAGCGTCAATGGCATGAGCAGTGAGGCGAAGAGCGAGCCGAAGTTGATGCTCCAGTAGAAGGCGCCGAACACTTGGGTGGCGAGGTGCTTGTTTTGCGCGGTGAATTGATCTCCGACGAGCGACGCGACGCACGGCTTGATGCCTCCTGAACCGAGCGCAATGAGAAATAAGCCCGAGTAGAAGCCAGCGGGTTTGTTTTCGAACAGCGCCAAGCACGCGTGGCCCATGCAGTAGACGACCGAGAGGTACAAAACGGTGCGGTATTTGCCGAGGTAGCGGTCGGCCAAATAGCCGCCCAGCATGGGGAACAGGTACACCCCCACCACGAAGTCGTGGAACATCGTCTTTGCCACCGCGGTGCGCTGCGTGACGTCGGGTATGTCGTTTTTCAACAGGTAGTCGATGAGGAAGATGGTGAGAATGTTCCTCATGCCGTAGAAGCTGAAGCGCTCGCACGCCTCGTTGCCGATGATGAACGGAATTTGCCGGGGCAGTTTGGCGCTCTCAGTCATGCGTGCGATGTCTCCGAGCAAGCCTTCGCCAATAGCAGAATTGCGAGCAGTGAAAAGACGCTCACGCTGACCGACCAACCCCAGCCTTTAGGCGCGTAACGAAACGTCACTTGTGTTGCTCCCGCAGGTACCAATGTTGAGACGAAAGCGACGTCTCCGGCAGCCGCGGGCAGCTCTGCCCCACTGCTCGATGCGAGCCAGCCTGGCAAAAATGTTTCACTCACCCGCACCCACATGGGCACCCCCGCGGCGGCAGACAGTGTCACTTTGAAAGAAGCGTCAGTGAGCCGCTCTAACTGGCACGGCACGTCGGCACCTTCGGCGCTCGAGGCGGTTTCAGTTTCGATGACCGGCACACCGCGCCGCACGCGCTCGAGCGCTTCTTCGGCCGTCGCCACCGCGTCAAACCGGGTTGAGCAGCGCACCATGCGAGGCGGCGTCTTCGCATGGTATTCCACCCAACCGGCGGGGTGGGGTGTTTGGGGGTCGAAAAAACGAAACGGCATGCCAGGCCGGGCGACCAGCCATTCCGTGCCGTACATCACTGCTGATGCTTCAGGGCCAATGCCTTTGAGCAGCAGATCGCGCCGCTTCAATTCGAGCGAGCTCACCGCATTGGTGGTGCGTATGCGGCCAAGCACGTTCCAATTGGGGCGCCACGTTTGCAGCTCGACGGCGCGTCGGGTAGCGGGCTCAGGCGGCAAGCGCGAGAGCAGTTGTGACACGTCGGCTTGCAGCACCAGTCGGCGGCCTTCGCTCGGGGGCGGCAAGGCGATGTCGGGTGGTGTCCACGACGCTTGGTGCGGCATGGCGGCCACCCACAGGTCGAACGCAACGACGAGTGCCACGGCCCAGCCTCGCCAGGGCGAGCGCCAAAACGCCGCGGTGGCGGCCAACCCCAAGAATGCCACGGCGTGCAAAGCGCTGCTGCGAATCGGGTCGGCTGGAGCCTCGAGGCCGAGCGAAGCACCCAGCAGCGAAGGCGCGGCGGCGACAGCCAGCACTGTCACCGCGGGCACCACCAACACCGCGACCTTCACCTTGGGAGCGGCTTCAAGCCACGCGTCGAGCCCCACCCCCATGGCCAAACATGCACCCAACGTGGGCAGCAGCCACAAACGCTCGGGGTAACGAAAAAGCCCGAAGAGCGGCAGCCCGTCGTGCAGCCAGCCGTACACCGGGGTGCGCATGCCCAGCGACGCCACGATGCACAGCGCCGCGCCCGCCCACAGCGGCCAGTGCTGGCGGCCTTTGGTACGCACCGCCATCGTCAGCAGGGGCAGCGCGAGTACGCCCAGGTACAAGCTCGAAAAGTAAAAGTTGAAGTACGGGCCCGTCACCAGCGAGCCGGCCCAGAAGGTGGTGGTGGGAGTGATGTCTCCCCAACAGGGCGGCATCACCCATTCCCACATGCGTGCCGGGTGCCATTGCCAGTGAGCGGTGTCGGCCAGCGTCATGGCACCGCGGTTGGTGAAAGGCAGCGTGTCGAGCATTGGCCACAGCGCGGGCCCTGCGAGCAGCAAGGCGAGGGCAGCGGCGAGAGAAACTGTGAGCAGCCACTGGCCATTGCGGCGCCAGTCGCGGCCCAAGAAGCAAAGCACCGACAGGCCTTCTAAATAAACGATCTGCGGCTCGGGCACCAACAGCTGCAGCCCCCACACCGCGGCCAACGGTGCCGCGCGCGCGAGCGAAGGCTGGTCGCGCAAATAGAGCAGGGCCGCGTAAAACCACGGCGCCCAGGCGTAAGCGAGGGCCCAGCAACCGTTGGTGCGGTTGCTCACCATCAACCCGGCCATGGCGAAGGCGAGCGCCGAGAGCGTGGTCGCCGCGGCCGACACGCGCCGGCGCATCAACCAGGCGACGCCCCATGCACCGAGCAGCAAGTGAAAGTCGACCAGCACCGAATAGGCCCAAGCTTGATCGGCGAAGAGCAGGCTCGGCCAACCCACGGGGTAAAGAGCGCTGGCGGGCGGCTCGGCGAGCATCGGTAAGCCGCCGCCGATGTACGGGTTCCAAAACGGAGCCCACCCTTGCGCCAAGCTCTGCCGCAAGTACGCCCGAAGAGGAATGAAGTTGGTGAGAAAGTCGCGCAAAAAATAGCTCTCGCCCATCGCCCACACGCGCACCGTGAGCAGCGCAATCAGGGCGGCCGGAGCGGCGAACGGCGTATAGCGGGGCAACGTAGCCGACGCTGGTTCAGTCGCTGAATCAGAAGCCATTTATTGACGATCGCGATCGGCCAAAGGCCCGGTGAGAGGTACGAATGCCACGGGCAGCAGGTCTTCGGTCATGAGGCCGTCTTGGGTGCGGCGCACCCGCTGCAGCACCATGCCCGCCTCGGTCTTCACCGGCGCAATCAGCCGGCCGTTGGGCGCAAGCTGCTCGAGAAGTGGGGCAGGCAACCGTGCCGCCCCTGCCGACATCACGATGCCGTCAAATGGAGCTGCTTCGGGCCAGCCCAAGTAGCCGTCGCCTTTGCAAAGTTGAATGTTTTGGTAGCCGAGCGATTGAAGCACGTGCTGTGCCTTAATGAGCAACGGCTCGACGATGTCGATGCTGTAAACCTCGGCGGCGACTTCAGCCAGCAGCGCGGTTTGGTAGCCAGAGCCGGTGCCAATTTCGAGCACCCGCGCTTGTGAAGGCAGCTCCAACGCGTCGATCATAAAGGCGATCAACGAAGGTTGACTGGTGGTCTGCTCATACCCAATGGGAACGGGGCGATCGTACGCGGCCTGCTCTCGCACCTCTTCATCGAGAAAGGCGGCGCGGTTGACCTTGCGTAACGCGCTTTGGAGCCGCGGGTCGCGAAGCTTGATATCAGCGAGCCCGGCCACCACAGCGAAGGCCTACTCGAGAACGGGTTGCGGCCCCGGAATGATGTGCGCAATGTCAGGGTCGACACCATCGTCGCGAACGGGACGGTTCGATCGATCTTCGCGGCGTTGCGCGCGATCTGCTTCTTTGGCCTTGCGGCGTTCAAGCCGTGCAATCTCTTTTTGTCGTTTCGAAGCGCTCGGGTGGGACACGAAGTGCCTCCTGGGTTGAGGGAGTAATAACGACGCGAAGAGGGAAGCGCCCCGCCTGGCTGTGAACCCAAGCGGGAGCGCCGGGTACTGCAATAAAATCAGCTGATCACGCGAACGTTGGCAGCCTGCAGGCCCTTGGGGCCCTTGTTGACATCGAACTCCACCTTCTGTCCTTCGCTCAGAGTGCGGAAGCCGTCAGATTGAATGGCGGTGTGGTGGCAGAACACGTCTTCGCCCCCACCGTCTTGAGTAATGAAACCAAACCCCTTTGCGTCGTTAAACCACTTCACAGTTCCAGTCGCCATCTGTCTGCCTTGTTCGTGATCACCGGCACCCATTTGCCAGTCGTCCAGCCGGGTAATCGGCGGGACAGCCCAGAGCTAGTCCCTTTTCATCAAGAAAACCAGCGCGTTGAGTGGTTTTATTTGGCGCGAATTGCTTTGCCCTCTGTACTATTTTTCGCTGTCGCTGCGTAACCCAGGGGCTTCACGCCCGGTTCTGGCCACGTATTCAGAGTACCCGCCGCCGTAGGGCACCACGCCTTCGGGGGTCAACTCGAGCACCCGGTTGGACAGCTCGGCCAAGAAGTGGCGATCGTGCGACACGAAAAGCAAGGTGCCTTCGAAGGGCTTCAACGCTTCGATCAGCATCTCTTTGGTCGTCATGTCTAAGTGGTTGGTGGGCTCGTCTAACACCAGAAAATTCGGCGGGTCATAAAGCATGATCGCCAAGACGAGCCGGGCCTTTTCACCGCCCGATAAAATGCGCACGCCTTTTTCGATTTCTTCGCCTGAAAACCCGAAGCAGCCCGCCAAGCTGCGCAACGAGCCAATCGACGCGCGGGGAAAAGCGTCGACCAGGGTGTCCCACACGGTTTTCTGGCCGTCGAGAATGTCCATCGCGTGCTGGGCGAAATAGCCGAGCTTCACGCTGCCGCCCAAAGTGACCTGGCCGGCATCGGGGTTCGACGTCTCGGTCACCAGTTTGAGCAACGTCGACTTGCCGGCGCCGTTGACCCCCAGCACGCACCAGCGCTCGCGGCGGCGCACCAAGAAGTCGAGGCCTTGGTAAATGACCTTGCTGCCGTACGCCTTATTGACGCCAGCCAGCTTCACCACGTCTTCGCCCGACCGCGGCGGTGGCTTGAATTCGAACATCACCTTCTGCCGGCGCTTGGGTGGCTCGAGTTTTTCAATCTTATCGAGCTTTTTTACCCGTGACTGTACCTGCGCGGCGTGGCTGGCGCGGGCTTTGAAACGCTCGATGAAGGCAATTTCTTTTGCCAGCATCGCTTGCTGCCGCTCATACGCGGCTTGCTGCTGCTTTTCGTTGAGCGCCCGTTGCGCGTCGTAAAAGTCGTAGTCGCCGGCGTAGCTGTTGAGCTCGCCTCCGTCGATTTCGAGAATGCGCGTGCACACCCGCTTCATGAACTCGCGGTCGTGCGAAGTCATCAGCAGAGCGCCGTCGTACGCCTTCAAAAAGCTCTCGAGCCAGAGCAGCGATTCGAGGTCTAAGTGGTTCGAGGGCTCGTCGAGGAGCATCGCGTCAGGCCGCATCAAGAGAATGCGGGCCAGCGCCACGCGCATTTTCCAGCCGCCCGACAGCGCACCGATATCGCCGTCCATCATTTCGGGCGAGAAGCCCAAGCCGGCCAGAATTTCGCGTGCTTTGCCTTCGAGCGCATAGCCGCCGAGCGCGTCGTAACGGGCCTGCACGTCGCCAAAGCGCTCAATCAGCGCTTCCATCTCGTCGGCGCGCTCGGGGTCAGCCAACGCGGCTTCGAGCGACTTCATTTCGGCGGCCACGGCAGACACGGGGCCCGCGCCGTCCATCACTTCGTTGATCACGGGCCGCCCATGTGCTTCGCCGACGTCTTGGCGAAAGTAGCCGAGCGTAATGCCTTTATCGACCGAGACTTGGCCTTCGTCGGGCTCTTCTTCTTTGGTGATGTACCGAAAGAGCGTCGATTTGCCCGCTCCGTTGGGGCCCACCAGCCCCACTTTTTCACCGCGGTGAATGGCGGCCGAAGCCCCCACGAAGAGAATCTGCTTGCCGTGTTGCGCGCCGATGTTGTCGAGACGAATCAAAGTGCCGGCTGCATGTCACAGATGTGCGGCCGGCACCAGACCTGCCCGGCGTCGCTACCGCTGAGAAGTGGGAGCCCGTTGTGTCGACAAGAAAACCCGGCGGGCTTGCTGGTTCAGGGCACGCACCGCTTCAGCTGTCTGGCCGACGAATTCGACTTGATTGGGCGGCTTGGAGCCAATGGTCAGCCCCCTGACGAACAAGGGGCATGAAGGCCGATCGAAGCCTTGTGCATAGGCATACGCCAAATGGCAGTTGAGCACCTTGGCGGTACTGTCACTCGAGATGCCGGGCTTCAAGTGCAGCACCAACCCCTTTTTGTTCTCGTCGACGCGGCTCACCCACGAGGCGAGCAGGGGGCAGCTTGCGCGCTGCTCAATCGAAACGCCTGCGCATGCTTTGTCTTCGAAGCGCTCCAGCTCTTTCGCGGCGCTCAGGTGTGCCGCAGCTTGGCGCATTTCTTCGTCGGCTTGAGCCAAGTGGTGGCTCGTGGGGTTGTAGCTCCAGCTCCAGTCGCCCGTGTCGTCGAAAGTCGGCGGTGGAGACGGCACCACGCCAGTCGCGGTGGGGTCGAACTGTGACCGTTCGCGCTCCGCGGCTGATGCATGCAAAGCCGCCTGTTGACGGTGCTCGGCGGCGCTCATTTCGCGCGATTGCACGTGGCTGCAGCCAAAGGCCCCAAGCGCTGACAACAGAACGATGAACGAACGGTTGAAAGTCGTGTGCATGAATGTCTCCCGTTGGCGAAGCCGTGGCTGCATTCGCCATGCCCACGCGGTGCGCTGCGAAAAGAAAATGAAAGGGTGTGGCAATGCGCTACAAAAAATGCGTGTGCGCGCATGGCTGTCACGGTTACAAGCCCTTAGCTGACGTAGACACCTGCGCCGTAAGCGGCCGAGAGGGCAATCAACGCCGCACCGCAAGCCACCCGGGCGGTAAGGGCCACGGGCGCCCGTTTGGAAAGCAACAACGACGCGACGAGAAAAACGGGAAAGGCGGCGATGGCATAGCGGCCGAGGCCCATGAAGTCTTTGGTCGACACCGCGGGTATGCCGACGGCGAGAAAAATGTACATCGCGTAAGCATTGCTGAGCAGTTTTCGCGCCGGCCATGCGAGCGCCAGCAGGCCCAACGTCAACAGCGCATGGGTGCCGTGACGCAGAAATACGCCGGGTCGCGGCTCGTTGATGAGCAGCTCCCACAGCGGCAGCTTGAGCCAGGTGCGCAGGCCGGGCGCTTGGTCCCAACCGGGAGCTCCCTGGGTGGTGGCAAAGGCGAAAGCGTCACCAAAGTGTTGCTTCAAAAAATAGCAGTACGCGACGAAGCCGGCGGCGGCGAGCAGCGGAACCCCGTCGAGCAACGAGACGGTCCACCCTTCTTGTTTGCGCAGCTCTCGGTTGCGCAGCAGCAACCCCAGCACCAACGCGGGAGCAATGGGACGGGTCGCGGTGGCCAAGGCCCCGAGCAAAATCGCCCAAGGCAGCTTGCGTTTTTCGACCGCCAGAAATGCGCCCGCGCCGAGCAGCAGGTAGAGTGCGTCAGAATAGACGACGCCATACAGGTAGAACGAAAAAGGGTAGAGCGCGAACAGCGTGGTGGCGGCGAGCGCGTCTTTTTCAGACTTGAGTGTCTTGGCCCACTGGTAAAAAACGATCAGCCCGAGCAACCCGCACCACGCGCTCAAGAAAATGCCGCTGACGAAGGTGTTCAGCCCGGTGAAGCTCAAGGTGCGCATCGCCAACGGGTACGCGGGAAAGAAGGCGACCGAGCTGGCGACGCCCGGCGTATAGGTGTAGCCCTCGCGTGCAATTTGGGCGTACCAACCCGAGTCCCACCGCACCAAAGCCTGTACCCACATGTTTCCGGGAAATTCGTCTTTCGCCGCGCCGATACCCCAAGACACTTTCACTGTCGCCGCGGCGACCGCGGCCAGGTAGCAGGTGAGGGCGATGCAGAGCAGCGCGAGTAACCACTTGCCGCGCGAGGGAGCCAATGGGGTTTTTTCAGTCACGTGCGGTGACCGTGTAACTTAAAAGAAACGATTGAAGAAACACGAATGGCGAAGGTGAGTCACTCTTTCGAGAGCCACCTTCGCCACGATGAAGTGAAGAGCGCTGCCGAAAAATTAGAACAACTTCGCCGACGCATAGAGCGTCAGCTCGACGTCGAAGCTGTACCGCGCGGGCACGGCGTCATTGCAGCCATGTGACTCGATGAAGAAAGTGAAGGGAGGCTTGAGCGCCAACGCCGCCAGCTTGTTGGCCGCCTCTTTGTCGAATTCGATTTGTTTGTAGTTCTCGGCGGTGATCGCCACGTCGCCGTACGTGCTCAACGTTGACGCTGCGCCCGTGGCCGAATCGGCAATGCGCACTTCGCCGCTGCCTTTGGTGACGATTGAGTCGTCTTGAATTTTGGGGTTTTTGACGCGCACCGCGACGCCACGCACTTCGATGCTGGCGATGTTGCTCTTCACGCTCGCAAAAGCGCTGTCGTCGGCCAAGTTCACTTCGAGCCGCTCGTCTTGGCAAAGCGCGTCTTGTGCGCCGGCGTTGACGGTGAAGGTTTTCTTGATGGTGAATTCACGCCCGACGCAGTTGCAGCCGCCAAAGAACGACGCCGCCAACGCCAGCACGGCAAGCTTTTTCATATGCATGTGAGAACTCCCCTTTTTTTTTAAAAAACCGCCCCGCCTTTTTAGCAGTTTGGTGAAGGCAGGGCACGTGTTTACACCGGCACTTGAAAGATGGCGCCAATGGCGTAGCCGAGCACCGCACTCATCAAGCCGATGGTGAGCAGCTCGAGGCCGCTGCGCCAGGGCTTACCGACGGTGCGTTTCGCTTTGTAGATGCCGATGGCAAAGAGCGCGGCGCCCGCCGCTGCCACCGCCACCGCCATGCTGGTTTTGGGAGCGAAGAACAAGAAGGGCACCAGTGGAAACAGTGAACCGACCAGCGAAGCCAGGCCCACCACCCACGACGCGCGCAGTGATTCGCCGTGCGAGACGGGGGCAATGCGGTGCTCTTCGGCCATCATCAACGCCACCCAAACATCGGGGTTGTGGGTAATGGTCTCGACGATTTGATTGAGCAGGTCGCCCTCGAAGCCCTTGGAGCGGTAAATTTCACGCACTTCTTCTTTTTCTAGCGCTGGCACCTTGCGCAGATGACGGTACTCGCGTTTGCGCTCGGCTTCGAAGTGCGCGGCGTTGGCGCGTGAAGAGGTGAAGGCCACCGCGGCCATCGAAATCGACTCGGCGAAAGTAGTGGCCAAGCCCGCCACCAGCACCACGTGGTTGTTGCCGGTCGACGCGGCGACACCGAGCACCACGCCGAGTACGTTCACCAGGCCGTCCTGAGCTCCGAGAATGACTTCAGAGACTTCGCCCGCGCGGCGATGGGGGTCTTGTCGCTCGTGGTAGTCAATGTCGTCTTCAGAGATTGACGGTGAAGGAGGCGGCGTCACGCGTCACTTCTTAGCTTTGAAAGCTGCGCGGCGTCGTACGAAATACATCGCCAGGTGATCTCGCAGCGAGCGGCCGGTCAAATGCGCTTGAGCCGGGGCGGCGAATTTTTCTTTTGCCTCACGCACGATTTCGAGCGCTTCGTTCAGCGTGGTCTCGCCTTCGTGCAGCGCTTTGGCGAGCAGGCAGTTGAACTCGTGACACCGTTTGGGCCGCTGCGCGTAAATGCCGCAGCGGTTGCCTTGTAGCGCGGTGCAGGGTTGCTCCATTGCCACCGTGCCGTCAGGGCGGGTGTGCGAGCTGACGCCCAGCACCCGCAAGGCGATGACTTCTTCGGGCTCTACCGGTACGTGCGAAAACAGCGCGCCGTTGCAACACAGCGCGCAGCTCTGGCAGAGCTCGGAGACTGACATGCAGGTTTAGATTTTGATGGCGACGCCGAGCAGGGCCTTGAAACCGAAGCCAACGTTGGCCCCGAATTGATTGATGCCGACGCCGGGGCCAAATCGGAAGTTCAGCGTCAGTGCCAAGCTTTCATCGACACGGTACTCAAGGCCTGGCCCAAACCCAATCGGCATCGCGAAACCAATCGTGTAGCCAGCCGCGAGCGGAATCACGACGCCCATGTCCAGGTCCATGCCGATCACGATTGCCAATGCGTCGGTGGGGTGAATGCCAAGCTGCATGAAGATGGGAAACATGATGGCCATGAGTGTCGGCTGAACGAAGATGAAGGCCAGGCCAGGCTCCGTCACGAGCGCCAAGCTGACTTTCGCTCGCTTCATCAAGCTCAGCTTGACGTGGCCCTGCAGAAAGAGGCCGGGAGAAATGCCCAGCGACACACGGCTACCGTAGTCGAAGCCCAAGCGGCCTCCGACATCGACTTTGTCGCTCATGCCATAGATGAACGTGGCGGACACACCGGGGTACCCCACTTCAGGGTGAACCACGAAAGTGCCTTCGCCCACCGTGCGACCGCTGAGCACCGACCAATGGCCATCGTGAGCGGGGGCCGTTTCATCTGCCGTGTCTTGCGCGCGGGCCTGTGCCGTAGACAACACCAAAGCAGTTGCAATGAGGCCAAAGCTGAAATGTTTCATGTCGGTACTCCCTCCGAGGTACGGCAATTTAAGAGCGTTCTACAGCTGGCGGAACTTTACTGACCTCCGTCGAGCATCAAGAAGTCTGAGCTGTTCGGCGGCGGCGCAACAGGCGCGTTCACTATCGGTGGCTCGGTCATCGGCAGCGGCGCAGCGTCGGGAGGCGGCTCGTCACTCACTGCGTACATGATGGCGGCTGTCATAAACAACGCGGCGCCTGCGCTCATGCCACCGACGCCGCCCCAAATGAGCGCGTCTCGGCCCGTGTCGTCATAGTAATTGGGTTCAATCGCGGCTCCGACGATGGTCGAGATGGCGCCAGCTGCCAACAGCGCGCTGCCGGCGATCGTGGGCGCAAACGGCCAATGGCGATAACGCGGTTTTTCCAGCTTTGGCGCGGGCGTCGTTTTGAGCACGGGCTCTATTTGAGCTGGGAGCAGTTTGGGCTCGGAGGCCGTCGTGGCGAGCGGCGCATCGGCCGTTCCACCGTCGAGTGTGCTCTTCGCCGGCATCGGTGCGCGCAACGCCCGTTCATCAGAAATTTTGGTTTTCAGCTCAGCCGCGATTTGCTTCGTGCCCGCGTTGATCAACGGCAACAGCGCTTCAAGGCTCTGGGCCGACCCTGCGAAAACCGACAGCGACGTGGCCGAAGTGGCACCCACCACTTTTAAGTTGATCTGAAATTTGCCCTCGAGTTTGGCGACCTGCCCGGTGAGCACCGCGTCAGCGTTCATCAAGGTGGCCAAATCGGCCTGGCATTGCGACGAATCAGAGCAACCCATCAACTGCCGCTGCCGTTCTTGCCCCAGCAAGGTGGCAATGTCTTTCGGCGTGGCCAGCGCGATTTTGTTGAAAACGAATTGCTGCACCAAGTGCTCTTCTAAGAAGCTGCCGAGCTGCTTGTCGATACCCACCCGCTTCAACCCCGGCGTGGTGAGGGTGATGGCGTCGGCGAGCACGCCCCCTTTTTTTCGCTGCGGGTCGGTGCGGTTGAATTGCTTCTTCAATTGCATGGCGAAGCTGGCGGCGGCTTTGTCGAGCGCGGCCAACACTTCTTGCTCGCCTTTCACATTGGTCGAATAAGCGCACAACATGCGCCCGTCAGTGGCTGACAAGGTCTTGACGTTGACCTGAAAGTTGTCGCCGAATTTTCCAATGCTGCCCACCACCAAGCCGTCGACCCCCAGCGCGTTGGCGAGCTCGGCGATGCAGCTTTGGGCATTGTCGGCGCAACCGAGCAGCTCCTTTTGCCGCTCGAAGCCGAGCAGAGTGCTGATGTCGGCCGCGGTAGTGACTTT
Source organism: Myxococcaceae bacterium (assembly GCA_019694575.1). Lineage (GTDB taxonomy): Bacteria > Myxococcota > Myxococcia > Myxococcales > Myxococcaceae > JAIBBR01. Next base: position 21,651 of record JAIBBR010000056.1, read on the forward strand.
CACTTTTTCGAAAGTGAGCTTTTGCGCGAAATGTTCGCTAAAAAAACTGGCCAGCTCGGGCTCGACTTTGACGAAATTAAAACCGGGTAACGCGAGCTTGACCGGCTCGTCAGCTTTGGCCGCGCCCACGGTCATGCTCAACAACAGTGCAGCCCACATTGTTTTGAAAAAACTCCCCTGTTGGAGAAAGTCGCCGCGATGAGGTGCGAAGCGCGCGTCAAAGTAACGCATCATGGGCGCGCGTGGCTACGGACTTCGCCTTTCGAATGGTCAGCCGTTGAAGGGCAGAGCTGTCATGCCTGTGCGTAATGGGTTAAGCGCTCTCAAGACGAAAAGACTCCTCGCGCCATTTCTCATGTCACAGCTCTTTTGAACCCCAAGCAGGAAGGAGCACTTGGCCATGCCCACGCTCGAAGCCGAGCAGCGCAGTTTCGTATCGCGTCGCCTCACTTGGGCTTTGTGGGTGCCGGTAGGGTTGCTCCTTTTTTTGGGAGCCGTACTCGGCCGGCAGCTGCTCGTGCTCGCTGAATACAACGATTGGGTTGATCACACGTCGGGCGTCGTCAAGCAGGCGCTCGCCATCAAGCTGTCGATTCTCGATCAAGAAGCCATGCTGCGTGGGTACCTGTTTTCCAACGACCGAAGATTTCTCGAAAATTTCGACCGGCAGACACCGTACGAAAGTTTTACGCGGCTGCGAGACTTGGTCGCCGACAACCCGGCACAGCAGGTTCGCTTCGATGAGGCGCGAAAACGCTACGACGCGTGGCGTTCGGCCGTGGGGCCGATTTTGCAGGGCACCGATCTGTCGGTAGAAAAGAGCCTCGAACAAGTGCGTGAGCGCAAATCGCGAATGGACAGCCTCCGCCAAGTGCTCGAAGAGGGCATTGCCGTCGAAGAAGGGCTGCTCAAAAGCCGCTTCATTGCGGCGCAAGAATCGGTGGCGACCACCAAGGTCGTCTTTTTTGGGGTACTCGGCACGGTAGCGGTATTGCTCGCGTTTCTGTCGCGGGCGCAGCTGCGTTCTGTCGCCCGCACCTTCGAGACGGCGATCGCCGCTGAACGCGCCTCTCGTCAGCTGGTCGACGATGAGAGTTGGGTTCGCCAAGGTTTGGTGCAAGTGACCGATGCCATGCACGGCGAAAAGTCGCCCGCCCAGGTGTTGAGCGACTGTTTGGTCACCCTGGCTGCCTACGCCAAGGCCGACGTGGGAGCGGGCTTCGTCAAAGAGAACAAGCGCTGGCACCGCCGCGCGGGTTTTGCCTTGGCCGCGCGCGCCGCCGACCCCGATTCGTTTGGTGAACATGAAGGTGTGGTGGGCCAGACAGCGGTGAACGGCAGGGTGGTCGATTTGCGTTCGCTGCCGCCTGAATACTTGCAGGTGCGTTCAGGCACCGGCGAAGCGGCTCCGGTGCAGGTCGTGGTGGTACCTGCGCGGCACGGCAAAGTCACCCACGCGGTACTCGAGCTTGGCTTTCTGCACCCCGTTCAGCCCCGTGTACTCGACTTGCTGCAGCGGGTCGGTGAATCGGTGGCGGTCGCCGTTCGTGCCGCTGAGCAGAACGAGTCACTTCGCGCCTTGTTGACACAAACCCAGCGGCAAGCCGAAGAGCTGCAAACGCAACAAGAAGAGCTGCGGGTGCAGAACGAAGAGCTCGAAGAGCAAAGCCGCGCGCTGCAAGAGTCGCAAAAGCAGCTGCAGAACCAACAGGCCGTGCTTGAACAGAGCAATTCGCAACTCGAAGCGCACACCAAGCAACTCGAACATCAGCGCGACTATTTGGCGCGGGCGCAGACCGATTTGCAGCGGGCCAACGAGTACAAGTCTGAATTCTTGGCCAACATGTCGCATGAACTGCGCACGCCGCTCAACAGCACGCTGATTTTGGCGAAGCTGCTGGTCGACAACCGCGACGGCAGCCTGAGCCCAGAATACGTGAAGTACGCGCAGACCATTTATTCGGCCGGCAACGACTTGCTCACGTTGATCAACGACATTTTAGACCTGTCGAAAATCGAGGCTGGCAAGCTCGACGTGCGCCCCGAGCCAGTCGCCGTGGCGAAGGTGTTCGACGAGCTGAACAATGTGTTCAGCCCGATCGCCGCCGATAAGCACCTCGAGCTTGACATGCATGTCGAGAACGGTGTTTCGAGCGGTTTTCAGACCGACCCCACGCGGCTGCAGCAAATTCTCAAGAACCTGCTTTCGAATGCGCTCAAGTTCACTGAACGGGGTGGGGTGACGCTCAATGCCCGTCGCGGTGAAAACAACGACGTGGTGTTTTCGGTGCGTGACACCGGTATCGGCATTGCCCACGAGCAACACCAGGTGATCTTCGAGGCCTTTCGCCAGGCCGACGGCACCACGCACCGCCGTTACGGCGGCACGGGCTTGGGTCTTTCCATTTCGCGCGACCTGGCGCGGCTGCTCGGAGGTGAGCTGACGGTCGAAAGCGCTCCTGGGCGTGGCAGCACCTTTACTTTGGTGTTGCCAGAGCGGCATACCGCCGCGGTGGCGGTGACGCCGCCGCGCAGCATCAGGGCGCCACGTTCGAGCCCCACCTTGGTGCCGCCTTCACCGTCGATGGCGATCGCTCTGCCCCCGGTGCCTGACGACCGCGAAAAGTGGACCCCCAAGTCGCGCTCTATTTTGATCATCGAAGACGACGTGGCGTTCATTCGGGTGATGCAAGACTTGGCGCACGAGCTCGACTTCTTGGTGCTCGTCGCTACCACAGCACAAGACGGCTTGGCGCTCGCCACCCGGTACGTGCCCAGCGCCATCGTGCTCGACGTCGGGCTGCCTGATCGCTCGGGGCTCTCGGTGCTCGACGCGCTCAAACACACGCCCGCGACCCGCCACGTGCCGGTGCATGTGATGTCGGTGTCTGATCACACCCGAGCGGCCCTCGAAATGGGCGCGGTGGGTTATGCCGTCAAGCCCATCATGCGTGAGAAGTTGATCGATGCCTTCAGACGGCTCGAAGCGAAGTTCATGCAAAAAATGCGGCGGGTGCTGATTGTCGAAGACGACGAAGCGTTGCGCGCCAGCACTTGCCAACTGCTCGCCAGCGACAACGTGCAGACAGTGGCGGTGGGCACCGGTGCCGAAGCGCTAGAACAATTGTCACGGTCGACCTTCGACTGCCTGGTGATGGACCTGACGCTGCCTGACCGCAGCGGTTTCGAAGTGCTCGAAGAGATGTCGCAGAAACTGCAGTACGGCTTTCCTCCGGTGATTGTGTACACCGGGCGTTCGCTTTCTCGAGAAGACGAAGAGCGCTTGAGCAAGTATTCGCGTTCAATCATTGTCAAAGGTGCGCGTTCGCCTGATCGGCTGCTCGACGAAGTCACGCTCTTCATTCACCAAGTCGAAGCCGAGCTGCCCGTCGATCGTCAACGCATGCTGCGCGACGCCCGTCACCGCGAGGCTGTCTTCGAAGGCCGCCGGGTGTTGGTGGTTGAAGACGACGTACGCAATATTTTTGCGCTGTCGAGCGTTTTAGAACCCAAGGGAGCCAAAGTCGAAATCGCCCGTAACGGCAAAGAGGCATTGACGCATTTGACCAACAACCCCGGTGTCGACTTGGTGCTGATGGACATCATGATGCCCGAGATGGACGGCCTCGAAGCCACGCGGCAAATTCGTAAAATGCCGCAGCACGCGTCGCTGCCGATTATCGCGTTGACCGCCAAGGCCATGGCTGACGATCGCGACAACTGTCTCGCCGCGGGTGCCAATGACTACATTGCCAAGCCGCTCGACGTCGACAAGCTGCTGTCGCTCGCCCGGGTGTGGCTGCCGAAATGAATGCTCCGGCCAACAACGGGTTCGAGCTCTCGTCGCTGCTCGATGCCATTTTTAAAAAGTACCACTACGACTTTCGTCAATACGCCGAGGCTTCGCTCAAACGGCGGGTGGCGGCGGCGCTGACGCACTTCGGGTGCGCCACCGTTTCTGAACTGCAGAACCAAGTGTTGCACCAACCGCATTTGTTTGGCGCCCTGCTCGAAATTCTCACCGTGCAGGTGAGCGATTTGTTTCGCGACCCGTCGTACTACAAGTCGATTCGCGAAAAAGTCGTGCCCTACTTGCAGACGTACCCATCGCTCAAAGTGTGGGTGGCAGGGTGCGCCACTGGTGAAGAGGCGTACTCACTGGCGATTCTGTTCGCTGAAGAAGGGCTGCTCAGCCGTACGTTGATTTACGCCACCGATATCAACCCCTCGAGCCTGCGCGTCGCCGAAGACGGCATTTACGATTTGCGGCGTTTCGCGCGCTTCAGCCAAAGCTACCTGCAGGCGGGAGGGCGGGCCTCGTTGTCTGACTACTACACCGCCAACAATTCGTCGGTGGTGCTCGACCGTGGCTTGCGCAAGGCGATTCTCTTTTCTGACCACAGCTTGGCCACCGACACTGCGTTCGCTGAAGTCGAGCTGGTGTCGTGTCGCAACGTGCTCATCTATTTCGACACCGAGTTGCAAGACCGCGCGCTGGGGGTGATGCGCGACTCATTGCGGCGAAAGGGTTTTCTGGGGTTGGGGCAACGCGAGTCGCTGCGTTTTTCAAAACACGCTGATGCATTCTTGGAGCTGGTTCCAGAAGAGCGGCTGTACCAAAGGTTATGAACGAACTGACTGCGGGTAAGCGGGTGCGGGCAATTGTGATCGGCGGGTCCGCGGGAGCCATTGACGCTTTGAATGTCATCGTTCCTCTCTTGCCAGAAGGTTTTTCCGTTCCACTGGTGCTGGCGCTTCACTTGCCGGCTGCCAGCCCCAGCCATGTACCGCGGCTGTTGATGAACAAGAGCGCGCTTAAGGTGAAAGAGCCTGACGACAAAGAGCCGATGGTGCCGGGGCACTTCTACGTGGCGCCTCCGAACTACCATTTGCTGCTCGAGAAAGGCGGGTGCTTCTCGCTCTCGGTCGATAACCAGGTGCATTATTCACGGCCGTCGATTGACGTGCTTTTCGAGTCGGCCGCCGACGCGTTCGGCGATCACGTGGTGGGTTTGTTGTTGAGCGGCGCCAACGAAGACGGTGCCCGGGGGCTGCTGCGAATCAAAGAAGCGGGAGGCCTCACCATCGTGCAGGCCCCCGAGACTGCCCTGGTACCGGTGATGCCTGGGGCGGGGTTGCGGGTGGCGGGGCCGACCCATGTTTTGAGCGCCGTCGACATCGGCGCGTTGCTCGCTTCGTGCGAGCCGGTGAGGGTAGCGAAATGAATTCTGAGAACACAAAAATTCTCATCGTCGATGACACGCCCGAAAACCTGGTGGCGCTCGAGGCGCTGCTCAAACGCGACGACGTCTGCATTTTGTCGGCACGTTCAGGGCCCGAGGCGCTCGAGTTGATGTTGGCGCACGAGCTCGCGCTGGCATTCTTAGACGTGCACATGCCAGGAATGGACGGCTTCGAGCTCGCCGAGTTGATGCGCGGCGCCGAACGCACCAAGCACGTACCGATTATCTTTGTCACCGCTGGGTCAAAAGACCCCCAGCGTGTCTTCAAAGGTTACAACACCGGCGCGGTCGACTTTCTCTTCAAGCCGATCGAGCCACGGGTACTGCAAGGCAAGACCGATGTTTTTCTGGAGTTGTACCGGCAGAAGCGAGAGCTGGCCAACGCCTTGCGTCTAAATGAAATGTTCGTAGGTATTTTGGGCCACGACTTGCGCAGCCCCTTGGGGGCCATGCTCACCGGCGCGCAGCTTTTGGTGCCCCAGCTGAAAGACGAAGCCGACGTGTTGATTGCCCGTAAGGTGATTAACGCCGGCAAGCGCATGACCGAAATGATTGATCAGATGCTCGACTTGACCCGTGCGCGGCTGGCCGGCGGGTTGGGTTTCGTGCGGGCCCGTGAAACGGTCGACCTGGGTGCGTTGGTGAAGCGCTCCTGCGAGGAGCTGCGCATCGCTTTTCCCGAGCGGCAGGTGGCCATCGAAATTCATGGCGATGTCAACACCTCGGGTGACCCCCACCGGCTGCTCCAAGTGTTTTCAAATTTGTTGGCCAACGCGCTGCATCACGGCGCGCCTGAGTCGAAAGTCGAGGTGGCGATTGAAGGCACTGCGCTCGACATTCAAATCAAAGTTCGCAACCAAGGCGTGATTCCACCCGAATTGTTGCCGGTGATTTTCGACCCCTTTCGCAGTCGAAGCACTGGCGCCGCCAAGGCGCGCGGCGGTGGGTTGGGGTTAGGGTTGTTCATCGCGCAGCAAATCGCGCTCGCGCACGGTGGCAACGTGACAGTTGAATCAGCCGAGCCGCACGGCACGTGCTTCACATTACGGCTCCCACGTGTCGCGGTGCGATCTGACAACGCGGCCGCGCCGAGGCACGTGCTGATCGTCGACGACGACACCGACACCCGCGATTCTTTGAGAGCCGCTTTCGAAGCCAAGGGCTATCGCGCGTCGACTGCGCGCGATGGCGCGCAAGCGCTCAAGCGGTTGACGCAAGGCGGGTCGCCGCCTGATGTGGTGATTCTCGACTTGGGGTTACCGGTGATCGACGGTGGCGGGGTGTTCCGCGCGATGCAAGCCGACCCGGTGCTGGCGAAAATTCCGGTGGTGGTGTCGACGGGGCAGCCTGAATTGGCTCCCGCCGGAGCGATCGTCGTGCCCAAACCGCTCAAGCTTGACCGCCTGCTCAAGAAAGTCGCGGCGCTGGTACCGTTCGAACTGCCCAAGCCGGGTTGATTACCCGATAATCATGTCTTCGCGCTCCAGCCGCCCTTCGGCGAAGCGGTTCAACGTGAAGCGGCTAAACAACTCGTCAGATTGGCCGGTCGCCATCCACCTGGCCATGCGCTCGGCCACCGCGGGAGCCATCATGAACCCGTGCCCAACGAAGCCTGACATTTGCAGCAGGTTCGACAACTCGGGCGTGCGGCCCAAAATGGGGCTGTTGTCGGGCGTGACGTCGTAACAGCCGGCCCATTGGCGCAAAACTTTGATCGCCCCGAGCTGCGGCATTTGTTCTGTCATGGCTTGGCCGTAGCGAGCCAAAAAACGAAAAGTAGAACCCATTTGCATCGCCGCTGGCTCATGGGGGTCGCCCATGCCGCCGACGATTTCGCCGCGCATCGATTGGCTGAAGTACAGCCCACTGTCGAGCACCGACACCAGCGGGCCCAAAAACGGCTTCAGCGGCTCAGACGAGCAAATTTCGTGTCGGTGCGGTTTGTTGGGCAACACCACTCCGGCGAGGCGGGCGATTTCGGGGCTCCAGGCGCCCGACGCCAGCACCACGGTGTCGCAGGCGATGTCGCCGCGATCGGTGCGTACTTTGCGAATCAACCCGCTGCTTTGTTCAAAGCCTTGCACCCGCGTGAAGGTTTCAATCTGCACGCCTTTTTGTTGGCACTTCTGCGCGTAGCCCCACATGAACGGCCAGGGAAAAATGACCCCGTCATCTTTGTTGTAAGCGCACAAGGTGACGCCCTTCATCGATAGCTGCGGCACGATGTCGCGCGCGCCGTCGGGCGTCAGCACTTGGGTGCGCACACCGTACTTGTTGTGCAACTCGGCGCTTTTCGAGAGCAGGTTGGCCACTTGGGGGCTCTTGGCGAGAAAGAGGTAGCCCCCTTGGCGCAGCCACACGTTGATGCCCATGTCGCGGGCGAAGCCTTTCATCAACTCGATGGAGCGACGCGCCAGCTGCACATTGGCCGCGGTACCCCATTGCATGCGCACGCCGCCTCCGTTGCGGCCCGACGCTCCCGCACACAAGTAACTTTTGTCGAGCACCACGATGTCGGTTTCGCCCAGCAGGGTGAGGTTGTACGCGAGCGAAAGGCCCATGACCCCGCCGCCGATGATCACGATTTTGGCGCGCGCGGGTACCGGCGCCGCCGGCTTGAGCGATGTTTCGAGCGTGTCGTCGACATGCGGCACGCCCCCGACGGGCGCCATTGACGGGTCTACCTGGCCCGACGCCCACGTTGAAAGCTCAGTCGGAAACAGCGGTGGCCGCGGAGTGAAAGGGTGCAGGGCCGGCGCTTCGAGTTTGCCGTGCTCACACAGGTAACGCGCCACGGTGCTCTGGCATTGTTTGCCTTGGCACATGCCGGTGCCGAAGCCGGTGTAACGCTTCACCGACTCCATGTCGCGGTAGCCCTTGGCGAGCGCGTGGTTCAGCTCTTCGGTGGTGACGTCTTCGCACGGGCAGACGAGCGCTTTGCTCATGACGGGCTGCCTCCCATGGCCAGCGCGGCGCGGCGGCCCGAGAGCACGGCTTCGGCGGCGCTCACCGGCCCCAGCAGTTGGCCTGCGACGTACAGGCCTTGGGCGGCGAGACCTTGCTCATCGGCCACCACCGCGAAGGTGCCTGTTGCTGGGTTGAAGCGAACCTGCGCGCCCCCTTGCTCGGCGAGCTCGAAGCTGGGTGAATTTTTAGCGCACACCACAATGGTGTCGCACGCCACTTTGCGCTCTTGGCCGTCTTGCAACACGGTAACGTCGGTGACGTGTGAGACGCCGTGGGCACGAACGGGTGGTCCGCCGGGGGTAACGACGGTGGCATGGTGATCGCCCAGCAGTTTGGCATACGGAGCGCAGTCTTCGAGAGCACCCACCAAGGCGAAGCGCTCGCCGGGCAATAGGCGGAACTGGCGAATGAGCCGCGCCACCGCGGCCCCTGCGAAGACGCCAGGCAAGTCATTGTTTTCGAAAGTCAACATCGACGGGTAGCCGCCGAGCGCGAGCAGCGCTTTGCCAAAGAACACCTGCTGCAAACCGGTGGGAGTACGCACGATGAAAAAGCGTTCACCGCCATCTTCGAAAATGCCCAGCGCGGTCGACTCCAGTTGCAGCCAGTCGACTTGCCCCAACCGGTCAGGCAAGGGTGGGTCATCAGGCGACGGGGCGTCGTGCCGCAATCGGCCCCCTGGCCGCAATGTGCGCTCGAAAAGAACGAAGGGCACTTTTTCTTTCGCCAGAGTCAACGCGGCCGAAAGCCCCGCGCTGCCGCCTCCGATGATCGCCAGCGGTACGCGCCGAACCTGCAAGGGGCCTATGGGCGGAGCACCTTTTTCTGGCAGCTTGCCCAGCCCCGCCAACTGACGCGCCACCTTGGCCATCACGTCTTCCGCGAGCGGCACGCCGGCGAAGAGCTCGTGGTGGTTCAACCCTTTGGGAAAAAACCAGTCGGTGATTGAAAAGACGTCGACCTTGGCGCTGGGAAAAGCGTTTTGCCGCTCAACCCGCATGCCGGGCGACAGCGGCGTTTGGCAAGCCGGTAAGTTGGGCACGCCGTCAATACGCATCAAGCACTGGGCACACGCGCCGCTGAAGCAAAAGGCACCGCGCGGCCGGTGATATTTGATTGAGCGCGAGAACAACGTCTCACCGCACGCGAGCATCGCGCTGGCGACCGTGTCGTGGCTCTGGCCTTGGAGCGTTTGTCCGTCGAGGTCGAAGCCCACGGCAGGTTGGGGTGCAGAAAGGCGTCTCATCGCTAGGCATAAGGTATAGCCGAAGCCGCGCGAAGGGAGTTTGGCTTTGATGGGGCCTTCTTCGTCAACACGGGCGAAACTTAGG
>JAIBBR010000202.1 GCA_019694575.1 Myxococcaceae bacterium
TTCGGTGAAATCAAAGGTCCATTTGCATGCCCAGCTCAACCACCCGCCCCGCGGGAATGCCGAAGTACGAGGTGGCGGGCAGTGCGTTGCGCGAGACGAAAGCGAAGAGCGTTTTTCGCCACTTCATCATCGTCGACTTGCCGTTGGTCAGCAGCGTCTCACGGCCCAGGTAGTAACTGGTGGTTGACGGCTCGCACACCAGACCCTTTTTGCGGCACTCCTTCAGAATCAAGGGCACGTTCGGGGTCTGCATGAAGCCATAGTGCGCCAACACGCGAAAGAAGCCCTGCCCACAGTCGGTCACTTCGAGCTGCTCTTCGCGCGGCACCGACGGCATGTCAGCGGGAATGATAGAGAGCAACACCACCTGCCGGTGCAGAATCTGATTGTGCTTCAAGTGGTGCAGCAACACCGGAGGGGTACCCTTGGGTGAGCCGGCCATGAAAATCGCCGTGCCGCGCACCCGGTGCGGCGGGTTGGCAGTGAGATCATCGAGCAATGCCTCGAGCGGCATGCTCTGCTTCACGAAGCGCTGGCCAATTTCGAAACGGCCGCGCTTCCACGTGGTCATCAAAATGTAAATGCCCAAACCCATCACCAGGGGGAACCAGCCACCGTCTGCCATTTTGAGCATGCTCGACGAGAAGAATGACAACTCGAAGAATAAGAACGTCGCCACCAAGGGAACCGCTTTGAGCGGGCTCCAACCCCACGTGCGGGTGACCACGAAGTAATAGACGACCGACGTGGCGCACATGGTGCCGGTCACTGCAATGCCGTAAGCGGCCGCCAACTTGCTCGACTCTTGAAAGAAGAGCACCAAACCCACGCACGCCACCATCAACGCCTTGTTCACTTCGGGCACGAAAATTTGGCCTTCGTCGCTCTCTGAGGTGTGCACAATCGTCATGCGTGGGCAGTAGCCCAACGACACTGCTTGCCGGGTCAGCGAAAACGCCCCCGAAATCATCGCTTGCGACGCAATCACCGCGGCCATGGTGGCCAAAATCACCATCGGCACAATCAGCGGCTGTGGCACCATGTCGTAAAACGGGTTGGCAGTCGGCAGGCCCGCCGCGGCATTCTCGAGCAGCAAGCCGCCTTGCCCGAAATAGTTGAGCAGCAGAGCGGGAAAAACCAAGCCGATCCATGAAGCGCGAATCGGGCGCGCGCCGAAATGCCCCATGTCTGCATAGAGCGCTTCGGCTCCGGTAATGCACAACACCACCGAGCCCAAAATGATGAACGCGTGCGCATGGTTTTGGCGAAAAAACTCGAACCCCCAATAAGGGTTGATGGCGCGCAAAATGTCAGGGTCGCGCACGATGTACCGCAAACCGGTCATCGAAATGGCGAAGAACCACACCAACATCACCGGCCCGAAAATGCGGCCAATGCCCTTGGTACCGCGCCTTTGCACCATGAACAGGCCAATCAACACTCCAACCGTAATCGGCACCACCAAGTGTTCCGCCGCGCGGGTGGCGACGTTCAACCCTTCAACCGCTGAGAGCACGGTGATAGAGGGCGTGATGATGCCGTCGCCGTAGAGCAGCGAGGCACCGAACACCGCGAGCAGCAAAATCACACCTTTGATTTTTTCAGAGCGCGCGTCGAGCTTGTGTGGAATCAAGGCCATCAACGCGAAAATGCCGCCTTCGCCCTTGTTGTCGGCCTTCATGATGAAGCCCAGGTACTTGATGGTCACCACGATGGTGAGCGACCAAAAGACCAGCGAGAGCACGCCCAACACGTTGTGCTCCGTGGCGGCAACCGCGTGCGCACCGTTGAAGCATTCTTTAATCGTGTACAGCGGGCTGGTGCCGATGTCGCCGTAGACAATGCCGAGGGCAGTCACCGCCACCGGCCAGAGAGGTCCTGTTGAATGGGCCCGGGAGGGGGCCCCGGTTGATGGAGGTTCCTTGACCGCTTCAGAAGACGAGCTCTGAGGGCCCGGCGCCTCGGCTTTGGCCGTGTCGCTCATGACGAAGCCCTCTCTTACCTAAAAAGTGCAAATGTCACCTAAATTGCGGCAATGGCCAAATGATTCGCAGGCTTGCCGCCGTGCTACAGACCTGACACAACCTGTCACACCACCGAAGTGAGTCTGACGCCGCGTATCAAGACAGGGGGCTTCGGCAGTGATAGACGAACCGCCCTGCGCACAAAGGGAGACGTGATTGATGGGCCCGCAACGACGTCTGTTCGATCAGCGAACTCTGTGGTTATTGACGGCACTTTTCGCGGCTTGCGGTGGCAGCTCCTTTAGCTGCGGCGGCTGCGGAGGTGGCTGCCTCACTCCACTGCCCAACGGCTACCAGGGCGGCCGCGTCGAAAACGCAGTCAACGTGCGCGTTTCGCAAGACGGCTTCAATTTTGTCAACACCAACTGGCCGACGCTGCTCCCGTCGCTGGGGTTGAACAACCCGATACCGGTACCGATTCCCTGTACGGGCGTGGGCTTTGGCTCGGGCGGTATCATGTGCGACCAAAACGGCAACGGCAGTTGCGACCCGGGCGAGCACTGCAACGCCTCAGTAAACATCGCGCAGTTCAGCTTGCAGCCCAACACGCCCGCAGCGGCCGACACCGCGGTCATTCAGGGCATCGCCCGCCTGCAAATCAACACCGGCAAAATGTGGATGAACACCTGTGCCGCCAAGTTGTTCGGCTCGTGCATCTGCCGGCTCAAGTGCGCCGCCGACTTCAGCTCGGGCCGTTCGGGCAACCCTACTGACGACTTGACCGTCGACCTCACTTTCAACCTCGACCCGAAGTGGGGAAAAATTCTTTCTTTCAATGTGGCGAGCATCAACGGCATTCAGAACATCGACTCGGGCGACTTGCAGGTCGATTCATCGGGCGTCTGCAGCCTGACCTGCCAAGTCATCAACATTGGCTTCGTGAAGAGCTTCTTGGTTGATCAGTTCGTCATTCCCCTGCTCCAACAAGAAGTGAACAAAGCGGTGAACAAAGCGCGTTGTCGGCCGTGCGGCGCCGGTTGCCCCATGCAGTCGAGTTGCCAAAACGGCGTGTGCACTGACTCGAGCGGCGCGTGTGTACCGCTGCTCGTGGGAATGGAAGGCCAAGTGAATTTCTCGTCGGTCACAGGCTCGATGGGCGGCTCAGGCCAGATGGACATGCTGATTGCCGCGGGCGGCCAAGTGTCGTCGGCGGCCGGCTCACATTTTCAGCTAGGGGTGTTGGGAGGCGCCCAACCGGCTCCCGTCAGCACCTGCGTGCCGGCGGCAAAGTCACCCATTCTGCTGCCGATTCCCGCGCCTGACCTGACCGCGGCGCCGCCCGGTTACCACGTGGGCATTTCAATTTCTGAGCAGTTCCTCAACCGCTTCAGCTGGGGCGCCCACCAAGGGGGGGCGCTGTGCTTGAACCTCGCGCCTCCCGCCGTTTCATTTTTGACCACCGCCACCTTCAAGCCATTTTTAACGTCGTTGGCCAAAGTGGCCGGCAGCGACGAGTCACCGATGATGATGGTGGTGCGCCCGTACAAGCCGCCCGTCTTCACCTTCGGTCGAGGCACCGTCGACCCGATGACACAGGCCCTGATTGACCCGTTGATGACCGTGTCGCTCAATGACTTGGCAATCGACTTTTACGCGCAAATTGATGAGCGGCAGGTGCGGCTCTTCACCGTGCTGGCCGACGTCAGCTTGCCGATGGCGCTCAACCCTGAAGGGTGCGACAAGTTGGTGCCGGTGCTGGGCGACTTGACCAAGCTGGTCACCGTCAAAGACATTTTGAATAGCGACATTTTGGCCGAAGACGTCACCGTGCTCAAAGGCCTGCTGCCGTCGGCAATTTCGCTCGTCGCGCCGCAATTGGCGGGCGGGTTGTCAGGCTTCACGCTGCCCGAGGTGGGTGGCTTTCGCGTCAAGGTGAGCCAAATTTCTGGCATCACGCCGATACCCGCGACACCGTACTTCAGCCACATCGGCATTTTCGCCCAGTTCATTCCCTCAGGTCAGTGCGCGGTGGCGGCCCCCCAAGCGACGGCACAGTTGAAGCAGTTGGTGATGCCGTCGAAAGAAGCGCTCTTCGGGCGTGACGGCCCTACCGAGTGGCCAACCGCGGTGTTGGCGGTGAGCGCTGTCGGAGCACCGGGCAGCGTTGAGTACGCGTACCGAATCGACAACGGCCTGTGGAGCACTTTTCGCCGCGCCAACCATGCCGGCGAGCTGGCGGTGAGAGACCCTCTGCTGCTTCTGCAAGGCACGCACAACGTTGAAATTCGTGCCCGTGGCGCCGACGACATTCACGGCGTTTCGCAGCCGGTCAGCGTGGGCGTGGTGATTGACTTGGAAGCACCTACCGTGACGGTGCACGCTGACCGCGAGCACGGCGTCATCGACGTGAAGGCTTTTGATTCGGTGAGCGCGGCTTCGGCGCTGACTTTCGCCTATCGCGTGGGCGATGAAGCGTTCAGTCGCTTCGGCCCGGCGCGTGTCATCTCGCTCGAGTCGGTAGAAAACCAAGGCACACTGCAGGTGCAGGTGAAAGACGAGGCAGGCTGGGTGGGCCAAGCCGAATACCGCGTGGCGAAGGTGGCTGACCGCGGTACGGCTTTCTCAACAGCTTCGGCAGAGACAGCGTCGAACGGTGGCTGCTCCAGCGTCGATGGACTCGGTTGGGGGCTGCTCGGCCTGCTCGGGCTCGCTGCGCGCCGTCGCGTCAGCCGTGCGGCGCGAGCTTGAGAGCGGCTTGTACGAAAGGGCTGGCAGGCGCGTGCTTGCGCCACGCCGCATAGACGGGAAACGTCGAGCCCTGCACGTCGAAGGGCAGCGCCACCACTCCGGGCACTTTCGGCCCTGTCATGTCGATTGACGGCACCAGCGAAAACCCCACGCCCGCAGCCACGAAGCCGAGAATCGTGTCAGACGTATCGGCGGCGTGGGTGCGCTTGGGCAGCCGGCCGTGCACTTCGAGCGCGCGCAATTGCAGCGCCTGCAGCCGTGATTCGGGGCTGTAGCTGATGAACGTTTCATCGGCGAGCTCGCGCAGCGCCAACCGCTTTCGCTCGGCCAAGGGGTGGTGCGACGGCAGCACCAGAAAAGTGCGCATTTCGCCCACGCGCTGCACAGCCACGTCAGGAGGAACGTCAGGCCAGTGCTCGACGAGCAGGTCGGCTTCGCCTGAGCGCAGCACTTCTAAGTTGGCGTGGCGCAGCTCAGACAAGGCCACCGTTATTTCGGGGTGCTTCTCGTGCAAGCGACGCAGCCACTTGGGCAACAGCGCGCGCAATAGCATGCCGGCGGCGGCGATTTTTAAAGTGCCTCCGTAAGTGCCCGCACGCAGCGACGCCACCGCTTGCGGCCATTGCTCGAGAAAAGGCGCGACAAAGGCGTACAGCGAGTGGCCCGCCGGAGTGAGCACCACCTTGTCTTTACCCACCCGGGTGAAGAGCGTGAGGCCGAGCTCTTGTTCTAACCGCTTCACCTGCTGGTGCACGCCCGGCTGGCTGATGGGGTAGGGAAAAGCGCGCGCCGCCCGTGCGTAACCCTGGTGGCGGGCCACCCAATAGAAACCTTCCAGCCTTTGCAGGGGGATAGTCATTAACCAAAAGTTATTAACTTACACCCAATTAGTTACTCAATCGAATCGAGTGTTCGGGCGTTTAATTCTTCGCGTCACCACGAAAGGAACGAAGACATGTCTCGAGTGCCCGACGTCAAACCGACCCACAGTCCCGCCTGGGTGGCGCAAACCTGGGTGTCTTTCGTCATCGCCGCTGGCGTCACCCTGCTGGGCATCTACTGCCTGCCCGTCGACGTGTGGATAAAGGCCTTCATGGGCATGGGGGTGTTGTTCACCATTGGCTCTACTTTTTCGCTCGCCAAGACCGTGCGCGATTTGCACGAGCAAGAAGCCCTGGTGCGCCGCATCGACGAAGCGCGGGTGTCGAAGCTGATTACCGAGCACGACCCGCTCAAGCCGGCGCTTTAGCCCCGCCTTCAATTTCACCCACACACAGCAAAAGGACGCTCACATGAATGCATTCAAAAACCTGACCCACGGCATGGCGCTCGTTGTCTGGGCGATTCCCGGTGTGCTGCTCACCTTCGGAGCGCTGTTCGGAGGCGGCGCGTTGATTCACAACTTGGCCATCGCTGGCACCTACTGGCTCTGGTTCGCGGGCATCGTCGCGCTCACCACTTGGCTCGTAACCCAGTTCAAGGTGGGCTGGGCTTCACTGGCGGTGCACGCGGCGACATTTCTTTTCTTGAGCGCCCTGCCCCATGCGGTGCCGTACAGCTGGCTTCGGCTGGGGTTGGACTTGGTGT
>JAIBBR010000203.1 GCA_019694575.1 Myxococcaceae bacterium
CGGCCGGTGCGACGAACCTGCAGCAAACCCACCATGGCAAGGCCCAGCAGCACCGCTTCGCTCACCGCCACCGCTACCTTCACCGGCATCGACTTCAGATGAGAGGGTACGAATATCCAAATGCGCACGGTACTGATGAGAATCTTCTTCACCGTGTTCATCGGGTCAGCCTTGATTCTGGCCAGCGCGTCGCGCTTGGCGAGCTGCTGGGTAGCGGGTGACTCCAATGGCTGCCCCGACTCTTTTTCAAGGCGGGCGACATTCTCACGAAAGCGCGCCCACACCTGTGGGTCATTGAGGGCTTCCCAGTCCCACCAGCGCTCTTCGAATTGGTACGTACCTTCGAGCAACGAGCGGTTCATCGCCTGGCTGCCACGCACCAGCTGGCCGGGCTCAGGCGGGTTCAACACCGACATCAACACCAACATCAACAGCGACACCGCCGCCACGGGTGCCGTACGCACCGCGGCGTCTTTGAAGCTGCGCGTCGCCACCCACAAGCACACCGCGAGCACCACGCCAGTGAGAGCGATGTTGGGCCGCGCGCACGTCGCCACCCCCAAGAAGAAACCGGCCGCCAGCGAGCGGCGCCACGACGGCGCTTCGAAGAGCGGCATCGCCACGGCAACGGCAAAAGTCACTCCTGCAAATGCCAAGAAGGTGCTGCTGAAGGTGCCGGCGTAATAGCCAAAGGGGTAATAGAGGCCCGCCACTATCCACGCGACGCGGCCCGCGAGCTCACCCGCCACCGCCTTGGCGATGACCGCAATCGCGAACGCGAGCAAAGGCAACAACCCAATTTGTACCCAAATCGCCGAGCTCGGCTCGTCGGGCAACAACAGGTAACTGGCGGCCACGAAATAGGCATAGCCCGTGGCGTGAAATGTCATGTCGGTGGTGCCGCGTTGCAAAATTTCGACCGCACCGCGGTGGGTCTCGTACGGCTCTGGGCCACCAAAGGTGGGCGCCTCATAGCGGCTCGAGCCGCGCACACCCACCCACATCAACGCGCCCACCAAAAACGGCACCGCCCACCAAATGAGGCGGCGAGGGCCACTGGTCAGCCACACGACTTGCTGCGAAAGACCAACCCTTTCTATTCGTTGAACGCCGCGCATGGCTGGCACTTATGTCGTCTCTCTTTCTTCGTGCGTGGCCAACCTCAGCTCGGCAATCGCAAAGCCAAATGCCATTGCAAATGCAGGCGCATAGAGCGCCTCATCGGTGAAGGCAGCCCGTACCACCCAGAGCAAAAACAACAGCCGAAGAGGCGTCATGCTGGTTCGGCCGACAATGCGCTTGCCTTGCCGCCACACGGTGACAGCCAGATACAACGCAGGCACCGCCAGCATCAGGCCACCCGCGCCGAACAAGAACGTCAACGCGTTGTGCGGCCCGACGAAGTCATTTTCAACCGCCAAAAATGGAGAGAGCCTTCTTGCCAACTCGTAGCAAATCGTCACCATGCCCATGCCGGTGAGCGGGTATTCAAGGCCAATGTTGAAACACTCGACGAAGAGCGCAATGCGTAAATTGTCAGAAGAATAAGCGTCGAGCGTTTGAGCCAAGCGCCGAGTGAAAACGCCGGTGTCGAGCTCATTCACCCCGACGTAAAGAAGCACCGCAATACCCGCCACCACAAAAGCGGTTTTGAACCGTTGCCGTTGGCCGACAAGCAACAACATGCCCAACGTCGCCACTCCCAACCAACCCGAGCGGTTGGCGCTCAAAAAAATGGGCAGCGTTATCACCGCCGCCGCGAGCCAGAGAAGAACCGTGAACGCGGTGGCACGCCGCCGTCCGTCGAGAACCAACATCGTTATCCACGCGATGGCGGGCAGCGCAAAGAGCGAGTAGGTGTTCTTGTTGCCTTCGCCCTGGGCCAGTGGGTTGAAGGTTTCGATGCCAACGTCGCCAATCAACGTGCCGAAAATGGCAATCACCAACACGCCCAATGCAAAGCCCACGACGCCCATCGTCAAGTCTTGACGGCTGGTCACCGCGAGCGACGTGGCCATCACCACCACCATGAAAGAAGCAAGCTTGAGCGGTAAGCTTAAGTACCACTGCTCGTCGAGCAAACCGGCCATCGTGAACGCCAGCAAAAAAAGCCCCATCGCAATCGCGAGCGGCGCCGGAAACATTCGCAGCCGCTTCAAGCCAATGCTGAACAACAGCAGCCCTGAAAGCAGCACACAGGGGTGCACCGACAGGCCTCCCACTTCAATGCGCAGCGTTCGAAAGGCCGAGCCCGCCACCGAAAAACCGATGAGCGCGACCACCACGCCCGACAAGGTCCACCGGGAGCCCTTTTTTGCCTTGGGCGCGACGCCCGAGAAGGGAGCTCGGCGGCTCAACACTTTCGGCCCGGGCACCGCTGTAGACAAGGTCGTCATCAGTATTGTCTCGACTCGGGCGCGGTTATCACTGCCTCGACGCCTGAGACAAGGTCACCTTGCCCGCTCGTTGTTCGTCGCTCGTCAGTCTCAAGGCGCTTCGGCCGTAACCAGGCTTGCATGGGCCGCTCAACCGCGTGGTGCGCCAGCGCCGAGGCCACGAGCAGCAGCACCGAAAACAGTGCCAAGCCCGCGTACCCCGGGTGCCGGTCGGCGGGGAACAACCCCGGGTGCATCGACGACGCCATTTCCCACATCGGGTCTTGCAAAATGTAAATCGCGAAGCTCACCTCACCCAGCCAGCGAAGTGGGCGCGCAGAAAGCACGCGCACAAAAAAGCCATTCGTCGTCGCCAGCCGCCAAATGACCCAGCCGAAAACGGGGACCAGCAGCGCTTGAGCCAGAAAGCGCGCTTCGAAGACACGGCTGCCCAACACCACGCACCCAAAAAACCACACCAGCAGACCCGCCGAAACCAAGCCCGCATTCGTTGGCGTTGCTGGCCGGGGCTCCGTCAACCGCTTCGCCAATTCAACGCCAAAGATGAACTCGGGCAGCCGCAACAGCGGGTGAAACCCAGCCGTACGGTCGACCAAGGTGCTTAAGGAAACCGTCGTTCCCAAAAGCTGCACTTTGCCGGGCAACCACCCAGCGATTCCCAGGGCGAGCAGCGCAATGGCCACGGCGACCGCCCACCACAACATCAATGAGCGGCGACCGGCACCGCTCGCCAGGCGCGGAAAGAGCGCGTAAAAAAAGGCCTCCACCGAAAGCGACCAGGCGGGCCCGTTCCACGAGAGGGCACTGAACGGGGCCCACGCTTGCAGCAAAAACAACGTCACCGGAGCAAGCAGGGCCAATTTGAGAATGGCGCTCGGGCCTCCCTCGTGAAGAACGTGGGGCACATAAAAAGGTGCCGCCCAAAGCCACGCCAACACATGAAGTGGAAACACCCGGGCGAAACGCGCTTGGTAAAACGCCCGCGGCCCTGACTTCATTAGGGCAGCGCGGCTCGAATAGGTCAGCACGAAGCCTGAAAGAACGAAAAACAAGCCCACGCCGAGGTACCCCGTGCGAGCGACATCGAGCAACAGGGGTATCTCGGCCTTCTGCGCCACACCCAGACCAAAGTGATACAGAACGACTGCCGCCGCGGCGAAGAAACGCAACCCTGTCAGCGCCGGCAGCAAGGGCCTTGGCTGAGCCTTCGAAGTCATCACTTTGGGTGCCCCTTTACACGCCGCACGTTCAAGGCGCCACACCTGCTCCAGGTGGGTGACAAGCCTGGGCTGTTCGGCGCTCCTGCGGTATAGGGCACCCCGATGCGACCCACACCTTTGAACTCTGCGGCGACGTTCGGGTACTTCTAGCCATGTGCGGAATCGCAGCCGTCATACAAACACGGGCGGGCACGCTGCCTTTGGGCGCGCTTGGGCAAATGGTCAGCGACGTGCAGCACCGTGGCCCCGATGGCGAAGGCACCGTTTTTCTTTCGGCGTCGATGCAAGAAATGGCCGAAGCGCCCGACGCGCGTGTGGGGTTGGGGCACCGTCGCCTGTCGATTATCGACTTGTCTGACGCGGCCCGCCAGCCGATGCGGCGCGGCCAGCTTTGGCTCACCTACAACGGAGAGCTCTACAACTTCGTCGAGCTGCGCGCCGAGCTCGAAAAAACGGGCGCCAAGTTCGAAACCCACAGCGACACCGAGGTCATTCTCGCGGCGTATGAGGCGTGGGGCACGCGCTGCTTCGAGCGCTTCAAAGGCATGTGGGGCTTGGTGCTGGTCGACGGTGCTCGCCGGCAAGCCATCGTCTCGCGCGACCGGCTGGGCATCAAGCCGCTCTACATTCATGCGCAAGACGGCTGGGTGGCCTTCTCGTCTGAAATCAAACAGCTCAAACGCGTCAACCCGAGGCTAAAGCCCAACACCGACGCGCTCACGTCGTACTTGGCGACCGGCTACGAAGATCAATCACGCACCTTCTTCGCCCAAGTCGCTCCCCTGCCGCCCGGCACGTGGGCAGCGTACTCACTCGACACCGCCCAAAAAGCCGACGCCGGCAGTTACTGGCACCCTGAACGCGTGCAGCCGATTGTCGACGACGCCGATGAAGCTGCCCACGCACTGCTCGCCGCATTGCGCTTGTCGGTGAAGCAGCACTTGCGCAGTGATGTGCCGGTGGGTTGCGCGCTCTCGGGCGGGTTAGACAGCAGCGCCGTGGCCGCGCTCACGCACGAGCTCGAGCCGAAAGCGCTGAAGACGTTCACCGCCACTTTTCCCGGCTTGCCCATCGACGAGCAGGGCTGGGCGCGCCAAATTGTGCCGGTGGTGAATGCGCAAGCGCACTACGTCACCCCGACGGCCGAAGGTTTTCTCGAAGACCTCGACCGCTTCGTGTGGCTTCACGATGAGCCCGTTGGCCACTTGAGCCAGTACGCGGCCTGGTGCGTGGCCAGGCTGACCCGCGAACAAAAAGTGCCCGTCACGCTCAACGGCCAAGGCGGCGACGAAGTGCTGTCGGGTTACTGGCAGTCGTACCTGATGCACTTGATGACGCTGGGCCGGCAAGCGCGGGTGTTGCGGCTGGCGCATCACCTGGTGGGCACGGCGTGGGGCGGCAACCCCGACTTGCTGGGCCAGTTTCCCGTGATGGCGCGCCGCTTCGTCTCGCGCAAATGGGCTGCGCGGGGCACCAGCGCCGCCACGGCATTGAGCCGCGTGCTGGCAATGAACGAGCAAGAACGCCGCGTGTTCGAAATTCGCGAGATGTACCTGCCCCGGCTGCTCAAGTGGGACGACCGCAACTTCATGGCTTTCTCAGTCGAGGGCCGTTACCCGTTTTTGGACCACGAAGTCATCGAGCTGACCCTCTCGTTTTCTCCTCGTGCACTTTATGATCGCGGCTGGCTGAAAGAGCCGTTGCGCAGGGCATTGACGGGGCTTTTGCCTGAAACCATCGTGCGCCGCCGCAGCAAGTTGGGCTTCGAAACGCCGCAGCAGCAATGGCTTTCAGGGCCGCTGGGGCGCGTGGCTGCGTTGTCTGATGATTCTTGGGTGTGGCAGTACACACCTCGCCGTGCACCCGGCAACGCCACCGACGAAGCGGCCCAAGAAACCGTGCGCCTGTTTTTGGCGGACCGCTGGCTGAGGCGGTTCTTTTGATTTCTTTAGGCCAAAGCACTTGCCAGCACCTGACCGGTTGAGGGAAAGGCTCCTGCTCGCCCTGTGACAGCACCTTTTCGCTCCATTCTCGATTGCGTTTTGAGCCACGACCCGAACCGGTCGTGCGTGCGCACGTATTCGCCCAACAAGCAGCTCGCCGTTCGCACTTTTGGTGAAGTGGCCGTCGCCGCCCAACGCGCGGCCGCATTCTACCAAGCACAGGGCGTGCAGAAGGGCGACATCGTCATTCTCATCGGCACTCACCACGTCGACTTGTACGGCGCATGGTTGGGCGCGGTGTGGTTGGGCGCCATACCCACCTTGCTCGCCGAGCCCTCGGTGCGCATCGACAAACACATTTACTGGGCACGCATGCAGAAATTGGTTGAACGCATTGGCGCCAAGCTGCTCGCGGTCGACCCGGCGTACGAAGTGAATCTCGCGCTGCCCACTTTTAGCTACGAGGCCATCGCCCAATGCACAAAAGCCGTGCCGCCGCGGGCTGAGGTGACGAAAGACGACTTACTGCTGTTGCAGCACTCTTCGGGCACCACCGGCTTGCAGAAGGGCGTGATGCTGTCTCACGGCGCGGTCATGCGTCATGCCGCCGCTTATTCGAAGAGCCTGGCGCTGCACAGCGACGACGTGGTGGCGAGCTGGCTGCCGCTGTACCACGACATGGGGCTCATCGCCTGCTTCGTGGGGCCGCTCATCGCGGG
>JAIBBR010000057.1 GCA_019694575.1 Myxococcaceae bacterium
TTTCGTTTGGCCACATCCACGCTCCCGCCGAGCAGAGAGCCCCGGCGGTGCGCTCACAGATCACACATCCCCCAACGCCCGCTACATTTTTCGACCGGCCTCCCTCCCGAAGTCAGGTAAGCACCCTTGGAACGCGCACAGTCGCGCAGCGTGCAGACTCCGTCGGCGCCTACGTCGGCGCGTTTACCCGTCAACACCCGGCAAGGCGTGGTGCTGCTCGACGCGGCGCGCATTACCCATGCGGTGCTGGCCGAAGAGCTGGTGACCGTCTTCACCCTCGATGGGCATCATCTGACCGACTACTCGCTCCAAGAGCTGCTGGAGCGTTTGCCGGCCGGTCGCTTCGAGCGCGTGCACCGCCATGCGCTGCTCTGCTTAGAGCACGTCTTTCGCTTGGAGCCGTTGGAAACGGGTGGTTACTTGGCGCACACCGCGAAGGGGCAGTCGGTTGAAATTTCACGGCAGTCAGCGCGCAATTTGCGCAAGCGGCTGGGCCTGCGCAAGGGCACCGAAGACGACTGAGCCAAGGGCGTGAAGATTTATCGCTCTCTGAATCGATAAGTCCACACGCGGTGCTTAAATCAATGTCTTTTTCGACGCAGTGCGCCTCTCGAATTTGTGCCTAAAGCGACGGCCCGGCAGATGCGCCGCAACCTCTCACTGCGCTATGCATCTGCCCTGATGGCGCCCCCCTTTCTTTTCATTTTCACCGCCGCCGCGCTCAACGTCGCTCCCGCGCAAGTCGCGCTGTTGTGCAGCCCGGCAGGCGGGCAGTCGACGCAGCTTCGCTTTCAACCCTTAGGCCAAACCGAGCTCGCGCCCGTCGTCGCTGAAGTCGCGCATGTGCCCGGTGAAACCACGCTGGGCGCGGTGCTCCCCCAAAGCAAAACCGTGCTCGCCGTGGTCACCACCACGCCCAGCCGAGACTTGTCGTTCGCCGGCAGCTTGGTGAAATTAGAAGCCGGCAAACCACCGCGCTTTCTCGCCGACCGCGTGGTGCCCTCGACGCGGCCCCTCATCACCTCTGACGGGCGCGTCTTCGTGCAACGCGGCACCATCGGCACCCCCGGCAACGAGCGCGGAGCAATGCGCGTCGACGAGCTCACCATCGACGAAATTTCTGCCGCCACCGGCGCCGCCCGCACCGTGCTCACCTTCAAGGGCTACTTTGCGTTTCTCATTGGCGCCTTCGACGGCCGACTGCTCATCTACCGCTTGGGCACCAGCGGCGCTGACGTCATCGCCGTGCACCCCGACTCACTGGGCGTCGAGCGCCTGTCACCCATTGCTCCCCTCGCCCGCGACTTCGCCATCGACGCTGCAAACCGTGCGCTCTATTACACGCAAGCTGACCGCGAACGCCGACGCTGGTTCATCGAGCGGCTCGACTTGGCCACGCACCAAGTCACCGCCCTGCCGGTAAGCAGCAGCGACATGGCGCTGTTGCCCACGCTGTTTCCCAACGGAAAAATTTCGTTTTCTCCCGGCCCTGGCCAAGGCCTGCGCGCGGTGGGCAGCGACCAAAGCCACTTCGCTTCGACCGGCGCCGGGTACGAGCGCCTTCGCTTTTTCACTGCCCGCGGCACCATCGCGGTCGGCCTGAACGAAGCACCGAGCGACTTTTCGACGCCCTTCGCCGTCGAGCTGCGCACCGGCACCCGCTTACCGCTCGCCGCGCCACCGAAGAACTTGCTCGACATCGCCGGAGTCACTGAATGACACCGCGCACGTTGCCTCTCATCGCCACCCTCTGGGGTTTCAAAGCGCTCGCCGCATTCTGCCCCAGCTATACACCCTCGAGCAGCTCCACCAGCGGAGACAACTGCGCCATCGAAGCCGCTGTCGGCACGCCGCCCACCCTTTCAGAATGGACAGACATTTTCGCCTTCGTCTCGCGCGGGCCTTCGGCGTGGGGCAGCGACGGGCCTACCGCTCCCAACCTCACCGAAGGTTGCAACAAACCGACCGCCGAGCACACCGTCAGCGCCCGTTTTCCCTGCGAGTTGATGAAAGCCATCGCCTACCAAGAATCGCTTTGGCAGCAGTTCTGCGTGCCCACCGGGCCGGCCGACCAAACCGGCAAACCCGCGCAAACCATTATTTCTTTCGATTGCGGCTACGGCGTGGGCCAAGTGACGAGCGGCATGCGGTTGAACGAGTCGCCTTCATTCGACCGTTCACGCGTGGCCTCGCAGACTGTCTACAACCTGGCCACCGGCATGCGCATTTTGGCCGAGAAGTGGCAAACGACCCACTGCGTGGGCGACGCGCTCACGCCCACCATCGAGCACTGGTACGTCGCCACCTGGGCCTACAACGGCCTGGCCAGCATCAACAACCCCGCCAACCCCAGCTATTCGTCGACGCGCGGCGTGTGGAACCCCAACGTCGGGGGCAGCCGGCCATACCAAGAAAAAATCTGGGGGTGGATGGAACACCCCCCCACGTCAAACCACTGGCCCTCACTCACCGCGGCATACCCCGACGTGAGCAACCTCTCGGCTGGCTCGGGCGCACCCGCGGCGCTGGGCGAGCCTGACTGCTCGACGCCCACCAACTGCACCACCTTGCGCGCGCAACACACCACCGGGTGCTGGAGCACCGACGCGGGACCTATCGACGCGGGGTTCGACGCGGGACCCATTGACGCGGGGTTCGATGCGGGCACCATCGACGCGGGCACCCTCGATGCGGGGTTTGATGCAGGGTTCGATGCGGGCACCCTCACCGGCACCGACGGCGGAGATGCGGGCCCTGTCTCTGACGCGGGCCCTTATGTGCAACCACCCGTGTCGGCTTCACCTATCGACCCGCGCATCGGCTTGGTACCGCCCGGCTGCGGCTGCCACGCGGCACCCTTGGGCGCACTGGCTTCGCTGGCCGTGCTGCTTTTGGGGCGCCGACGAAAGTCACCCGCGAGAGACGTGAGCACCTCGCGGGTAACCGACAAACGGTAAAGACTTACTGCTGTGAAAGCGCCTGCACCGCCGCCAACCGCGACGCACACTGCGACTTCATCGACACGTAGTACGACTTGTTGCTCAAGCTGATGGCGCGGGTGTACGCGTCGAGCGCTTCTTGGTACTGGCCCTGCGCGTCGAGCATCACCGCCAGGTTGTAATTGGCGGGGCCGCTGTTGGGGTTTTGCGCCACCAACGCGCGCTCTTGCTCCAGCGCACCCGCGATGTTGCCATTGCGCGCGGCTTCGATAATCGGCTTTTGCGCCGGCTCGTCGTCGTCGAGGCGAATGTCCATCGACACGTAGCGGGGCGTGATTTCAACCAGCAGCGCCCGCACCGCTTGCGTTGACGCATTGCGAATGGCGAAGTCTTCGCTGTCTTCATTGCTGGTGCCGGCGAACTCTTTTTCAGCCAGCAGCGCGCGGCCTTGGCTGTTGAACAGCGTCACGCCGAGCAACACCTTGCCCTTGTAATAAGTGCGAACGCCCGTCACGTAGCCCTTGGCGTTGCGCACTTCTTCAGATTCTTTGTTGGCGCTCCAGTCGAGCACTTCGATGCGCATGCCGAGCTCGTCGGCCGCTTGCGCCGTGCCGGTGCCTCCCGTCACTTGCACCGTGCGGCCCGCCACCTTCACCGAAATGCCTTCTTCGCTGCGGTCGGTTACCTGGAAATAACCCGTAGCCCGGCCTTGCTGGCTGATTTCGTTAATCACCTCTTCACGCGCGCTGCGACGGCCGGTCGTTTCGACCACCGACAACCGCTTCGCCACGCCGACGTTGACCGCGCCCGGCTTAAGCACCTGCACGCGCAAAGTAGGCGCACAGCCCGACAACAGCCCCAACGTCAAAGCCCCCAACAACAACAACTGGTTACGGAGTTTCACAGGTAAATTTCCTTTCGTACCGCGGTGGTGGCGTAAGACGAGCCCTCGCGGGCCCGGTTGCAAGTTTTCAATGGTGGAGAGAACGCCCCCTCGTAGCGCGGGCTCCCTTAAGGTTTTGCGCGCGCAAAAAATTCAAAAGGTTGCGTTCGTTTTGCACCGTATCTGTGGTTGACAGCCAGGCGCTGACCGCTAGTTTGCCCGCCCTTTCATCACCTACCGACGAGGCCTTAACGATGTTGCGCCACAAACTCTCTTTGCTCGCCCTTCTCTGCTGCGCTGCCACCGCCCAGGCTGAGCAGTCGAAAATCAACATTCACTTAGAGCCTGGGGCCGGCGTTGGGCTCAACGACAACGGCCGCTTCTTGTCGGGCGTAGCCTTGAAGGTCGACACCACGGTCTTGAATTGGTGGCGGGTGGCTCCCGAGCTCGAGCTCTTCGCGCTGGGCTCGGTGAACAGCAACTACCTGGCCAAAGGCCAAGCGCTCGGCGCGGGCATTGGTCTGCGCATTCGTTTGCTCAACGATGAAAAAGGGTACCGCTTCGTGCCCGGAGGCCAGAGCGGCAACTGGTGGGGCAACCTGTGGGTCGACGCCCACTTCAACTACAGCGGCAGCCTGGGCGTGGGCTTCGACGTAGGCGCAGGCTACGAGTTCTCACTGCTCGACGGTTTGCAAGTCGGCCCGTTCGCCAAGTTCTTCATGCCGGGCCCGAACCAGGCGCTGCTCTTCGGTCTCACGTTCTCGATTGGCGTGCCCAGCAACGTTCCTGACGACGCCGACCCAGACAACGACGGCATCAAGGGCAGCCAAGACAAGTGCCCCAACGAGCCCGAAGACAAAGACGGTTTTCAAGACGATGACGGCTGCCCTGAAACAGACAACGACAACGACGGCATCGCTGACGCCAAAGACAAGTGCCCCTTGGTGGCCGAAGACAAAGACGGCTTTCAAGACGACGACGGCTGCCCTGAAGACGACAACGACAACGACGGCATCGCTGACGCCAAAGACAAATGCCCCTTGGTGGCCGAAGACAAAGACGGCTTTCAAGACGACGACGGCTGCCCTGAAGACGACAACGACAACGACGGCATCGCCGACGTGAAAGACAAGTGCCCCAACGAGCCCGAAGACAAAGACGGCTTTCAAGACGACGACGGTTGCCCTGAAAAAGACAACGACAACGACGGCATCGAAGACGCCAACGACAAGTGCCCCAACGACGCCGAGACATATAACGGTGTCGAAGACGGCGACGGCTGCCCCGAAAAAGAGGCCACCGTTTTCATCACCAAAGAAAAAATTGTGATTACCGAGAAAATCTTCTTTGCGTCTAACAAAGCCAACATTCTTCCCAAGTCAGACCCGCTGCTCAACAGCGTGGCCGAGGTGATGAAGAAGTTTCCCAATGTGAAGAAGGTGCGTATCGACGGGCACACCGACGACGTGGGCGACGACACCAAAAACCAGGTGCTGTCTGAAAAACGCGCCAAGGCAGTGCTCGACGCGCTGGTGAAACGTGGCGTCGACAAACACCGGCTCGAGGCCAAGGGCTTTGGCGAAACGGCTCCCCTGGTGCAAGGCACTGATGCAGCAGCCCGCGAGAAGAACCGTCGGGTAGAGTTCACCCTCATCGAGGGTGGCGCCACGCCTTGACGGCTGGCCAAAGGGGGCAGGCATGAACATACCGTTGGAGTTACGCGGAGCTGTTCCCCGCTGGGTCGCCCATTCGGCGCTCGCCTTGCGGCGCAAGCTGCACCGTCTGGGTGACGCGTTGGTGCCCGCAGAAGTGGCGGTGTTTGACGAGTCAGCGGGAGCCCTGCGCACCCAGGTGTACCGCGCCGCCGCCGAGCTGGGGCTGCCTGACTGCGTGGCCGACGCGCCTCGCACCGCGCGCCAGCTCTCTGACGCCACCGGCATGGAACCACAGGTGCTGGAGCGCTTTCTGCGCGCCACGGTGGCCTTAGGCCTCTTCGAGAAAACGAAAGACGGCCGCTTCGCCGCCACGGCCCGTTCGAAGGCGCTGCAAAAAGATGGCCCGGTATCGCTGCGTGACTGGGTGTTGTACTTCGGCTCCCAGGCCACCCAGACGGCGTGGCTGGAGCTGGGCAAGAGCTTGCGCGACGACGCGATGAGCCCTTTTCGCCGGGTGCACCAAGGCACCGTGTGGGACCACTTCGCCCGCCACCCTGACGAAGGCGAAGTATTTGCCGACGCGATGGGCACCATGACCGCGCTCGACGCTCCCGGCATTGCGCGCACCTACCCCTTCTCGCGTTTCAACACCGTGTGCGACGTGGGTGGAGGCCGCGGCACCCTGCTGGCCGAAATTGTGTCTCACCACGCTTCAGTGCAGGGCGTGCTCTTCGACACTGCGCCGGTGCTTGAAAAAGCGAAGGCCTTTCTCACCCAGCGCGGCGTGGTTGAACGGGTAGCGCGCATCGAGGGTAACTTTTTCGAGACGGCGCCTGAAGGTTGCGACGCTTATTTGCTCAAAGACGTGCTCCACGACTGGGACGACACCTCGTGCGTGAAGTTGCTCAGCACGCTTCGGCAGCACATGAAGCCTGGTGCGACGCTCATTCTGATTGAAGTGTTGCTCGAAGAAGACCTCTATTCGCCGGTGGCCGACCTGATGATGATGGTGGTCACCGACAAGGGCCGCAAACGCACCTTGGCTGAGCTGCACCAACTGCTTGCCCGCGCCGGCTTTTACCACACGGGCGCGGTGAAGAGCCCCACCTTCCACACTTTGGTCGAGGCGCAACAGTGAACCGCGCTCGCAAAGACGACAGCGCTTACGTCAAAGCCTTCGTCGAGAGCGGTTCGTCTGTCGCCGCGGGGCTGGCCAAGTCAGTGCCCGACTTGGGCGCGGCGTTGCGTGGCATTGCCCACGCGGCGCGCGAGGCATGGCCTGGTTTTTCAGTGACGGAGCTCGACTTCATTCGCCATTTGGCGCGGCACCTGCCGGCACGCGGGGCAAAAGAAACATTGAGCGCTTTGCACGTGGCCGACTTGTACCTGGCCTTGGCCTGCGCCGCCGGCGACGTCAAGGCGTTGGCTGCGTTTCAACGGTTGCAAGTGCCGAAGCTGACACCCACGTTAGAGCGACAAGCGGGTGGCGATGGCGCTTCTGACGACGTGGTGGCGCTGCTCTTGAAGCGGCTGTTGGTGGCCGAAAACGGCGCTCCGAAAATTGCTGAATATTCGGGCCGCGGGCCGTTGAGCCAATGGCTGCGCGCCACCGCGACGCGCATTTTCATCGACCTGCAGCGCACCAAAAAAGAGCACCTGCCAATTCAAGAAGACTTGGCTGAACGGCTCGCCAGCCACGAAGTGTCGCCTGAATTGCGCGCCATCAAAAAGCAGCACCGCGAGGCGTTTGGTGACGCCTTGCGTGAAGCGTTGGGCACGCTGACGTCGAAAGAGCGCAACGTGGTGCGCATGCACACCCTCGAAGGGTTGACCATCGACCAAATTGGCTCATTCTACGGCGTGCACCGGGTCACCGCTTTCAGGTGGATTGAGTCGGCAAGGCAGACGCTGGTCGACCACACCCGCGAGCGCTTGTCGCAGCGGCTCAAACTGTCGGGCACCGAGCTCAATTCGTTGATGGGCGCGATGGTGAGCGGCATCGACGTCAGCCTCGCCAAGCACTTGGCGAAGTCGAAAGTCGGCGAGTAGCGACTTGGGGCTTTTCATGGGCAGCGCCGGTGCGGGTCGCCTTCTCGGCTTTTGCTTCCGGCGACTTGTGAAGCCCGTTCGCATCGTGTGTCTTTAAAAACCCTTCGCGGAACCCATGCGATACGAATCGCGTGGGCAGAACGAAGGCGCTCCAGCCCCTTTCGAACATGAGAGCAGGCGAGCAACCCAGAAGCTGACCAAAACATTCGAGGCCAGCTGACTCACCAAGGCCCTCGCAGTGCTATGTGAAGACGCGCGTGAACTTTTTCGCCAACGTCATCACCGGTGCCATCGGAGCCCTGCTCTGGCTGATTGTCGCCGCCGGCACCTTCGCCTACTTCGGCCCCCCGGTTGAAGGCACGGGCGAGGCCTATGCCAATCTCATTTTGAACCTGTGGTGGATGAGCGCAGTGGGCGCGCTGGTTGTCGCCACCTCGAGCTTCTTTCAAGGACCGCGCGGCAAGAAAGGCTGGCGGCTCTTCAGCGTTTGCCTCGTGGGCGCCGCGGGGGGGCTCATTACCTTCGCGCTGCTGCTCGGCTGCGGCCTTTGGCTTGCCGACCGAACGCAAAGTGTCGGGCAAATGGTGATGATCAGCTTTCTACCCGCTCTGATTTTGCTGCCCGCTGTCGGCGCCGCGCTAACCAAGCGCCTCGCGCTGTCGCAGACGACGCCGTAACGCCTCACTTCAACTTCTTCAGCATCGCCTCGAAACGCGCTGTCTCTTCAGGCGGGCGCAGTTTCTTGGCGTACGCGTCTTGCGCCAACCCGAGCAGCACTTTCGCCGCCGCGGGGCGCGTCGCCACCATCGCCTTGGCGAGCCGAAAGCGAACCAACGCCCTGTCACCCGGCACCGGGCGCAACGACTCGAGAGGCAAGCGCGTCACCGCGTCAGCGTGCGCGTCGGCGTCGCTCTGGTGCCCGCGCGCGGCGTCGACTTCAGCCCACGCCGAGAGCGAAAGCACCCGGTCGGGGTGATTCAACTTTTCAAAAATCGCCGTGGCCTCGGCCAGGCATTCTACCGACGGGCCAAACCTCTTATGCGACGCCGCGACCAAGCCTTTGAGCATCAACGCGGTGCCGTGCTCGCTGCTGCGCGTGTCTTTGTCTTGCGTCTGCGCGGCCAGCGCTCGCTCGACGAAAGGCTCGGCTTTCGTGTACTGGCCCATTTCGACATAGGTGAGCGCCAAGTCGACATCGAGCTGTGAGCGCTGGGCAGACTGCTTAACGCCGCTGGCGTCGAGCATCGCCTGCGACTCGAGCAGCGCCGCGAGCGCACTCTCGAAATCGCCCTGCCGCCGCAAGGCTTCGGCCCGCGCTTGCGGCACCAGCGCCAAATAGCGGTGGCCCGGTGCATAGTAGCGCTTGAGCTGCTCTTCGAACTTGCTCAAAAACCGCTGCGCCTCGTCAGGGCGGTTCAATGCTGAATTCGCCATTGACGAATACAAGTACGACAGCGTCAGCAGCCGGCTCTCGGGGCCGCCCACCGCGGTGCGAATCGCAATGGCTTTGCTCACCTTGTCGAGCACGTCGGCGTAGTCGCCTTCACTTTGCGAGGTAATCGCCGCGTCAGAATAAGCGCGCGCCAACGCCAGGCTCTGCGGCTTCTCTTTTTCGAGCAAGGCGATAGAGCGGTCTGCCAAACGCCGGCTCTCTTGCGTGTCACCGCGCAGCGCCATCACCCCGCTCAACCGCGCCAGCACCTCGGCTTCTAACTCAGGAGGGTGCCCCAGCCGCTCGAGCAGCGCCATCAACGTGGGCTCCAAGGCACGCGCGTCTTCGGGGCGGCCCAGCGCGTACGCCAGCGCCACGGTTTCGCGTGAGAGCGCCTGCACCGCCACCGCGTCGTGCCCGACCGACATCGCCAAAAG
This sequence comes from Myxococcaceae bacterium, assembly GCA_019694575.1. GTDB lineage: Bacteria > Myxococcota > Myxococcia > Myxococcales > Myxococcaceae > JAIBBR01. Next base: position 9,396 of record JAIBBR010000057.1, read on the forward strand.
CCGCGCGCGCTCGTAATACGTACGTGCTTCTTCAGGCTGGTTGGCCACCGCCCCATACATGATGCCGCGAATCACCAACGCCTCGGCGAGCAGCGCCTTGGCGTCGGCCCGTTCTAAGTCGGCAATCAAAAGGTCTGCCTCTGCCTCCAAGCCGCCGCGCCCCAGCTCTTGCCGCGTCTGCAGCTGTGACACCCGGCGCTGCAAGCTCGACAGTTCTTTTTCGTCGACGTCGGCGCGGCTCAACGCGGGGGCGCGCGCGGTGGCGCTCCGGCAACTGCGTGGAGGCTTCATGCCGTCGACCAAATCTAACCCGCGGCCCATCGCCTTGGCGTCGGCCTCGAGCAGCACCTGCACCAACACGTCGCCGTCGTCGAGCTGACTTTGCAGGCACAACATGCGTGCGTCGAGCGTGGCGCGGGTTTGCTCGCCGCGCACCAGGGTGGCGGCGCACGCTTCGGCGTACTCTGTCTGCCATTGGCGGGCCCAGCCGTCGAGCTGCTCCAACAAGCGGCCCCGCGCGGTGGGCGGCAAATTGTCGGTGGCTTTGCCGAGCGCTTGGGCCAGCGTTTCACGGCGCGACGGGCTCCACACCGCGCCCATCATTTTTTCGCCGCCTTGGCACATGACCGCGGTGCTGTTGGCGTACCGCAGCGCACCCGCCACCAGCGACGCCGCGGCGGCCACCGCCAGCACGCTGCCCATGAAGCGGCGGCGCAAAAGCCACGGGTCGCGGCCCAAGTCGTTGAGCAGCGCCTCCATTGACGGGTAGCGCTTGTTCGGGTCGACGGCGAGCCCGCGCAGCACCATGCTTTGCAACCGCAGCGGCGTCACCCGGCGCAACAAGGGCGCCAAGCTGGGAGGGCCCGCGTTCATCAGCTCGAAGATTCTTTGAATGGTGTTGCCTTCGAACGGCCGCGCTCCGGCAATGGCTTCGTAAAAAGCGACACAAAAAGCGAACTGGTCGCTTTGAGGGGTGGCGCGGGCGCCTTTGAGCTGCTCGGGAGCCATGTACGCAGGCGTGCCAGCGATGCCGCCGGTGCGAGTGGGGGCTTGCGAAGCTGAAATCGGCGCTGCATCACTCACGGTGGCGTCTTCACCGTCGGCCCGCGCCAACCCAAAATCGGTCACCAGCACCGCGTTGTCTTCGCCCACCATCACGTTCTCGGGTTTGAAGTCGCGGTGCACGATGCCTGCGCGGTGCGCTGCCGCCAAGCCACGCCCGGCCTGCACGAAGACACGCACCACTTCGTCGAGAGAACGCGGGCGCAACGTCAGCCACTTTCGCAAGTTGTGGCCGGTGACATATTCCATCGCGATGAAGACTTGGCCGTAGAACTCGCCCACTTCATGCACCGTCACCACGTTGGCGTGTGAGAGCTTGGCCATTGCCCGGGCTTCGGCGGTGAGCTGCTCCAAGGCGCGGGGGTCGGCCTCGCCCACGCGCGAGCGCACCAGCTTGAGCGCCACCTTGCGGTCTAACTTGGGGTCATAAGCGGCGTACACCACGCCCATCGCCCCGGCGCCCAGGTACTGCAGCACGGTGAAGCGGCCAATGTTGATTTCGCCGTCGAAACGGCTGCGCAAATCGTCGGGGGGGCGCTCTACGGGGTTGGGCGTGGTCGACGTGCGCAGTGCTTCCATCACCATGCGCTGGCATTCGACACAGCCGTCAATGTGCTCTTCAGCGCGCGCCGCTTCTTCGGGAGCAAGGGCTCCGTGCATGAAGTCGAGCATCGCGTTCGGGTCGAGATGATCCACGCTTGGCGATGCCCCCATGCCCCTTTTGTTAGCGCTAACCCTCGCCGACCATCTTATCGGGCTTTACCCATTGATCGAATTGCTCCGCGGTGAGCAGCTTGAGCTCCACCGCCACCTCTTTGAGCGTCTTGCCTTGCTTGTGCGCCGTCTTGGCAATTTTCGCCGCGTTGTCGTAGCCGATATGCGGGTTGAGCGCGGTGACCAGCATCAGCGAGCGCTCTAAGTTGAGCTTGATGTTCTCGTGGTTGGGCTCAATGCCTCGCACGCAGTGCTCCAAGAAGCTCTTCATGCCCTCTTCGAGCAACCGGCAGCTCTGCAAGAAGTTGTGAATGATGAGCGGCTTGTAAACATTGAGCTCGAAGTTGCCCGACGCCCCGCCCACGGTGAGCGCGACATCGTTGCCAAAAATCTGCGCCGCCAACATGGTGAGCGCCTCGCACTGGGTGGGGTTCACCTTGCCCGGCATGATTGAGCTGCCCGGCTCATTTTCAGGAATGGTGATTTCACCCAAGCCCGAGCGCGGCCCCGACGCCAGCCAGCGCACGTCGTTCGCCAACTTGAAGAGCGACGCGGCCAAGCCCTTGAGCGCACCATGTGCGTGCACCAACGCGTCATTGGCGGCCAGCGCTTCGAACTTGTTGGGAGCGGTGACGAAGGGCAACCCAGTCAACGTGGCCAACTCTTTTGCCGCGCGTTCGGCGTAGCCTTTGGGCGCATTCAAACCGGTGCCCACCGCGGTGCCGCCGAGCGCCAATTCGAAAAGGTGCGGCAGCGACAGCTCGACATGTTTCAACGCATGGTCCAACTGCGCGACGTACCCTGAAAATTCTTGCCCCAAGGTAAGCGGAGTGGCGTCTTGCAAGTGGGTGCGGCCAATTTTCACCACGCTCTTGAACGCGGCCGATTTTGCCGAAAGGCCCTCACGCAGCGCTTGCAGCGCCGGCAACACCCCGCGCACCACCGCCTGCGCCGCGGCCACGCTCATCGCCGTGGGGAACACGTCGTTCGAGCTTTGGCTCTTGTTCACGTCGTCATTGGGGTGCACCTTGCGCGCCTCGCCGCGTTCGCCGCCCATCAATTCACTGGCGCGGTTGGCGAGCACCTCGTTGACGTTCATGTTGGTTTGCGTGCCGCTGCCCGTTTGCCACACCGACAGCGGAAACTCGCCCGGGTGCTGGCCGGCCAACACTTCGTCGCAGGCTTTGATGATGGCGTCGGCTTTTTCTGCCGGCAGCAGCTTCATGTCGGCATTCACTTTCGCCGCCGCGCGCTTCACCTTCACCAGCGCGTCAATCAACGCGGTGGGCATTTTCTCGGTCGAAATATGAAAGTGGTGCAGCGAGCGCTGCGTCTGCGCGCCCCACAGGTGCTCCGCGGGCACTTCAATGGGGCCAAAGGTGTCTTTTTCAATGCGAACGTTGGGAGCCATGGTTTTCCTCTCTGACTTACTTTTTTAAACCTGTCGCCGCGTGTTGCAGAAGCGTCAGCAGCGCGTCGAGCGTATCGATGCGAGCTTCTCCGTCGATGCCGAAGCCGACGAAGTAGGCGCCCGCGGCACCCGCGGCGCCCAAGTCGAAGCGTGAATCGCCCACCAGCCACGTGTCGACGGGTGCCAGCCCCAACCCGCGGCATGCGTGAAGCAACAAATCGGGCGCCGGCTTGGCGTTCGCCACCTGGTCAGCCGTGGCCACCAGGTCGAATTCACCGCTCAGCTGCGCGTGCTCGAGCAGCCGGCTCGCCACCTTAGCAATCGAATTGGTCACCACCGCGCATGAGAGCCCCCTGTGCTTCACACCAGAGAGCACCCGCTTCGCGTCAGGGTTGACCCAAACCGAAGGCACGCGCTTGACGAATTCGTCGCGGTAAAACGCGTCGAGCTCGGCGACACTGCAATGGAGCCCAAACGCGCCCACGTCAGCCGCGGTGCCTTGCCCGAAAGTGGGCATGAATTCTTCACGGGTAATGGCCCGGCCGCGGAACTTCTTGCCCGCTGCCTCGAGGGTGAGAAACCACGCTTCTTCGCTCTTCACCAAGACACCGTCGAGGTCGAAGAGAACCGCGCGGGGCCACATGTTCAAATGTCAGCCGGCTTCTTGAAGAACATGTGCTGGTAATAAGCCAGCTCGCCAATTGAAGCGCCCAAGTCAGCCAGCACGGTGTGCGCGGCGTCGACCTTGGAGCGCCCCGGCGCATTGGGAAACCAAGCGCGGGTGAGAATCTTCAGGCTCGAGACGTCAATCATGCGGTAGTGCAAAAAGCGGTCGAACCCCGGCATGTGCTTGGCGATGAACGAGCGGTCGGTGTGAATGGAGTTGCCGGCGAGAATGCCTTCGCCAAAATCGCAGTACTGCGACACCAACGCAGTGGCTTCTTTCTCGGCGGTGCGCAGTGAGCAATCAGACTTGCGCACGCGCTCCAAGAGGCCGTTCTTGGTGTGCATGTCGCGCACGAAAGGCTCCATCTGGTCGAGCACGCTGTCGGGCTGCCAAATGGCGCGTTCCAGCTCGGCTTTAGGCTTCAAGTCGGGGCCAGTGATGATGATGCCCATTTCGATGATGGCGCACTTGTCGGGTTCGAGGCCCGTCATCTCTAAGTCGCACCACACAAACAGCGGCTCTGCAGTCATGCTCATAGAAAAGCGTTCGTGACACGAGGGCGCCCTCGATGTCCACGCGAAAGCGTGGCCATTGTGCTTTACAGCGCTGCATGGACAGCAAGACTTTATTGAGCCGGCTCAATGACCCGAGCGAGAACGCTCCGTTGTCGCAATTGGCGCGGCGGGCAGTCGACGCGTGGCTCAACGCCCCCGTCTCGGGGTGGTTGAACGAAACCCAGTTGGCGCAGCTGTTGCGCTCGGGGCTAGAAGGCTGGCTGTCGACGCCGGCGGCGATGGGCGCGTTGACGGCCTGGGTAGAAGGCGCGGTGAACCGGTTGAAGAGCGACACCCGCCCGCTCAACGAAGCGCTGCCCGAGCAGTGGGTAGCGGCAGTGCGCGAAGTGGTAGAGCGACCGATTTCTCCTGACCGGCAATGGGTGCTCACGGTGCTGCAGCAGCCAGCCTTGCGCGAATTGATTCGCACCTTGCTCCTGCAAGTGGTGCTCGATGTCGGTCGCAAGTGGAGCGCGCCGGTAGCAGGCGTGGCCAAGGGTTTGGGCAGCCTGGCGAAAATGGCGCTCGAGACAACCAAGTCGCGCACCGGCGGTTTGGGCACCTTGGTGGGCGCGGTGTCGGGCGAAGTCGAGCGGCAGCTCGAAACCCGTTCGATTGAATTCGTCGACGTGGCGCTGGCGAAGGTGGTTGACCAACTGGCCGACGTGCTTTCAAACCCGCGCCGGGCGGGTGAAGCGGCCGCGTTGCGCGGAGCGATTCTCGACGGCGCGCTGCAGCTCGAAGGGCCGCAGTTGGCGCGTGAGCTGATGAACGCCGACGTGGCGGGCGGCGCTGAAATCGTACGCCAGGGTCTGCGGGCATGGCTTCAAACGCCGCGCGCTGACGATGACCTGCTCTACGCGGCGCGCTTTCTGCTCGGCGCTAATGGGCAGCGGCCGGTGCGGGCGCTCTTCGACGAGCTGGGGCTGACAGAGACAGCGCTGACGCACGCTCCGCCGTTTCTCGCTCAGCAAATGCGCACGGTGGTGGCACACCCTGGCTTTGCCCCATGGCTCGACGCATTGCTCGCGCCGACGCCTTAAGCGAGCGACACCGTTTTCGCGGTGGCACCGTCGGGCAGACTCAATTCGGTGCCTGGCGCCAAGCTGTCGCGGTGCACGTAACCGAGCGCCAAGTTTTGCCCGTGCTTCACCGAGTGCACCACGCTGGTGACCCAGCCGACTTTTTTGTCAGCGCGTTTCAGCTCAGCGCCGGCCGAGGGCAACGCATTGCCGAGCAGCAAGCCACTCAACTTGCGATTCATATGGCCGCGGTAAGTGGCCCGGGCGATGACTTCCTGCCCAATGTAGCAACCCTTGTTGTAGTGAATGGCGCGCTCCAAATTCGCCTCGAGGGGAATGGTGGTTTCGACCATGTCCACTCCGTATTTGGGCACGCCATTTTCGACGCGAATGACTTCGGCGGTGGCGGCCGAAAGTTGCGGCACGCCGCCCAGCATCTGCGGCACACGTGGCACGTTTTCACTCGCCACCAGCACGTCAATGCCCTGTGCGAAGAGCGACGGTACGCGCGCGAGAACCCATTCTGAAGGCAGTGCGCTCACTTCACGTTCGGCTTGGGGGCCCCAAAGTGACACCCACTTCAGCGCGGGCGCGTCGTGAATTTCGGCGTCTTCAGAAATGAGGTACTGGTTCAAAAAGGCTTTCACTTTTTCGCCAAAGCCGGCACCGGTATCGAGCAGCATGTCTGGCGCACGTTTGAGCACGCGCACATCGCCCACCATCGCGCCTTTGGGAGTGAGCAGCGCGGCGTAGCAACTCGCGCCGACTGCCAAGCCTTTCACGTCGTTGGTGAGCATGCCTTGCAGAAATGACTCGCGGTCAGGCCCGGTGACGCGCAGCACTTCGCGGTCTGAAGAATCATAGAAGGCGGCGGCCTCGCGGGCGGCGCGGTACTCGTCGGGGTGGGCGCTGGGTACAGGCATGGCTGCTTCTATAGCGTCGAGCAGTGCCGAGCGCGAGAGAGCGTGTTGGCACCAAAGAACGAACGCGGGCTCCCAAGCCAAGGGCCCGCCACGGCACCCCGCCGCGCAATGCAACCCTTCGCCCCTCAAAACCAGCCTTCCTTCGCGCTCGCCAACCGCGGTAAGCCAAACCACCGTGAAAGCGCCCCTCACCCGCAGCGAGTTGATAACCCTCGACCGTGCGCACCTCTGGCGGCCGTATACCTCTGCCGAAGAGCACGCCGAAAAAGACCCACTCGTCATCGCCCGCGCGCAAGGCCCGTGGCTGCACGACATGAACGGCCGCCGCTATTTAGACGGCAACGCTTCATGGTGGGTGAGCAACTTGGGCCACAACCACCCGCGCATCACCGCCGCGCTCACCCGGCAAGCCGAACAGCTCTCGCACTGCGCCTTCGCCGGCATCGCGCATGAACCCGGCGTGCTGCTCGCGCGCGAAATGGTGGCAGTCGCTCCGAAAGGCCTCACCCGCGTCTTCTTCAGCGACGACGGTTCAACCGCTTTGGAAGTCGCCGTGAAAATCGCCTTTCAGTACTGGCGCCAAAACGGCCGACCGCAGCGCACCCGTTTTCTCGCCCTGGGAGGCGCCTTTCACGGAGACACCGTGGGCGCGATGAGCATCGGAGGCATCGCCGCTTTTCGCGGCGCCTTCGGCCCTCTGCTCTTCGACACCGTGCACGTCGACACTGACAACGGCTTCGAGCGCGCCTTCGAAGCGCTGCACCGCGAGCTGAAAGAAAACCCCGACCCCATCGCCGGGGTGGTGGTGGAACCTCTGATTCAAGGCGCGAACGGTATGCGCATGTACCCTGCCTCGCTGCTCAAAGCGTTGCGCGAGGCCACGCGTGCCGCCGACACGCTGCTCATCGCCGACGAAGTCTTCGCAGGCTACGGCCGCACAGGCACCTTCTGGGCGGTCGACCAAGCGCACGTCAGCCCCGACTTGCTCTGCACCGCGAAGGGCTTTTCGGGAGGCACCTTGCCCATGGCCGCCACCTTGGCCACTGAACGGCTCTACGACGGTTTTCGCGGCGGCAAAGACCGCGCGCTGATGCACGGCCACAGCTTCTGCGGCAACCCGCTGGGCGCCGCCATTGCCCGCGAAGTGCTCTCGATTTACCGCGATGAAGACGTGCTCGGCCAGGTGTCGAAAAAAGCAAAGCAAATTGCGCACGCCTTCGAAGCAATGGCTTCATTGCCCAAAGTGACGGGCACCCGCGCGCTGGGCATGGTGGGCGCCTGCGAAGTGGGCGAAGCGGGCTACTTCGGCCAACGCGGCTGGCGCATTTTCGAAGAGGCGAAAAAGCGCGGCGCTTACCTGCGGCCCTTGGGCAACACCGTCTATGTCGCGCCTCCGCTCAACATTCTTGAGGGTGAGTTGACGCAGTTGCTCGACATCGTGCATGCCTCTATCGCCGCCACGGCCTGACTCTCAGAGGCCAAAAACCACCGCGGGTTTCAGCGTCGAATCGGCTGGCATTGCGGGCTGACTTCAGGGCTATACAGCCTCTCTTACGTGAGCACTGCATCTTCACCTTCTCGACGCGCGCGCACCACGCTCTGGGCGTTGGCCTTGGCGATGACCGGCCTCGCCATTTACCAGTGGCTCGAGCTGCTCTCGGTGCGGCAAGGCAACAAACCGACGTGCTCGGTGAATGACACGCTCGATTGCGCCGCGGTGTGGAACTCGGCGTTCGCCTCACGCATTCACGACTTACTCGGCGTGCCGGTCGCCGGCCTGGGCGTGGTGTGGGGCGTGGCGGCGCTGGGCCTGCTTGCGGTGCTGACGGCGCGGCCTTCGCGCGTGGCCGCGATGGCAGCGGTGCGCGGTTGGGCCTTGGTGGGCGCGCTGTCATGTGTCGTTTTTGCCGCTGCCAGCTTCGGCGCCCATGCGCTCTGCCTCACCTGCTTGGGCACATACGTATTGGTGCTGACATTTCTCGCCGTGGCGCTCAAATGTTCATCGGTACCGCTCTTTCCCGAAGGGGCTGAGGCACGCGTCGCCGCAGGGTGGATGCTGCTTTTCGGCGCCGGCGCGTTTTTGCTCGCGCTGTACCCCGGCACCCGCACGCCCAAGCAGGGCGACAGCAGCCTTGCGCAAAAAGGTGACGCGGCGGCTGACCCGGTGGCGGTTTTCAAAACCCTCACTGACGAAGAACGCAAAATGCTCGACGAAGTGCGCGACGAGTACCGTCAGCTGCCCGCCTTCGACACGTCACAATTCAAGCCCCGCGCACGCCAAGGCCCCGCCGAAGCCAAAGTGCGCATCGTCGACTTCACCGACCTGCTCTGTGGCCACTGCCGCGCGCTCGTCGCCACCATGACGCAGATTGAAAAGCTGGCCCCAGCAGGCGCGCTCTCAGTCGAAGCCCGCTATTACCCGCTCGACGGCGAGTGCAATTCGCAAATCACCCACCCCGTGGGCGACGGCTTGCGCTGCTTGGGAGCCAAAGCGCTGATCTGTTTGGAAGGCACTCCCGACTATTGGAGCGTGCGCGAGAAGCTTTTTGAAGCGCAACCCGAGCTCGACAAGGAGCGCATCATTCGCATTGCCACGTCGACGGGCATGAGCCGCGGCGCGCTCGAAGCCTGCGTCGGTTCGGTTGAAACCAAGGCCAAGCTCGACGAAGACATCAAGTACGCCACGCTCTTCAACATCAAAGGCACGCCGTTGGTGTTGATTAACGGCAAGCCCGCGCCAGCGTACGGGCCGTTTTTGTTGGGCATGGTGCTGGGCCACGGCAACGTCGATTCGCCGGTCTTCAGCGGCCAAAAGCCATGAGCGACGAGAAGAAGCCGTTTCACAACCCATTCGAAGCGCTCGCTTCTCTCAAAGAATCGCTGCCCCCAGCGCCGGCGCCGAAAGAGAAAGAAAAGAAGGGCCCCGCGCGGGCGGTGGTGCGGCTCGAGCGCGTCGGCCGCGGAGGCAAAGAAGTCACCGTCGTCTCGCACATGGAGCTGCCTTTGATGGAGCGCGAAACCTGGCTCAAGGCGCTCAAAGCGGGCTTGGGTTGCGGCGGCAATATCGAAGGCGACGCGCTGGTGCTGCAAGGCGACCAACGCGAACGTTTACCAGCGCTGCTCGAAAAGCGCGGTGTGCGCAAAGTCACCGTCGGTTAGTCAGTGGCGCCCCAGGCCCTGGAACGGCGATAATGACGCCCGTGCGCCTTCGTGCCGTTGTTGGCCTCTCACTCATTGCCGCCACGCCGCTGCTCGCTGCGTTCATCGAAGTGCTTACGGTTCAAACCGTCGAACAGCACTTGGGAACCTTCGGCACCGCGGGTCACAACTTGAGCCAAATCGCCGCAGGCCCCAGCAAAGTCTTCGTCGCGTACCAAACCGAACGAGCCAACAACGCAAGCGTGATGGAATACTGGGTGGCGCAATACGACTACGCCACCGGCGCTTGGACAAAGACCTTGGCCGCCACCAGCGGCGTGGCCGGCGGTAACTCGATTCACAATGCGCCTGCCCTTTTTCGCCACCCGGTGACCGGCATTCTCGAGCTCTTTTACGCTCCCAACGACTGCGCCTACCGCGATGCGCTGGGGTCGCCTTGTTACAAAGCATCGCAAAACCCTGACGACACAACGCTCTGGGGGCCCGAGCAGCGGGTTCCCAACGGGAGTTTCAACACCGAGCTGTCGGGTGGCTACACGCCAGACGGTGCGTTGCACCTCTTCGGCCGGCATGGCTCGGGCAACTACCTTCGCCGCGACCCGCAAGGGCAATGGTCGGGGGCCACGTTTCTCATCAACGCGGTCGGGTCGGGCACCAATGATCAGGCCGCCAACATCGGGGGCATCAAAATTTCTGGCAACACGCTGCACGTGACCTGGGGCGTCTACCAACCGTCGTACATCGACAGCAACGGCCTGCCGTACTTCTCAGGCGATACCGACAGCACGTATTACGCGCGTTCTGACGACGGCGGCGACACCTGGAGCAGCGCCGATGGCACCGCGACCTTCACCCGCGCGCAAGGGTTGGCACAGGTGGGTACCTGTTTACCCCGAGCCTCGAGCGCGAATTTTCAAAACCCGCCGTGTCAGTACCCAGCGGCCTTCAAAGTGCGCGGCGGCAAAACGTCGACGATTGGGCGCGATGTCGATGTGCTGCCCAACGGCGCCCCGGTGATTGCTGACTTCGACACCGTCAACGCTTCGTTGCTGTTTCGCTGGTCGGGCACCGCGTGGGCTCAGCATTCGGTCGACAGCGAAGGCTTCATGTCGCCCGCGATGGAAGTCACGTCTTCAGGCGACATCGTGATTCACGCCATTCGCCTCTCAGACACGCAAGGGTTCGAGATGGTGAGCAGCAACCAAGGCATCAACTGGGCCCGTACGCCGCTCTTTGGGGGCAACCCACGTTGGCCGGTGACGACGGTGATGCAGCCTCCCGGCGAACGTGAGCGCATCGTGCTCGCGTGGGACGAGCGCGTCGGCGGTGAAGTCGACGTCAAAGTGTGGGACCGCCCTCGCCCGCCGGGCCTGGCGCCCTCGCCTCCTCAAAACCTGCAGGTGCAGTAAGCCCTACTTGGGCCAAGTCTCTTTGTAGAATTCCCACAGGGCGTGCAGAAACGCGTTTTTAGGGTCAGTCTTGAGTGCGTTTCGGTAGGTGCTCAAATGGCTCGCATCGTAAGCGTCGAAGCGGCCCTGCGTCGCGGCGAGGTCGACCCATTGCATGTCGGGACGAGCACCGTCGCCAAACGCGGCGCGGTGAATTTGCTGGCCTAAGAAAACGGCTTGGTCCAAACGGCTCTTGAGGCCAAACACTTCTTTTTCACGCGGGGTCATGGGCCCTTCACTCGGCCGGCGCACCACGATGCGTGAAATCTCGGCCTGCCGAGAATCTTCTTCGGGCACGATGATGCCGAGCTCTTGTTTCAGCTGCAGCCCAGTCTTGCCATTGGTGGTTTTGAGCTGAGTGGCCAGCATGTCGGCCAGGTCGTCGAGCCGGGTGTTCTTGAGCGCTTGCTGCACTTCGAGCTGGTAATCGAGTCGCCCCTTCACCGGCACGCCGCGGGCGTTATCGAGCGCCGCCAACACGCTGGGCATCGCGTCGGTCGTCACTTCGCGGCCTTTGACGAGTGCGGCTTGAAACTCGGCGACCTTCGCCCCATTCGGCGTGCCCAGCGGTGTAAAACTGCTCGCCAGGCCATCGCTGCCCTTGCGCACGGTGTCGAAAAAGACGTCGTAGAGCGCACTTTCGATTTTGCCGTTACCGGCTATCGCCGCCGCAGCAAACGCCGCCGATTGCTTGGCAATGCCCTCGGCCCCGTGCGTGTTGCGCGTGTCGAAGGTCGCCATCGCGAGAGCGTCGCTGACGTTCTGGTGAAATTCCTCCACCAAGGTGTTGGCCGGGGTCGAAAGCTTGGGTCCCCCTTCTGCTGACACCACCACCAGGTTATTCGTGCTCAAAGTCGGCTTGCTCAGCACCGGCTTCACTTGCGAAAGCTTGAGCAGCTGCTCATTCAACCCCGCCATCTCGGTCAACACTTCGGGAGGCTTCACGGTGAAAGCCCCGTGCTGGCGGTTCAATTCACTCAGCCGGGCTTGCACTATACCCAGCGGAGACAGACCACCCGCCGTAGGTAAACGAGCGCCCGCGGTAGCCATGCCTCCTCGCGGCCGCTGAGCACCGACTCGAAATGACCCCATGACAGGTAACCCCCCACGCCCAGAAATGACGCCCCAAAACTTTACCTCACAGCCGTTCGAGCACCAAAGGCCCGGGGGGCATTCTCATTCTTCCAATACGATAGGCCGCGCGCACCCGGCGCTTCACGTCTTCAAGCCGGTTTTGCGCGTTGTAATGCACGGTGACCAGGCTTTCTCCCACCGCGACGGGGTCACCCTTCTTCTTCTTCAGCACCAGCCCGACGGCATGATCAACCGCCGCGTCACTGCGTTCTCGGCCCGCTCCGAGCGCCATCGCCGCCAAGCCGAGCGCTTCTGAATCAATGTGCTCCACGTAACCTTCAGCGTCGCTCACCACGTCAGCCGTCGCCTTGGCCTTGGGCAAGAGCGAAAAATCAAGCACCGCTTTCGGGTTGCCTCCTTGCGCCGCCACAATGTCTTGCAGCTTCTTCACCGCGCTGCCGTCGTCGATGACGCGCTTCAACTGCACCCGCGCTTCTTCGACATTTTTCGCCTTCTGCCCCAGCACCAGCATTTCGGCCGTGAGCGCCAACGTGAGCTCGGTGTAATCAGCCGGCGCGCGGCCTTGGAGCATTTCAACCGCCTCAATTACCTCCAACGCGTTGCCGATGGTGTTGCCCAACGGCTGGTCCATGTCGGTGAGCAGCGCGCGCACTTTTTTGCCCAGCTGCTCGCCGATAGAAATCATCGTCTTCGCCAACACGCGGCCATCGTCGAGCGTCTTCATGAACGCGCCCGAGCCCACTTTCACATCGAGCACCAACGCGTCGATGCCTTCAGCCATCTTCTTGCTCATGATTGAACTGGCAATGAGCGGAATGCAGTCGACCGTCGCCGTCACATCGCGCAGCGCGTAGAGCTTCTTGTCAGCCGGAGCCAACGTCGCGGTCTGCCCAATCAGGCATGCTCCCACGTCGCGCACCAGCCGCTTGTAGTCGTCGATGGACAGGTCGACTTTGAAACCGGGAATCGATTCTAACTTATCGAGCGTGCCGCCGGTGTGGCCCAACCCGCGGCCCGAAATCATCGGCACCGGTACGCCGCACGCTGCCGCCAACGGAGCGAGCGAGAGCGACACTTTGTCGCCCACGCCTCCGGTCGAATGCTTGTCGACTTTCACGCCGGGAGTGGCTGACAAATCGAGCACTTCGCCCGACTGAAGCATCGCGCTCGCCCACGCCGCCAGTTCAAGGGGCGACAAGCCTTTGAAATAAATGGCCATGCACATGGCAGCCATTTGGTAGTCGGCCACGTCGCCGCGGGTGTAACCGGCGAGAAAAGCGCGAATGTCATCGGGGGCCAAAGGCTGGCCGTCACGTTTGGCTTTAATGAACTCGTAGGGACGCATCTTAAGCGCCCCAAAGTAGCGTCAAGGTGCCAGACTTTCCATGTTTCCACTTGGCCCCGCCCTTACCGGGCAAAAGCGGCTAAACCCCCGCTCCCATGAGACACGCTTTTTCGCTCGTTCTGTGCGCGGCGCTGTGTGCTTGGGGCTGCAAAAAATCTGAATCGCCTAGAGAAAATGCGCCTGCACCGGCTCGCACGCCTAAGGCCGCCCAACCGCTATTGGTGGGCTTGGTGACCGACGTCGGAGGCCGCGGCGACCACAGCTTCAACGATTCAGCGCTGCGTGGGCTCGAGAGCTGGTCAGCCGGCATGGCGCTCAAAAGCGGCGACTACCAACCGTTGTCCGCCACTGACATAGCAGCCACCGTGCCCGAAGCGCTGAAAGACAAAGTGCACCCGCTCGGCATCAAACCGCTGGTGGTGCAGAGCAAGGCGCAAGAAGATTACCGGCCCAACCTGCAACTGTTGGTCGACCAAGGCGCCGATTTGACGGTGGGCACCGGCTTCATGCTCGAGAACGCGGTCGAAGCCGTCGCCAAAGCCAACCCCGAAGCGAAATTTCTGCTCATCGACAGCCCGTTGCTAGACGCCAAAGGTACACCCATCACCCTGCCCAACGTGCGCACGGTGGTTTTTCGTGAAGAAGAAGGCAGCTTTTTGGTGGGCGCGCTCGCCGCCAGCGTGGCGAAGAAGCAAGTCGGCTTCGTGGGCGGCATGGAAATACCGCTCATCAAAAAATTCGAAGCCGGCTTTCGCGCCGGCGTGCGCGCGGTGAACCCTCAACTGAAAGTGCTCATCGCTTACACCGGCAGCTTCGACAACGTGGCGGCCGGCAAACAAGTGGCGCAAGACTTGTTCAACAAAGGCAGCGAAGTGGTGTTTCACGCCGCGGGCTCAGACGGTTTGGGCGTGATTCAGGCGGCCAAAGAAGCGCGGGCGGCCGGCAGAAACGTGTACGTGATTGGAGTCGATTCTGACCAGTACCCCTTGGCTCCCGAAGCGGTGCTCTCGTCGATGGTGAAGCAAGTCGATTTCGCCGTGTACCAGGCGGTTGAGTTGCTCAGGCAAGGCCAATTTACCCAAGGCGACATCGCGCTCGGCCTGAAAGAAGGCGGCGTCAATTACGCGCCGATTCGTGTCGAGCTGCCCGAAAAAGAAAAAATCGTGGCCACGCTCGAAGGGCTGCGCGCCAAAGTGGTGGCCGGTGAAATCAAAGTGCCTTCCAACGTCAGCGAGCACTAAACCTGATTCGGCTCGAGCACATCAGCAAACGGTTCGGCGCCACGCTGGCGTTAGACGACGTGTCGCTCGACATCGAAGCGGGCGACAAGCTGGCCGTGGTGGGCGAAAACGGCGCTGGCAAATCGACGCTGATGAATGTGTTGTATGGCCTGTATTCACCCGATGCGGGCACGGTGCAGATTCGCGGTGAAAAGGTGGCGTTGCGCAGCCCGGCCGACGCACTGGCCCGCGGCATCGGCATGGTGCACCAGCACTTCACCTTGGTGCCCACGCTGACGGTGGCTGAAAACGTGGTGCTGGGCAAAGAGCCACGCCAAGGGTGGCGGCTCGACACTGCCCGCGCCGAAGCCGAAGTGGCGGCCACGTGCAAAAAATTGGGCTTCGCTTTGAACCCCGCGCAACGGGTCGACGGGCTAAGCGTTGGCTCACAGCAAAAGGCAGAGATTGTGAAGGCGCTCCACCGCGGCGTCACCACTTTGATTCTCGATGAGCCGACCGCGGTGCTCACACCGCAAGAAGCTGAAGCGTTTTTCGAAGTGGTCGACGCGCTGGCGAAGGCCGGCAACGCGGTGGTGCTCATCAGCCACAAGCTCAAAGAAGTGCTCGCGTTCGCCCACCGCGTGGTGGTGATGCGCCGCGGCAAAAAGGTGCTCGAAGTCGCGGCCGCCGCTACCACCGCTGGCGAGCTGGCTGAAGCGATGCTGGGCAACGCGCCGGTGCCACCACGACCAAGCGACGAAAAGCACCCCGCGGGCGCCGCGGTGATGACGTTTGAAAACGTGCACGCCCCGGGCTTGAAAGACATTTCGCTCGAATTGCGCGCCGGTGAAATTCTCGGCGTGGCCGGGGTCGACGGCAATGGCCAACGCGAGCTGGCCGAAGTGGTGACCGGCTTGCGGCGGTGGACGAGCGGCACGGTGAAGTTGCACGGCGTTGTGCTGCCTGCGTGGAACGCCGCGCGCGCTCGGCAAAATGGCGTGGCGCACATTCCCGAAGACCGGCTGCGCCGAGCCCTGGTGGCTGAGCTTTCTGAAGAAGAAAATCTCGCGCTCGGCCGGCACACCCAACCGCCGTTTGCGAAAGGCCCGTTCATCGACTTCGCGGGCCGACGCACCAACGCCGAGCGCATGCTGGTGGAGCACGACGTGCGTCCTCCCGAGCCCACGCTGCACGCGGGAGCGCTCTCGGGCGGCAACCAGCAAAAGCTCGTCGTCGGCCGCGAGTTGGAAGGGAAGCCGAAGGTGCTGGTGGCGGTGCAACCCACCCGCGGGCTGGACTTGGGCGCGGTCGCGGCGGTGCAAAACAAAATTCGCGCGGCACGCAATGCCGGCTGCGCGGTGCTGCTCATCTCGCTTGACTTAGACGAAGTGCTCCAGCTCGCCGACCGGGTGGTGGTGATGTACGGCGGCAAGTTGAACGGTGAATTTCTCGCTCAGCAATGCGATGCAAAGCAGCTCGGCCAACGCATGCTGGGCGCGGCGTAACGTGCGCTACCACGGACAAACGATGGTCACCGTCGAGCGGCGGCCTACGTAAATGTTGCGCGAAAAGGGGTCGACCACCAAACCGCCGACGTCTTGCGCGCGGCCAAAAGAGAACATGCCCTTGAAGTCACCCTGCTCTGAAAATTTCTGAATGCGGTTTTGAGTGGGGTCATTCGCGTACAAATTGCCCATGCCATCGCTGGCAATGCGAGTGGGCCCGCGCGCGTCGAGCTCTGAAGCGTTACCGTCGAATTGCCCTGGCCCCGTACCTTTGCTGCCAAAAACCGAGCGCACCCGGCCGTCATTGACGACGACTTCGGCAATCGCGTGCTTGAAAAGGTCGGCCGCCCATAAAGACGAAGAGGTAATCACCATGCCGTAGGGGTACTGAAGCGGCGCATTGACGTTGCTCGCTTCGTGAACCAACTCGCGCTCGAAGACCCCGTCATCAGTGAAAACATCGACGTTGTTGTTCGACAGGTACAAGTGCCCCTGCCCGTCAGACGCCAGACCATTGGCTGAATCAAAACGCCCCTTCCACGTTGCGACGACGGTGCCGTCGGCGTTGAAAATGGTCACTCGCGACTCGTCGACGGGCAAAACGATGCGCTCCAAAACGTGAAGGCGGCCGTGGCTGTCGAGGGTCATGTCTTGCACATTGCCCAGCACGCCTTCGCCCATTGTTTTTTCCCACGCACGGTTCGGGCCCACAGAGAACACCAACACCCGGCCCTTCTTGGGGCTCGCGTAGCGGTCAAGCACGTAGAGATCGCCTTGAGTGTCAAAAAGGAGCGCGACGGCTTCGGTGATGCGCTTCTGTGGGTCATTCAGCTGTACTTCTGAAGCACCAGGCACCGTGCAAGCGACCTTGAGAGAGAACATGCCCGCATCGTCGGCTCCGCTGCCTCCTCCAGCACCGTTGTCATCTCCACCGCCCGCGCCTTCGCCACCGGCATGCGAAGCGAGGTCTCCACAAGCCACCGCCAGCAGACAGAAAACCCCAAGGCCGCTTTTCAAAAGAGAATGCACAGACAAACAAGGCTCATAACGCAGGGTTGCGCCGCCGCTCAAACACACCTTCCTTGGCTTTGAGCACAGTGACGGAAAATCACCGCCCGCCCCAATGGGCTGGGCATGAACCCAATCAAATGGCTGGCACTGTTTTGTTGTGGGCTGCTCACCGCATGCGGCGGAGGTCTGCCGCCAGACATGCTCGGCGAATGGAGTGGCCCTGCCACCATTACCGTCGATGGCCACGACACCACGATGACCGGCAACCTGCTGGTGAGCGACGGCCCCAGCGGGGCGCGCATTGTCGCCACCGGCGTTTTGCCGACGAGCTCCAGCTCGACGACGAGCATGGTGTGCCGCATCGATGGGCGACCGACCGCAACGGGTTTCGCTATCGACAAAGGCACTTCATGTCTGTTGGAAGGGCAGGCCCCGCGGTGCGGCATGACCGAGCAACCTCAAGTCGTGGCCGCGCTCGACGAAGTCACCGCGGTGAGAACCCAAACTTCGCTCGCGGTGACCGGCCGCGGCACTGCACAGATTTGCAATTCGATGGTCACCTTTCAGTTGCGCGGCGCCTTCGTCAAACGTTGAAAGCACGACGGTTACCCCCGGTGTGCGGCGGTGGCGACGTCGAGTAGAAGGGCCCGCTATGTCGCTCTCTTCTGCTGCCAGGTTGTTGTTCAGCGTTCTCTTCTGCACCGCGTGCGTTACCACCCCTTCAGGCAAGGTGGTACGAGCCAATGCGCTGTGGACTGTGGTCGAAAGCTTCTACGACGAGCACCTCGCGCTGAACCCGCTCGAGGCAACGTACCTGGGTGACCACCGCTTCGACGCGCAGCTGGGTAACCCGGCCAGCCCCGCCTACGACGCGGCGACCAAGGCGCTCGACGAGCGCGCACTGCAAGCAGCTCAGGCAATTGACCCCGCCACGCTCGACGAGGCCGACCAGCTCACACGCGAAATTTTCATTCGCGAGCGGCAACTGTCGCTGCAAGGCGCGCGCTTTCCTACGCGGCTCCTCGCGCTGAATCAAATGGACAACATGGTCACCACGCTGGCCCGCTTGGGGTCGGGCGATGGGCCGCAACCGTTCGATACCCTGGCCCAGCACGAAGTCTGGCTCCAGCGCGCGGCGCAGTTTTCTCCCTGGGTCGACGCGGCCATCGCCGCCATGCGAGAAGGCCAAGCGCGTGGCGTTACCCAGCCCCGCATCACGATGGAAAAAGTGCTGTCTCAGCTCGACGGCCTCGCGTTTCCCAAGCTCGAGGGCAGCTTGTTCGCCCAACCGCTCGAGAAGCTCACGGGCAGTGACAGAGAACGACTGACGGCCCAGTACCGGCAAGTCTTCGATGGGCAGGTGCTCCCGGCCATGGCGCGCCTGCGAGACTTCATCAAGAACGAGCACCTCGCGAAGTGTCGTACCACGGTCGGTTGGTCGGCCCTGCCTGACGGCGCGGCTTGGTACGCGTGGTTGGTCGAGCAGTCGACCACCACCCCAATGGGGGTGAACGACATTCACGCGCTCGGGCTCAACGAGGTGGCGCGCATTCGCAACGAGATGCAAGAGGTGCAGCGCCAAGTCGGGTTTCAAGGCACCCTCGCCCAGTTCTTCGCCCACGTACGCGACGACAAAGCGCTCTACTTCGAGAAACCCGAGCAGGTTCTTGAAGGTTACCGCGCGTTGAAGAAGCGCATCGACGGGCTGTTGCCCACGCTGTTCTCTGACTTTCCCAAGGCCGACTACGAGGTGCGCGCCATCGAAGCGTACCGGGCCGCGTCGAGCGCCGGCGCCGAGTACCAACCGCCAGCGGCCGACGGTTCGCGGCCGGGCATTTTCTACGTCAACACGTACAACCTCAAAGCCCAACCCCGCTACGGCATAGAAACACTGTCGCTGCACGAAGCGGCGCCAGGTCATCATTTTCAAGTCGCCATCGCCCAGGAGCTCGAGGGGCTGCCGCGCTTTCGCCGGTTCGCCGGGTACGTGGCGTACGTCGAAGGTTGGGCGCTTTATTCTGAATCACTCGGCAAAGAGCTCGGCCTCTTCACCGACGCCATGCAGTACTACGGCCGGCTGAACGACGAGCAGCTGCGGGCGATGCGGCTGGCGGTCGATACGGGTCTGCATGCCAAAGGGTGGACCCGCGAACAGGCAATTCAATTCATGACAGAGAATTCATCGCTCGCCGAGACTGACGTGGTCGCCGAAGTCGAGCGCTACATGGTGTGGCCGGCTCAGGCGCTCGGCTACAAAGTGGGCCAGCTCGAGCTCACCGGCTTGCGAAAAAAAGCAGAGCAAGCCCTGGGCGAAAAGTTTGATGTCAAGGCATGGCATTCGGCAGTGCTGCGCGGCGGAGCGATGCCGCTCGACGTACTGGCTAAGAAGCTCGACCGCTGGGTCGGCGCACAGGCCAAGGCGCACGCGGTGGCTCCACCCATGCCCGTGGCGCAGGCGGTGGCCCAACAACAACCCGCACCATCGCTCGAAGCGCCCGAAGAAGACGACGTCAACAGCGAAGAAACAGGCGGAGACGAGCTGGGCGAAAGCGATGCGCAAGTCACCAGCGGCGAGCGCGTGGTGACCTACACCAAAGACCTGTCTGACCAGGCGCTCGGCCAGTCGTGGCAAGAGCACCCCGAAACGTTGGGCTGCATTTCGGTGGGGTTTGTCGAGCAAGGGCGACTCATCAACGGAAAGAAGTTTCCCCCCGGTGCCGGTTGGACCGTGGTGTCACCTGCGCAGTCGTACGGAACCGACGAGACCATCAGCTACCTCATCGCCGCCATCGAAAACGTGCGCGCCCAGTACCCCAACGCTCCGCCGCTGAGGGTCAACGCGTTGAGCGCCAGCGAAGGCGGCTACCTTCGGCCGCACAAGACGCACCAGTCGGGCCGCGACGTCGACCTGGGCTTCTATTACCCCACCGCCAACGTGGTGATGGCTCGCGAGCGCGAAAAGTACATTGACGTGGCGCTGAACTGGGCCTTGCTGAAATCGCTGGTCACCGTCGCCGACGTGCAAGTCATTTTTCTCGACCGTCGTGTGCAAAAGGTTTTGTACGAGCACGCGCTGAAGAATGGCGAAGACCCCACTTGGCTGGCCTCGCTCTTCCACGCCGGCAAAGCGTCAATCGTTCAGCACGCCCCACGCCACCGCGACCACTTTCATGTCAGGTTCTACAACCCGCGCGCACAAGAACTGGGGTGGCGGGTGGCTCCACTGCTCGCCAAGCGGCCCGACCAGAATATCGCCATGCACCGCGTGCGCCCGGGCGACACGCTGGGGCACCTGGCGCAACGGTACAACTCGAGCGTGTCGCTCATTCAAAAAGCCAACCGAATGAACGGCTCGTTTCTTCGCCTCGCCCAGGTGCTGAAGATTCCACTGCGGGGACCCTGCACCCAATGCCCCGTGCCGGCACCGGTGATTGTTCCCGGGCGTCGCTTACCACCGCCCCAGGGCTCCATTGACGGACCTTCGGTGGGTGCGCCGTAGCCAAGCACCGCTTTTAGCGTGTTGGCTTCTAAAGCCATCGCTCGTCAACATAGACACATAATGTGACTGGTCATATTATATGTCTATGAAAATCATGCCCGCCGCCAAGTTCAAAGAACAATGCTTGGCCCTGCTCGACAACGTAGACCCCGAGGGGGTTCTGGTTACCAAACACGGCAAGCCGGTCGCGAAGCTGATTCCCATTGAACGGGGAGGCCAAGCACTGCTGGGGCGCTTGAAGGGCAAGATTTCTGCGAAAGACGACCTTTTTTCGACGGGCGCCGAATGGAAGGCTGATGATTAACCTTGATACCCACATGCTGGTACGGGCGCTTGAAAACGATGTGACGGCCAGCGAGCGGCGCCTGCTGTCTGACCAGGCCTGGGGCATCTCGGCCATTGTTCTGTGGGAGCTGGCGAAACTGGTTCAACTCAAACGGCTCACCTTGGACCTCGGGGCTCCCGAGGTGGTCAACGTTTTGGCGTCGATTCATGTATGGCCGCTCGACCTCGCCGTCGCGCGCGCGTCGACTGCGCTCGACTTTCGAAGTGAACCCGCTGACGAAATGATTGCCGCCACCAGCGTCGTACACTCAGTTCCGCTGCTCACCCGAGATCGAAAAATTCGCCGCTCGAAGACGGTACCGCTCGCTCGATGAATCGCCAATGACCGGCCTTTGGGA
>JAIBBR010000058.1 GCA_019694575.1 Myxococcaceae bacterium
TTAGCGGCCGCCTCGCAGACGCTCACGCACCGCTTCGAAGTCGGCCGGTGTCGGCGCTTCGAATGCGAGCTGCTTGCCGCTCTGGGGGTGCGCAAAGGCCAAGCGTTGGGCGTGAAGCATTTGCCGCGGCGCCATGGCTGAAGTCTTCAAGCCCCGGCGCGTGTACACGGTGTCTCCCAGCAGCGGAAAGCCCGCTTCAGACAGGTGCACGCGAATTTGGTGGGTGCGGCCAGTCTCTAAGCCCACTTCGACCCAGGCCGATTCGTCGTATGACTCGAGCACGCGGTAGTGCGTCACCGCCGGTTTGCCGGTTCGCACTTTGCCAGTGAACTTCTGCCGCTGCGTGGGGTGGCGCCCGTAAAGCGTCGCCAGCGTGCCCTCGGGCGGAGGCACACCGGCCACCAAGGCCCAGTAAATTTTGTCGACCTCACGCTTGGCGAACATCACCTGCAGCGCTTTCAGCGTCGCTTCGTTCTTGGCGATGACCATCAACCCGCTGGTGTCTTTGTCTAAGCGGTGAACAATGCCGGGGCGCAGCACCCCACCCACGCCTTGCAAGTCACGCACATGGTGGAGCAACGCATTGACCAAAGTGCCTTCGGCATGGCCGGCGCCGGGGTGAACCACCACGCCTGAGGCCTTGTTGACGACGAGCAGCTGTTTGTCTTGGTAAATGATTTCGAGCGGCAACGCTTCAGGCTGGGGAATGGCCGGCACCGGCGCGGGCACATGCCACTCCAGCACTTCGCCCCCTTTCAATCGAAAGGCAGCATGCGAAGGCTTACCAGCCAACATCACGTGACCTTGCTCAATCAGTTTCTGCACCCGTGCGCGCGAGAGCGACGAATCAACCTGTGCAATGAAGGCGTCGAGACGCTGGCCTTTGGCCTCGGCGGGTACGGTGTGCGCAGGCACTACCAGATCTTCGACTTCACATGCCCTTTGGGGCGAATCACCACGTCATTGATGGCGCGGTCGAAGAAATTCGTCTTCGAGAAGACTTCGGCGCTGACGCGGCTCTTGAAGAGGCCACGGCCTTCTTCAATTTCGTCTTTCAAGGCCTCGAAGAGGTTGTCTTGCTCGATGCCCTTGATGATTTTCTGCTCGTTATAGAGCGAAATATCTGACGCGATGGCCCGCGCCAGCCGCATCGCCTTCATTCTTTCTTCGTCGGTCATGCTTGTCTCCTCTTTGTAGGCAGCCCTGCCTCAAGCGTCAATCTTTCGCGCGACTCGCTTCGACCCGCTCTAAGTATTGGCGTGACACTTTGATGCCGTCGAGGCCCAATTCTTTGCACAAGTTCATCAGAATGCCGCGCAGGTACACGGTGGCTGGCAACGCGTCGAATTTATCGGCTTCAACATTTTCTAAGTGCTTCACGCCGATGCGCGTTTTCTCTGCCAGCTGCTGCAAATTGATGCCCTTGGCCTGGCGTATTTTCTTCAACAGCTCGCCGTTGAACGCGGCGTCTGGGGGCACCGCCACCATCTTCAACTTCGAATCACGGGCAGGCGGCGGAGGCGAAATGGGAGCACGCGATTCTCGCCCCTCGTCGGCGCGCCTTGGCACCATCGCCGTGGGTTGCTCGGCGAGCCCGTTCACCGGCAAGGTGCGATCATACGCCGCCCGGCGATCGGCATCGCACAGCACTTCAATTGCTTCTTTGCGGCGCTCATGCAGCGCCTGGCGGCTGGCCATTTCAGCCAGTCCTGAAGCTCCGACTTGCTCGTCAGAAGGAGGCCGCTCGAGCCGCTCGTACGCCGCGCGAATGTCGTCGACGGTGGCCGTCGGCAACACCTCGAGCAACTCGTAGTGTGTGCGTTCGCGAATGGGCTTCACGGCTCACTTGTGTGCGAAGGCGTTAACCTTCTTCGAGCGCCCCGTGCCAGTAAGTCATGTCGCGCAGCCAGTTTTTCCAAGCTGCGGGCATGCCTTTTTGCCACGTGAAGGTGAGCCGCAATGTATCGGGAAGCTTCTTGGGCTTGACGGCCGTGGTGGCAAGCCGCATGCCGGCCTGTTCAGGGGTACGGCCCCCTTTGCGTTGGTTGCAAGGCACGCAGGCAATCACGATGTTTTCCCAGCAGGTTCGGCCGCCGTGCGCGCGGGGAATAATGTGATCATACGTGGCCTCGGTGCGATTCACCGCATGGCGGCAATACTGGCAGCGCCCTCCATCACGCGCGTACACGTTCTCGCGGCTGAAACGAATGGGCGGCTTGCGGCGTTTGAAGAGACGAAAGAAGCGAACCACCGAAGGCATGCGCACCTCGAAAGTCACCGAGCGCACTGTTTTGTCTTCGTATTCTTCGACCACCTCTACTTTACCCGAGAAGAGCAAGGTCATTGCCCGCTGCCAGGGTACCCGCGCCACCGGCTCGTAGGTGGCGTTCAAAACCAACGTCTCCATCTGCTCTCCTTTCGCTCTAGGGCAGTCTAGCAGTCGGTTGTTCGACGTCACCCTTCAACCCAAACTGCAAACCCACCTGCGCCTACATGGGGTGCTGTCTTTCAGCGCGAAGAAGCCTCGGCCCCGGCCACCTCGTCGCGCGTTGAGGCAAAGAACACGGCAGAAGGCTTGGTTATTTGCGCCGCCGCGCCTTCTCGGTAGAGCAACTTGTAAGTGTTATAGGTGCGCAAGACACGCTTCACGTAGCCGCGCGTTTCAGTGAGCGGAATGAGCTCGACCCATTCGTCGACGTCGCCGGTGACGTTTTGGCGCTTCCACCGGGCTACTGCGCCCTCACCCGCGTTGTAACCAGCGAGCGCATATTGGCGCACCTCTTTCGCTCGTTTCATCAAATCGGCGAGGTAACGGGCTCCCAGTTGAATGTTGAGCTCGGGTTCGAGCAAATCAGCCGTGCTGGGGCGCTTCAACTTGAGCCGGGCGGCGATGTCCCACGCGGTGCGCGGCATCAGTTGCGTAAGGCCCAACGCGCCGGCCCATGAAAGCGCTTTGGGGTCTAACGCGCTCTCTTCACGCATGACCGCTTGGAGCAGATCAGGGTCGAGCTTGTCAGCCCCGAGCGAATGCTTGGCGACGATGTCGCGAAACGCGGGTGGGTACGCGATCTTCCACAGCGCTTTGTTTTCGGGAGTGACCGGCCCCGAGAGATCTCGCTTCAGCCACAGGCGCGCCATGCCGTGCGCGGCGCGTTCTTCGCCCGAAGCGTCGAGCAAATAAACCAACGTACGCAGCGACTCGACGGGCAGCGCGGTGCGATCGATAGAGAGCACTTCGACCTGCACCACGGGGTCAAACCCCAGCCGGTGCAGCTCGACCGCCGTCAAATAACGGGGGTCTTTGCCCACCGGCCCCGTGAAGAAGGGAAAAGGGTCTCGCTCTGGCACCGGCTTGCTCAACGCTTCTTGCACTAACTTACCCTGCGCCTCGTCGAGCTTGAGCAGCCTCTCACGCGCGATCAGACCGTAGTAAGTCGTGGGGTGCTCCAACGCGACCTGCCTGAGCACTTGGGCCGCCTGCGCGGTGTTGCCCGCGTCTTCGAGCAAGCGCGAGCGCCAATAGCGGGCTCGATCGACTTCGTAACTTTCGTCGGCCACCGCGAAACGCCGCTCGATGTCGTCGAGCACCGCCAACGCCGCCGCGCTGTTTTGGCTGGCCCGGTGTATCCAAAACTGTTTGAAGAGCGCCTCGCCGACGAAGTCGCCGCTGGGGTAGCGCGTGGTGAGCTCGGCCAGTTGCTCCAACGCTTTTTCGACGTTGCCCTCTTTGAAGCGGGCATCGGCGGCGAAGAATAAACCGTCGTCGGCAAAAGAATGGGTGGGGTGCGCCCGGGCCAGCTCTTCATAGGTTTCGGCGGCGGTGGCAGGCAGCACCACAGAACGCGAAAAGGCCAACGTGTAGAGCGCGCGGGCGCGCAGGTCAGGGTCAGTGCACTTCTTGGTGACTGGCTCGAGCACTGACATCGCTTTGGCGTGCTGACGCAATTTTCGGTAGCCCTTGCCAAGCACGAAGCTCGCCTTGCAGGCCAAAGCGTCGGGGAGCTTCAACACCGCGGTGAGCGGCTCGACGAGCGCCACGCCCTGAGCATTGCGGTGCGCCTCGATCAAGCTCTCGGCGCGCGCCACTTTCACGTCGGGCGTCACGTCATTCAACGCACCCAGCCGCGCTTCGACCCGCGCTGACTGGTACAGCGGGTGACCCGCCCATAACCGCAACAGCACGGCGCGTTCGGCCTTGGCGTCTCGCTTCGCTTGCCAAACGTCGGCCAGTGTCCACAAGCCTTCGGCGCCGATGTCTCGACCCCAGGGAGGCGCGGGACGGTCGGCCAACGCCGCCACCGCCTTCGCCGCGTTGGTGAAATCGCGCAGGCCCCGGTACGCCCGGGCCATGCCCATGGTGGCGTCGTTGAATTGCTTCGAGGTGGGGCCGACGGCCGAGAACACCCGCAGCGCCGACGCGAAATCTTTCACACCTTCGTACGCCATGCCCGCCGAAACCAAACAGCGGTCGCGCATCGCGGGGTAGCGGCCGGCCACTGCTTCGAATTCTTTCGAGGCAGCCGCGTCGTCGTTGAGCCGCTCGGCGGCCGAAGCTTTCAAGAACATCACCGCGGGCGCGTCGCCCTGCCCCTCGAGCAAGGCGCGGGCTTTGCGAAAGTCGCCGGCATCAAAGGCGGCTTTGGCATCGCGCAGCTTGCCAGTGGCAAAGTAAGGCGCCCAATCGGCACGCTCGATTTTGAGGCCGCGCTCGACGGGAATCGCGTACACGTGCGGGCTTGGAAACGCGGGGTTGGGCAGCTCAGCAAAACCGGGGTCGGCAGATTCAGGGTCTGACGGCACCGGAGCGGTTTGCGGCGTTTGACCCTGCGCGACGAGAGTGGTGATGAACAGCGAAGCCAAAATACCGCGTGAAATCGTCGACCTGCTCCCAGGCGCTTTCTGCGCACGCTCTCGTCTAGAATTCATGGGGTAGCGACGAATGGACATTCGAACTCAAAGTGCACTGCTTGCCGCCATCGTAGGCCTTGCGCTGGGTGTGTCGATGTTGCTGCGGCCCCAGCGGCCGCGGGTTCTGACGCTGTTTGGCATTTTCGCTTTAACGGTCGGCAGCTTCTACTTGTGTCGCTTCATTGGAGGTCTTTTTCCGTACGATAGCAGCGAATCGTTGGGCGGTAGGGTGGCTTTAGGAGCCACCTTGGTGTTGGGGGCCTTGGTGCCTCCCGCGGCGCTGAACTTCTTTTTGGAGTTTCTCTCGTTCAGCCCCCGCGCGGCCCGTTACGGCCGGCGCATGGCGCTGTTTTCGGTGTTTCTGGGCCTGGCGGTGGGGGCAACGCCGCTGGGCGACTACTTCGCGGCGCGCGTCGCCGTGTCGATTTGGGTGCTGCTGGCGCTGTCGTTCTCAATTTCGCTCGTCGTGGCGCGCATGCGGCGCAGCGAGTCGCGCATTGATCGCGCGCGGTTGATGTACCTGGCGATCGGCGCCGTCGCGTCGATCTTCTTTTCGGCACTCGACTTTCTTTCTACCTTCAACGTGCCCTTCCCTCCGCTGGGGCCCATTGTCGCCACGCTGTACCTGTTCTTTCTCTCGCAGACGCTGCTGCGCCTGCGCCTGATGGACTTGCACGAGTTGTTGGGAAAAATCGCCTCGCAAACCTTCTTGGCGGTGATTCTGGCGCTGATCTTCGTGGTGCTCACCGTGTGGGTCGAAGGCAACACCGGCCTCTTCGTCTTCAACACCATCGTGGCGGCATTCGTGATGCTGATTTTGAGCGAGCCGTTGCGCGACAAAGTCGAAGAGCGCGTGGTGGCGATTTTTTTTCGTGAGCGGTTCAACTTTCTGCAAGCGGTGCGCGCGTTGCGTTCACGCACGGCGGGCATTCTCGACGTCGGCGAACTGTCAGCGCGCATGCTCGACGGCTTGAATGAGACGCGGCGTGTGACGCACGCCTCGATTTACCTGCTGGCTGAAGATCGCCCGGGCTTTCGCCTGCTCGACAGCCGAGGCCCACAGCCGGCATTGTTTCTCGACGCCGGCGCGGTGCGCGCACTGCTCAACCGCACAGAAAAAGCGCAGCTGCTCGAAGCGGTTGAACGGCGCACGCACGAATTGCGTCAGCAGCTGCATGAGAGCAAGCGCGGCCGCGACGAGATCAAGCGGCTCAACGACGTGAAGAGCGCGATGCAGTTGATGAAGGCCGGCATCACCGTGCCACTGGTGGGCAATGATCGCGTCATCGGTTTCTTGAACCTATGGGACGAGCGCGTACCCGAAGCCTTCGCCTCAGACGAAATCGCGTTGATTTTAGACCTCTCAGAGCTGCTGGCGACGGTGGTCGAAAATTCGAAGCTCTATGATCGCATGCGTGAACGTGACCGCCTCGCCGCGCTGGGTGAAATGTCGGCTGGTTTGGCACATGAAATTCGTAACCCACTGGGAGCGATTAAAGGCGCCGCGCAATGTTTAGACCCCCGACGGCTGCCGGGAGAAGACGGCGAATTTCTCGAGGTGATTGTCGAAGAGGTGAATCGTTTGAATGGGGTGGTGACCGCATTCTTAGACTACGCGCGCCCGCTGAAGCAGAATTTTGGCCCCACCGACGTGAACGAAGTGGTGACCCGCACAGTTCGACTCATTCAAAACGACGTGCCAGCGCATCTAACGTTGAAGACCGAGCTCGCCGAAGGCCTGGCGAAGGTCGAAGGCGACGCCGAGCAGCTCAAGCAAGTGTTGATCAACCTGGTGCAAAACGGCATTCAGGCGCTCGGCACAACGCAGGGCGAGCTAACGGTGAAGACATTCAAACCCGAGCGCTTTGGTGATTTTCGCGCCACCGATTCAGCGGTGGAAATTCAAGTCATCGACAGCGGGCCCGGCATTCCAGCGGATCAGCAGCTCAATATCTTCGTGCCGTTTTTCACCACCAAGAGCAAAGGCACCGGCTTGGGCTTGGCGATTTGTCAGCGCATTATCAAGAGCCACGGAGGCACCATTACCGTGCAGAGCCGCGTCGGTGAAGGCACCGCCTTCATCATTCGTTTGCCCACGCTGCCCGCTGAGCCGTTGCCCGCAGAGACGCCGTTGCCCGAAGTGACTCCGATGCCCGGCTCATTGAGCCCACCAGCGCGCGAGCTGCCCGAAAGCACCGAGACCGATGGCAAAGGTGATCGCCGACCGCGCCGCGACCGCAAAAAGCGCCGCACCGGTTAGGGCTAAAAGCGAATCAGCCCTCGACGAAGCGCGAACTCGAGCCGCTCGCCGCCGCGCTGCACGGTGAGCACCACGGTGGTACCCGCCCGGCCCATAATCAGTGGAATGACATTTTTCTGCGCGGGTGGACGCGCGGCTATGCCGTCGACCAACAAAATCACGTCATCGGCGCGCACGCCGGCGAGCTCAGCGGGGCTGCCAGCAAAAACGTCAGCCACTTTGATGTGCTGGGGCAAGTCGAGCAGCACCATGCCCACGCCTTCGTAGGGAGCGCGCACCACGTCACCCGCACCGCGCTGCAGCCGAATGTCGAGGGGGCGGCGGGCATCGAACCCTGGCTCGTGCAGCGGCACGTAGCGCGATTGGTACCCTTCGGCGCGGAACCACAAGCCTGCCTCTGATGGAGCGCTCAATGAGAAGCTGCCGTCGGCCTGGGTGAGTACCGAGCGCGAAGGCGTTGAAACGTACCCCTGTGAGAGCGGGCGAATCTGCTCGAGGGTGATTTGCGCGCCTCCCAGAGGGTGACCGTCGTCGACGTCGCGCACGGTGCCCGTGAGCAAATTCGACTGGGGCATGGTGACACGCACTTCTTGGCGACCCGCAGAGAGCGACACCGGCACACGCGACGAGCGGCCCATCGGCCCTTCGACCCACACGTCCCACGCGCCGGGGCTTACGTCGGCTTCGTATTGGCCGGTGGGAGAAAGCACCCTCACCCTTCGCGCGGGGCCCACGGGCGACGGCTGCATGCCCACGGTGAAATCGGCGAGCGGCTGCCCTGTGCCGTCGACCGCTTCGACGGCGAGGGTGGCTTTTTCGAGCACCAACACCACGTCGGCACCGGCTTGGGCGCGTGTGCGGGCGCTGCCGGTTGAGCCTTGCGCCTCGACGATCAGATCTCCACGTGGCACTGGGTCGACCACGAACCCCCCTTTCGCGTCGGTCATCGTTTGCACCGGTAAGCCCAAGCCGTCGCCTGCGAGCACTTGAATCACCACACCTTGCGTCGGCGGCTCGACACGGCCGGTGAGGCGTTGGTTTTCTGGCAGCTGCACGTTCCACCGCGTGGTTTCAGGAGGAGGCGCCAATTCAAACGGCCCATGCACCGACGCGCCCGAACCCGTGTGAACGTGGAGCAGCCATTCACCGACGGCGACTCCGTTCAAGCGAAAAGTGCCCTCGGTATCGGCATAACTCGAGCCACCGGCGGCGTGCGTGCGCGCGTCGACCAGCGTGATCAGCGCGTTGGGCACACCTTCACCAGCGCGCGTCACCTGCCCCACGACTTGCGACGTCGGAGCGAGCTCGAGCACGACATTGTCGTGCTTCTCGTAAGCGGTGAGCCACACCGTGCGGCTGACCGCGCCGTTGCCGGTGGCGCCGGTCGCATTCAGTGTCCACCGGCCTTCGGGGCATTCCACCTTGAAGGTACCGTCGGCGGCCGATCGAACAGCGGGACACGCCCGTGCGCGATCGGCCGAAGAAGCGCCGTCGGCCCAAACCAGCGCTTGCGGGGCGGGCTGACCGTTCTCGAGCACCACGCCCTTCACGGTAGCGAGCGGCACGAGGCCAAGCTCCAAGCCTGCTTGCTCGCGCGCCGCGGTGAGCGAGAGCCATTCGAGCCGAGTAAAATAACCATCGGCCGAAATTTGCAGCCAGCTGATGCGACCCGGCAAAGGCCCCATCGAGAAGCGCCCCTGCGCGTCAGCGGCGACAGTACCCGCGGAAGACGTCAGTCGCGCCTTAGGTATCGGCGTGCGGCGCGATTCGTCGACGACCACGCCAGTCACATGGGCTGCGGGCCACAGCGAGAGATCGACGCCCAGCTGTTCGTCTGAACCAAGCATGAAGGGGCCCGCGACGTCTGAGGCTTCTTGGCCAGCGCGCGCGCTGACATAGAGCTGGGTGAGCGCGTCGACTTCGATCGCGTACTTGCCGTCGGCCCCCGTCGTCGTCTCTTTCACGTCGTCGCTGCGAACCACGACGGTGGCGTTGGGCACGGGTTTGCCGTTGCGCAACACGCGGCCGAAAAGTGAAGCCTTCGGCGCAGGCACAACAGCGGGCGGGGGCGCTTGCGCCACCCGTGACGGCAAAGGCACTGCTTGTGGCCTGGTTACGGCGACGATCACCGCGGCTTCACGCGGCCATAGGTAAACAGCGATCACGCCGACGAGAACCAGCAACACCGTGAAAATGACCAGCCCGCGCTTCACGCCGCGCAAGATAGCCAGGTCAGCAGGTGAAAAACATGGGGGCCACCAAGGTGCCGAACTTTCCCTGTTTTCATTCTGAGCCGCTTCAGCCGCGCCGCGCCGTCAAGGCGAAAACCTCGTGCCGCACGGTGAGCTGCCCGGGGAAAAACTGGGCCAACGCGTGAGAATGCGCCTGATCATATTCAGCGATGGCTTCGGGGCCGAGGGCAAGTACGCCATTGCACGCGCGCATTCTGCCCCGCCACGCGTCATGCGTGTACGTCAGCTCGATTTCGTAGGCCCACGTGTCGAGCTCGACAAACCCAGCTTCGAGCAAGTGCGTGTCCCACAGGCCGTTCATGCGGTGCAAACCCGCCATGGCCCAGCCCGGGTTGCGCGCCAGTATCAGCGCCTCGCTCAACTCAGCGACTGAACCAGGCAAGGGCAAGTAGTTGAAGTGTGCAATCACCAGCCGACCTCTGGGCCGGAGCACACGCGCACATTCACGCGCCGCCACCGGCCCATCGAACCAATGCCAGCACTGCCCCGCCGTCACGGCGTCGAACGAACCATCACGAAAGGGAATCGCCTCGGCCCGTGCCACCACTCTGCGCGGAAGATCAGCCGCCTGCTGCAACATGGGGTGCGAAATATCGGTCGCCACCACGCGAGGACCTTGCTTGGCATAGCCTCGCGCCAGTGAGCCTGTGCCGCTGCCGAGGTCAAGCAGATCACCCTGCAACGGCAACCGCTCGAAAAACGAATCGGGAAAAGTCTGCCGGTGCTTTGCGTAGTCAGTTGCGCTGGGCCCGAAGTCCATGCTGACGGCTTATCAACCCGACGAATGATTTTTTTAAGCTTTTTTCTGCAACCTTGCACAGGGTCGACCCGTCACGTGTTCAGCAGTCACTGACCAAGAAAGCCGCGCGATGCCTGTTCGCCACCATTCAACTATTTACGTAGGGTGCGCCCACTAATGGGGGCTTCGCACCTGCTGATCAACGAGTTCTTCGCCGTGGGAGACGAGCGTTTCGTGCCCGAGGTGCTCGAGCTGCGCGACGCCAGCAAGCTCAAGTCGCTCGGCGAAATGTGGGTGAACGATCGGCGGGCCTTCGCACGCACCGCGCTGCTTCGCTACGTAGATCAAGGGGGCGTTGACAAAAACAGTCACCGCGCGCTGGCGAAGCTCATCTTCAAAACGGCCGAAAAGAACCAAGACGACGAATTGATGGCGCACCTGCTGGTGGCTTTCGATCGCTTTGCCAACCGCCGCATGGTGACGCGCACCCAGTACGACTGGAATACCCGCACCACCACCACCTTCACCGCGCTGCTCAAAGAACAGTCTCTGGTGAGACGGCGCCCGAAGAGCTTGAAAAACGTACCTGCCTGGCGACGGTCTTTCTACGAGCAAAACCACCGTTTTTCGCTGGTGACCCGCCGCTACTTGCAGCGGCGTGCGTGGCGCTATTTTCGCAAGCTCGCCTGGTCTGACGGTGCCCGCTACATTCGCTCGCTGAGCGCGGCGCTCAAGCTGTACCCCGAAGAATCGCTCGACAAGCCAGTGCGCCTGCTCGATTCGTGGGGTTTGATGCACGCGTTGTACTGGGGCGCCAACACGTTGAATCGCGACCCCGCTGGTGTCGATGTGGCTTCGGGCAAGAACCTCAAAGACCTCGCTCCGGCGCCGTACAAACCCGAGCTTTGGAAAGATCACTTCGACACGCTGCTCGAGCTCTTCTTGCGCGCCAAGAGCAACACCGTGCGGCAATGGGCGCTCATGCTGATTCGAAAAGAGCACCTCGCTCGCCTGAAGTCGCTGCCCATCGAAACGGTGCGCGTGTTGCTGCGGCACGAGCGCGCCGACGCGCAAGAGCTGGGCGCCGAGCTCTTGGCCGCCGTCACCGGGTTGGAGTCAATGCCCGTCAACGAATGGGTGTCGTTTCTGAAGCTCGAAAACCAAAATGCGCTCACCCTCATTGTTCAGCTGGTGAAGAAATATGTCACCCCCGAACGGTTGAAGCTTGGTCAATGTGTGGAGCTCGCCCGCTCGCCGATCGCCCCGGTCGCCACCTTGGGCTTCGAATGGGCCAAGGCCCGGCCGGTGCAAGGCGAGGCCGACCTCGACGCGCTCTTGCCCATTGCCGAAGCCGGCGTGAAGACCGTTCGCCAACCAGCCACTGAATGGCTCGCCGGGCTGATACTGCTCAACGAATCGCCGCGCATGCCCGAGCGCGTTCGCGAGCTGCTCGATTCGCCCTTCGACGACGTGCGTAACCAAGCGCTGCGGTTAATGCAGCAAGACAAGCGCTTCGGCGAGTCACCGCTGCTCTGGGCGGCAATGGCCGAAAGCCCGTGGAGCGAAGTGCGAGACGCGATGGTCGCGCAACTGTCAGAACGGCAAGCGATTTACACGCCCGAGACGTTGCGCGCGGTGTGGGCCACCAGCCTGCTGGCGATTCACCGGGGTGGCAGGGCCAAACGTGCCGTGGCGGTGCAAGTGGCTGATCGCATTATCAGCATGCAAGGCGAAGCCGACGCGCTGCTCCCTTTGCTGGCGATCGCCTTGCGCAGCATTCGCGCTCCCGAACGGCGGCAAGCGTTGGCCCATTTGGCCCGCGCGACGTTGCGGGTGCCGGCGCTGCGAACAAAAGTCGAAGCGCTGCTGCCCGAGCTCAAGCTCTCGACCGAAGGAGCCTGGGCATGAACGTCGATCTCAACTACTGGGGCAAAAGTGGCGCGGTGCAGGGGCCTGGTGGTGGCTGGGCGCTTTCGTTTGCTCCCAACTTGGCGCGCCCCAAGGTCTTCTTTGATCAAACGCTGAAGTCGCCGCTCCGTTTTCGCGAGGCGATCTCGGCGCTGCATGACGTGGTGGTGGGCGACTTCAAGTTTCGCCCCAAAGATCACACCGCCTTTCGCGCGTGGCTCGCCGAGCAGCAAAAACAAGAACACGCGATTCGCAAAGCGCACCATGACCGCGCCTTTCGCCAAGAGCTCGAGAAGATCGTCAACGAGCCGATTCCTCCCGGCCTCGAGCTCGACTTTCACAAAATGCACGAGCTCTATTGGCGGGCGCGCCGCGCGTGGGCCAGTGACTTGTCGCGCAACGACCCCGCGCTTTTCCGCTCGCTGGTGCCTTGCGACCCCGTGGTGACAGTGGCGCCCGACGTGGTGTTCTTCGAGTGCTTCTCGAAAGACGAGTCTTCGTACGGTTG
Source organism: Myxococcaceae bacterium (assembly GCA_019694575.1). Taxonomy (GTDB): domain Bacteria; phylum Myxococcota; class Myxococcia; order Myxococcales; family Myxococcaceae; genus JAIBBR01. Next base: position 12,576 of record JAIBBR010000058.1, read on the forward strand.
TCTCTATGTCGATCGCGAGGCGTTCGCAGGGCAAGGCGAAGCAGGGCTCGGCACCACCAACGTCGACTACTCACTCGCGCTGTACGAGCACTTTCAAACGCTGCGCACCTACCGCCCCACCCGCTTGCAGGTAGACCCCACCGGCTTCGAAGTGAAGGTCGAGGGCCAAGAAAATTACCGCGAGCAAAAAATCGATCTGCCTTCAAGCTGGCTGCGTGGTTTTGGCCAGCTGCAGGGCGCGATGATGCTCGCCAGCCGCAAGATCGAACTTTCGGTAGACACTATCTATTCGCTGCTCGCTTATTTGAAGCGCCACCGTGAAAAGAGCGGCCCCCGCTCGATTCGCTTCGAGCTCACGCCGGGGCAAGCGCCGCAGCTGGTGCTCGAGCCGTGGAACGTGTCGATTCAAAGCCATGGCCCCGCGTACCAAGGCCCAGGCCGTGAGACGATTAAAGTCTGGGGCCGCCGCCGGTTGATGGTGCTGCAACGGCTGCTGCCGCTGACTGATCGCGTCGAAGTGATGCTGCTCGGCTCGGGCATGCCCAGCGTTTGGACCCTGCATTTGGGTGACATGCGCTTCGTGCTCGCGCTCTCGGGGTGGAGCGAGAACGACTGGAGCGGCGGCGCGGCCCTCGAGCTGTTGGCGGGTGATCTGCGGCCAGACAACAGCGTGGCGGCGAAGCTCGAAAGCCACTTGCGCACAGAGCACCGCGCGCCGCTTTCGACACTCGAGAAAATTGCCGGAGCCCCGCGGGAAACACTGCTCGGCTCGCTCCACCAACTGTGCCAACAAGGTCAGGTGATTTACGACTTCTCGGCGCACGCTTACCGCTACCGCCCCGTCATGCCGGTGGCGCTGTCTGAACACGTGCTGGGCCCCGAGCCCGAAGAAGTTAGTCAAGGCAAGCGGCTCGCAGCGCAAGGCGCGGTCAGGCTCACGCGAGACGAATTGATCACGGGTGGCCGTCGGCTGTTGCAGGCGACCATCGGCAAACTCGAGTGCGAAGCGATCGTCGATCTCGATGGTGGCTTCAAGAACGCCAAATGCGAATGCGCTCATTTCTACAAATTTCGTCTCCGCGCCGGCCCCTGTCGCCACCTGTTGGCGCTGCGCCTGCATTCCGCCAGTGAAAGCAAGACACCCGCTTCGCTTTTGAAGCTCACCCCATGGCTCAACTGATGCTTTCAGCCCCTGAAGGAGGAACCTGACGAACGAGTCCGCTATGCCACGGTGTTCCGCCGTGGCGGCAGTCTGATTCACCATTACGTCCCGACACCCGATGTTCTTTGACGGAATGCAGGCACTACGACGCTGTGTACTGAATCGGCCCAAGGGCCTGCAGCGCGTAGTGCCCGCATTCCTCCGGTGATCGGTCGTCGTCATAGGGAAGAAGTCGCTCGTCAGGGTCCTCCTTCGGGGGCTGAGAGAAAGAGAAAGGCAGAAGACACGGCGTGGCTGGTTTTTGGAAACGCGTAAAAGATTTCTTCGCTGACGACACGGGCACGGCAAAGCCCGCCCCCAACAGCCTCGAGGGCCGTTTGCACGCGGCGATGGTGCGGCGCGCGGCAGCGAAGACCAGCTTCGAAGCCGGGCAAGTCGCGGTCGACGCTGCGGTTTCGCCCGAAGACATGCCGGCAGCTTTCGCCCTGGTTGATCAGATTTTTCAAACCGGCGCGCTCGACAGTTATGGCTTTCGCCGCATGGAGCGCGACGGGCGCTACCTCTACAACCCGTACAGTGGCGACAGTTCGGCCACGGCGCTCCGCAACGCACCGCCCGCGCCGGCACCTGCGCCGGTGCGCACCACCGCCGCATCGACGCCTGCGCCCTACCAAACCCCACCGCCACCGCGAACCATCAACGAGAACAGTTACGCCGCCAACCCCGAAATCTTGGGTTTGTCAGCTGATGACTTGCGTAAGCGGGCACTGAAGATTGTGCCCTGGCGCACCGCGTGGATCGGCCGGGTCGACACGATTCCTCCCCAGAGCGACGAGCGCACCGCACTGATTGACCGCGGCTTGATGCTGGGTGGTTATCTCAATGAAAAGCAGCTCGCTGAAATTCATACCGTGGGCGATCTGTGGTTGAGACACCAAGACGCCACCCGGCTCGCCGAGGCAGCAGCGGCTGAAGCAGCTGACGATGCCATCGAAGCGCTCAAAGCCGAAAAGGCCCGCCTCAAGGCCGAAAAAAAGAAGGCCGCCGCCGAACGCCGCGCCGCGCGGGCAGCCGAAGTGGCGCGTCGCCGCGCCGAAGACATTATTTTTCTTGGCCGAGGCGTCTCGAAGGGCTTGCACGATCGCCGATCAAATATCGAACGGCTAACCGAAAAAGGCTTGCCGGTGATGTCCACCCCGGCCGATGTCGCGGCGCAGCTCGGCCTCACGGTGCCCAAGCTGCGGTGGCTCTGCTTTCATTCCGACGCCGCGCAAACGGTGCACTACACCGCCTTCGAAATTCTCAAACGATCAGGCGGCACCCGGCTGATCGCCGCCCCTCGCCCCACCCTGGCCAAGGCGCAAACCTGGGTACTGCGAAACCTTCTCGAGAAGCTGCCCGTCGAAGAGAACGCCCATGGCTTCGTCAAAGGGCGCTCAACTGTCACCAACGCGCGCGCGCACGTGGGTCGCGACGTGGTGGTGAACATCGATTTAAAAGACTTTTTTCCTTCTATCGGCTTCAGGCGTGTGCGCGGTGTCTTCAAGCGGCTCGGTTATTCACCCGCAGTCGCCACGGTGCTCGCGTTGTTGTGCACCGAAGCACCCCGCCGCAAGGTCGAATATGACGGCCACACCTATTTCGTCGCCGTGGGTGAACGTGCGCTGCCGCAAGGCGCCTGCACCAGCCCTGCGCTTTCGAACCAAGTGGCCCGCCGGTTAGACAAGCGCCTGCGCAGCCGCAGCCAGAAAGCCGGGTGGACTTACACCCGCTACGCCGACGACTTGAGCTTCTCGGCCCCCGCGCAACGGCCCGCAGCCGCGCAACTGCAAGCAATGGTGCGGCACGTGGCGCAAGAAGAGGGCTTGGCGGTGAACCCCAAGAAGGGGCGCGTGCTGGTGAGAGGCGGCCGCCAGCAAGTCACCGGCATCGTGGTGAACCAAAAAACCTCGGTGCCGCGAGCCCAGGTAAAACGGCTGCGGGCCATTTTGCATCAGGCCAAGAAGACCGGCCTCGCCGCGCAGAACCGTGAGCAACACCCCGACTTCACTGCGTGGCTCAAGGGCATGATCGCCTATGTGACCATGGTCGACAGCGCCAAGGGGCACAAGCTCAAGGCGGCGTTCGACGCGCTGAGCCCTTCGTGACACCAGCGTCTGCGCAAGACCGTATCGTGGCGAAGATCATCGATGCCTTGCTCAGCGCGGGCGTGCTGGCCCTGGGTTGGCGGTGGAGCAACGGCACCGCCGCGATTGCGCTGATGTACGCCTGGTTTATCGGCTGCGATGGTTGGGGCTCGTGGGGAAAGTGGATTGTGGGCATTCGCTGCGTGCATGCCGAAACCGGTGCGCGGTGCACTGTTGTGCAGAGCGTGCAGCGCAACCTGATTTTCGTGCCCAGCTTGGTTCGCGTGCTGTGGGTGGCCGGCGCACGTGAAACGTATCTCACCGCGCATCGGCCACTCATCGCCCTCATTTCACTGGGCGGGCTGGCGCTGGTGGCGTTGGAAGCACGGTTCATGTCACGGCGTGCAGACAAGCGGCGCCTGGGTGACGCCATGGGCAACACCCGCGTCGTGAAGGGGCGCGCGCCGTTGTTTGCGTAACGCTACTTACCAAAAGGCTTCTTCGCCGGCCCCAGCGCATCGGCATCGAGCACCACGATGTCTTCAGCATCGTTAATCTCCATCACGTCGACTTCCGACACCTCGGCCTCGACCACCGGCTTCTTGGGGCCCGACGGCTTGGCTCCTGGAGGCGAGGTGCGCGGAGCAGGTGATGATGAACGTGCTCCACCCAACATCGGCATCGAAGACTTGGCGGCCTGTTGCGCCGGAGTGCCGGCCGCCGGTGACGACGGCTTGGGCTGAGGCATTGCAGGCAAGTTCGTCTTGGTGCCAAAACCCATTGACGGCAATGACGACTTGGCCGCTTGCTGGGCGGGAGTGCCCGGCCCTGCTGGCTTGCCCTCGGTGATCGCCGGCAAGTTGGTCTTGGTGCCCATGCCCACGGTGGGCATCGAAGACTTCGCGGCCTGCTGCGCGGGAGTGCCGGCGGGTGACGACGGCTTGGTACCCGGTGCGCTCACCCGCCCCAGCGGCAACCCGACCGGGCCCGAAGAACGCGCGGGCGGCGGCTGCACCGCTAAAGCCGGAGCGGTCGGCGTGACGTCGGGCTTCGAAGGCAACGGCGCTGGCACCGCCGGGGCAGACGAAACAGAAGTTTGGGCTTGCTGAGCGCGCTTGGCGGCGAAGAGCTCATTCTCGAGCACCATCGCCTTCTTGGTGAGCGCCTCGATGCGCGCATCTCTGTCGGCCACCTGCTTCTGAAACGCTTCGATCGCCGCGCCGCTTTCAGAACGCTCTTTCTCGTGCCCGTACACCAGCTTCACGCGCTCGGCCTGCTCGTCGGCGAACTTGCGGCGAAGCGCGTCGAGCGTCGACTGCAGCTGCGTGGTTTCGGTTTCGAGCTTGCCTTGCGTTTCGGCGCGTGACGCCTCGAGCTTTTCAACCTCGGCCGCGAGCCGCGCCCGCTCTGATTCGACGTTCTGCGAGCTCAGCAGCAACACCTGAAGCTGCTCACGCAACTGGGGCGCCTCGCTCTGCGCGCCGCCCAGCGCCGACTCGAGCTCTGTCATCTTGTCTTGCAGCTCGCCATAACGAACGCGCAGGGCGAGCAACAACTCTTCGGCTTGCGCTTTACCAGCGGCACTGGCCGCAAGCTCTTTGCTCACGGCTTCAACGGCGGCAGCGGCCCGGCCCTTTTCGGCGTCCAGATCGGTCTGGAGCGATTGCCGCTGCTCACCCATTTCTTTCACTTCACCGCGCAACTTGACGACTTCAGCTTCAATCGCCGCGCGCGCTTCGGCCGCGGCTTGCGTTTCGCCGCCCGCTTGCGCCAGCGACGCCCGCACGTCTGACAATTCTTTGCGCGCCGCCTCGAGCTCGGTCTGCGCCTGTTCCTTACCCGACTGAAAACCCCGCGCTTCAGACTGCGCGCGCGACAGCTCGTCTTGCATCGACTTTAGCTGCGCCTTCACGTCGGCCAACGACTGCCGATCAGCCGCTAACTCCTGCGACTTGAGCTCGAATTCAGAGCGCACCGCCACCAACGCCGCGCGATCGTTCGCCAGCTCGGTCTTGATCGCCTCGAAAGACCCCGTCACCTGCGTTTTCTCGTCGGCCCATTGCTCGGCCTGGCCCTTGAGCTGCGCCCAAGCGTGCTCGAGCTGCCGCTTGGCTTCTTGTTCGCGCTCCAACGCTTCGGCGGTCTGTTGCTTCGCCGCTGCTTGCTCTCGTTGCAGGGCTTCGTCGGCTTGCCGTCTTGCTTCGCGCTCGCGCTCGAGCTCATCAGCGGCCTGCCGCTTCGCTGCCTGCTCGCGTTCGAGCACCTGGCGGCTGTCTTCTAACGCCTGACGGCTTTGGGCCAATGCTTCGTTGGCTTGACGAGCCGCGTCTTGTTCTCGGCCCAGCAAGTCATTGCCTTGCGCCTGCGCTTCTTTCTCGCGCGCCAGCGCGTCAACCGCCTGGCTTTTGGCTTGTCGTTCACGTTCTAAGGCTTGGTGGCTTTGTTCTAAGGCTTGTTGAGCCTGCGCTAAGGCTTCTTGGCTGGTCGCCAGCGCTTCAGACTGTTTCTTGAGATCTTCACCGACTGTTTCGGCTTGTTCTTTGGCGAGCTGCGCGATGCTGCGCGCCTCTTTCAAGTCTAAGCGCAATTGCTCGTTCTCGGCTTTACCCCCCGCGAGCGAGGCGCTGGCTTGGCCTTGTTTTTCTTCAAGCGCGGCGAGCTGGGCCTTGAGCGCTTCGGCTTCGCGCTGTGTCTCTTGGTGCTGACCTTGCAGCGCCTGGCGGCCTTTGCGTTCAGCCGCCAGCTCTTGGCTCAACCGCGCCGCTTCATCGCGGCCTTCGCGCAGCGCCAAATCGAGCGCTTGCACTTGCGACTCGAGCTCAGCCCCTTTAGAGGCGAGCACGTTACCCCGCTGCGCCAGCACCTCACGTGCCGCCTCGAGCTCGGCCAGGCGCGCGTTGAGCTGCTCTTGCTCGGCTCGGCGCTTTTCCAGTTCTGCGCGCAACTCAGAATGCGTCGCCCCTGCTTCACTTTGCTGGGCCTGCAGCTTCTCGGTCAGCGCGGTGACTTCAGACCCCAGCTCGACACCGCGGCCTTCGAGCGCTTCGAGCTCAGACCGCAGCGCTGCTTCGCTCTGCGCCAACAATTCGTGCGCGACCTTGAGTTGACCGTGCGCAGTCTCGAGGGCGGCCTGCTCACCCTTCAATTGCAAGTGGTGGGCGCGCAGCCCTGCGAGCTCGCTCGCCACGTCTGAATGCCGCTGTTCCGCCTCGCGGTGGGCCTGCTGAACCTCGACCAACTGGCCTTCAAGCTCACGGCGTTGCGCTTCGAGCTGGCCTTTGTCACCTTGCAGCGCGCCGAGCGCCTGCGTTTGGGTGCGGCCTTCTTCTTCTAAGCTGCGCTTGGCCTCTTCGAGCGCTGCCTTCTCACCCTCGAGCCTATGCTTGTCGGCCTCGAGCGCAGAAATACGTTCGGCCCACGTCGCTTGGGCCGTGGTGTGCTCGAGCGCAGCCTGCTCTGCGCCCGTTTGGGCCCGCGCCAACGAGCCTTCGAGTCTTTGCACTTCTTCAAGGGCCAACGCCGCGTCGGCCGCTGCGTCGTCGCGCGCCTTCGAAAGCGTGCTGACTTCAGCACGCAGCTTGGCTTCACCTTCGCTGGCGCCGCTGATCGCCGACTGCAGCTGAGCCTCGAGCGATGCCTGGCGTTCTTCGGCGCGGGCCTTCGCTTCTTCGGCCCGCTTCTTTTCAGCCGCGAGGGTGCGATCAAGCTCAGAAATTTTCTCAAGACGCTCCGCGGCTTCTGCCTTCGCCTGGGCCACGGCGGCCTTGAGCGCAGCGCCTTCATTCTCGAGCTGCTCGCGGCGCTTCTCGAGCTCAGCCAAACGGGCCTTCAGACTTGCTGCTTCTTCACCGAGCTTCTTGAGCGACTCTTGCGCCGTGTCACGCTCATGCAGCAACGCGTCACCGCGCGCAGTCTCTTCGCTCAGTTTTTCGGCTGCCAGCGCTTGCTCTTCGGCGGTGCGCTCTTCGAGCTCGCGAATTTCAGCCGAGAGCGCCTGCACCCGCTGCTCGCGCTCGGTGACACGTTCAACCGTTTGCGCCGCATCGCGCGTCAAATCGTCGAAGCGGCGCTGCCGATCTTGAAGTGACACATTGAGCGCATTGACTTCAACAACCCGCGCCGCCAACTCCCGCTCCAGCCGCTGCCGTTCCGAAAAGAAGTTCTTTTCGTGCTCCGCAAGGCTCGCCTGGAGCGCGTTCTGCGCGTCGGCAGCTTCGAGCGCGAATTCAGCTTGTTGGCGCTTGGCTTCTTCCAGCTCTAAGTCAACGGTGAGCTTGGCCTCTTCGAGCGCGTGAAATTCTTTCTCGAAGTCTTGCGCCTGTTTCAAGTCTTGCGCGCGCGCGGCCTCGAGATCGGCGATCGCCGCCATCAAGTCATCGCGCTTTTCGAGCAGCTGTTCGCGATCGTCGTTTAGCTCGCGAATTTTCACCGACGCATCGGCCAACGCCGCCTGCGCCAGCTCGCGGGCGGTGCGTTCGGCTGAAATCGCGGTCGACAAGTCTTTCTCGAGCCGGTGGTAACGCGCGGTCTCGTTGTCACGCGCGGCTTCAGCGGCGGCGAGTTGGTCGCTCAGCGAAGTGACGTTGACTGACGTATCGGCAAGGCGCGTCTCGAGCTGCCCCGCCACTTCACGCCAAGTACGCTCAGACCCCGCGAGCGTCTCGATGTCACGCGACAGCCGCATGTTCGCGGCCTTCGACGCCTGCAATTCAGTGTCGAGCGCCTGCGCTTCGCTCTCTTTGCGCGAAAGGCTCTCGGCCAAGGCCAACGCGCGGGCATGCTCCGTTTCGAGCTCGGCGGCAACCCGCTCGCGGTTCTGCTGCTCGACATCGCCGTGTCGCAGCGCGGCCAGGCGCTCGACTTCACGCCGCTGCGCCAACTCTTCGAGCTGGGCGATCTTCACCTTGTTGTCGGCGATCGCCGCCTGCAGGTTCTCAATCGCCGCCAAGGCTTCAGAGCGCGCCTGCGCCAGCTTCAGCTCGCGATCAGCGGCTTCGTTGAGCTTGCTTTCACGGTCTTTGACGTGATCGCCAAGGCGCTCTTGCGCCAAACGGGCGCGCTCAATCTCTAAGCGCAGCGCCGCGGTGTTGTCTTGTGCCTCACGCAGCTCTTCATATGAAACCGCCAGGCGCTTACGGGCGTCTTCGAGCTGATTGCCGACCTCTTCACGCCGCGCCCGCTCGAGCCGGGTGGCCTCTTGCGCCGCCAGGGCTTCAACCGCCGCGTCTTTCTGCGCGCGAATGCGCGTTTCGAGCTCGGCGCGCGTTTGGGCCACGCGGGCTTCAGAGTCTTGCGCCCGTTCACGCGCCACCTGCAGCTCGGCTTCAGTGCGCTGCACCCGGGCGGCGAGCTCATCGCGCTCGCGATCTTCCTTCGGCCGCGAAGTGACTGCCTCGAGCTGCGCGGTGAGCCGTGAGACCGATTCGCGCGAACCTTCGAGCTGAAACGTCAGCTCTTTGAGCTCGTGCTCCTTGAGCGCCACCTGCCCCTTGGTCTTCTCGAGCACCTCTTTCAGGCGCTCGCTGCGCTCTTGCCAATTGCGCGCACGAATCGAAGCGTCTTCGAGCTTACCGCCGGTGAACGCCAACGGCTCGGGCGGCAACTGCACCCAAGTGGGGTCAAAATTGCGCACCGGCTCATGGCCCGAGAGCACCACGAAGTACGCCGCTTCACTGGTACCGGCGAGCGAGCCGTCGACCTGCAGGCCTTCTCCTTTTTCAAACGCCAGTTGGTAACCCAGCACCGGGCTTTGGGTGGCCACTTCGATAGAGGCAAAGTGCCGCGAGAGCGCGTCGAGCAGCATGCCGTAAGTGGGAGGCGCTTCGGTCGATTCGGGGTCAACGACATTCGCGAGCGAGAGGCCGGCCGGGTTGCGCAGGCCGCCCATCAAGTAGCCATTTTTCGCGACCAGGCGCGCAATCTCTGCAAGCAGCGCCGGGGCTCGAACGTAAGGAGCCAAGTCGGCAACAATGACGAGGTCGAAACTGCCGGCATCGAGATCGTCATAAATCTGCGCGCGGTAGCGCAGGTTGGGGCCGGCCAGTGTCTTCTGCGCTTCTTGCACCGCGCCCAAGTCTGAATCGCACGCCACGACAATGCGTGCGCCACGGGTCGAAAGGAATCGCGCCGACTGGCCAAGCGTTGATGCAACCGCACCAATCTCGAGCACGCGTCGCCGCGCGTACAAGCTCTCGGCAAAAATGTAACGGGGCAAAAGCTCGCTTTGCCCCAAGACTTTGAAAGACGCAGACACGGCAGCCCGTACTATAGCGCTCGAAAGCAGAGCCCCAATGAAAGTAGCCAACCCGTCGTACTACCCTTGGCCACACCCATGAGTCCTACTCCTCCTCAAGACATCTCTTTCGGAGCCCGTTTGTGGCGCGCCTTGGTGCGACTGACGGTAACAACCCTGTTGCTCTGCATGGCTGGAGCCGCGATTTTCTTCTGGTCTCAGCTCAACGCGCGCACTTACACGCTCGAAGTTCGCGAGGGAAAGCTGTGGGTGCTCAAGGGCCGCATGGCGCCGACGGGCTACGAGCCGTGGAACCCGTCAGACCCGGCGATGGTCGACGCCTATGCCCCGCTGGAGCTCGACGGCAGCCCTCCCATGGGAATGATCGGCCAACGCTTCACCGATCGCGACGAGCTCGATCGGGCGCTTTTTTCAATTCTTGAAGGTTTGGCGAAGCCGCGCGTGCTCTCTGACGATGCGAACATGTTGGAGCGAGGCGTGTACCTGCTCCGCCGCGCCGACCGCCTGACGGGAATTACCGATGAGCAGAAGCATTCGCTCAAAGCAATGAAGGCTGATGTGGCCTTTTACACCGCACGCATCAAGCTTGAAGACGCGCAGAAACAAATTGAAGAAGCGCTCATTCAATTGCGACTCGCGGCGCAGAACCCCAATCGGCATAACCGGGCCGCCAATCAGATGATTACGGCCATTGAGCCCGAGACGAAGGCCATGACTGAAGCGCTGCGCAAGGCGTTGCACACGTTGTCTGCACCGCCGCCTGCACCGGTAGAGCCCACGGTGCCCGTGCTTGACGCGGGCGCTCCGTAGCGTTCGGCAATCAAGCGACGCTAAATATGAATCGCGTGGCCGAGCGTGGCCTCGGCCGCTTCTTTGATGATCTCTGACAAAGTCGGGTGCGCGTGCATGGTGCGCGCGATCTCTTCAGTGGTCGTCTCGAGCTTCAAGGCAATGCAGGCCTCGGCGAGCAATTCAGTCGCGTGCGGGCCGACCAAGTGAATGCCGAGCACTTCGTCGTACTTCTTGTCAGACACCACTTTGACCAGCCCAATGCCTTCTTCTGAAATGCTGGCCTTGGTGATTGCGCTGAACGGAAACACGCCCGTCTTCACGTCATAACCACGTGCCTTGGCCGCCTTTTCGGTGAGGCCCACTGACGCCACTTCGGGGTAGCAGTACGTCGCGTTGGGCACGCGGTCGTAGTTGATGGGCGGAGGGTTCTTGCCGGCGATGTGCTCGACCGCCACGATACCCTGCGCAGAAGCCACGTGCGCCAACATGGGCGTCGGGCACACGTCGCCAATCGCGTACACGTTGGGCTCTGACGTACGCATCATCGCGTCGGTCTTGATGGTGCCGTTCTTCTCGAGCTGAATGTTGGTTTTGTCTAACCCGGCATCGCCCGTCACCGGAGCCCGCCCCACCGCCGATAGCAACAAGTCGGCTTCAATCACCTTGGTCTCACTGCCCGCGGTGGCCGTCACCTTCACGCCCTTGGCAGTGACTTCGACCTTCTCGAGCTTGGTGCCGGTGAGCACTTCGATCTTGCGGCGCTTCAGGTGCTTTTCGAGCTCCTTGGAGCAGTCGATGTCTTCAATGGGCAGCACGTTGGGCATGTATTCAACCAACGTCACCTGGCTGCCGACATGGTTGAAGATCGACGCGAACTCAGTGCCCACGGCCCCGGCGCCAAGAACAATCACGCTTTTCGGAATTTCAGGCAGCTCGAGAATCGAGTCTGAATTCAAGATGCGCTTGTGATCAACCACCACGTTGGGCAACGACTTGGGCACCGAGCCCATCGCCAAGATGATGTTCTTGGTGTCGAGCACCTGTTTACCGCCGCCCTCGTTGAGGGTGACTTCGACCTTGCCCTTGCCCGCCACGCGGCCGTGGCCCTTCACCACGGTGACCTTGTTCTTCTTCATCAAGAACTCGATGCCCGAAGCGCCCTTGGTCACCACTTTGCTCTTGTGCTTCTGCGCCTGGCCCCAATTGACGGCCGGGTTCTGCAGATCGATGCCAAACTCAGCGGCGTGCAAAATGTGAGAGTAGAGTTCAGCGGTCCACAGCAGCGACTTGGTGGGAATGCAGCCCCGGTGCAGACACGTTCCTCCCAGCTTCGCGTCTTTTTCGATCAGCGCCGTCTTCAAGCCGAGTTGGCCTGCACGAATGGCAGCCACATAGCCACCGGGTCCCGAACCGATTACCACCACGTCGAACATGTCAGCCACGTTTGTCTCCCCAAGATGATGCTTTCGACCGAGATGGATAGCACCGTGCAATCACGGCGCAATTGATTAATGAGTTCGGCCGTAGCCGTTACACCGTGAGCCAGGCTAATAAAACGCTCAACCACAGGGCCGGGTGATGAGGTGTTGACGATGCGCATTTTCAGGTTGTTCGCCGCGTTGCTGGCCTGGTACTCGCTTGGCTGCAGCTCAGCCCCACCTGTCTGCAGCGGAGGCACCGGCGGCAGCGTTGGCGGCACCAGCTTCTTCGACAGCGGCGAAGTGCAAGACGATGCCTTCGTCGCCGGCAGGCCACGCACCTTTTGGGTGACCATGCCTGAACAGTGCACAGACGCGATACCCGAGGCTACGTCGGTGTCGGTCACTGACGGCAATCTCCAAGCCGTGGCGGCGAGCGCAGTGCTCGAAAAGTTCAATTTTTCCTACCGCGCCAACATTACCTTCACGCCACCGCGCGAAGGCGCTTATCACCTCGCTGTTTCATTTGAGCCAAACTTCGGGCTGGTGCAACGCGACCTCCTCGCGGGAGCACCGCGCGATGACGTGCAGACCCAGTCGGCGTCGCTCACACGCGGAGGCTGCGTGGGCTTCGCCGTTACTCAATTGGGAAGCATGGTGTGCCGTCGAGAGCTCGGCGCTGCTTCGACAGTGGTACGGCCAGGGCGGCCTGAAGAGACGCTCGATGCCCATACGCTCTCGGTCGCGGGCAATACGGTATGGGTCGATTATCAGGGCAAGGTGACGCGCTATGTCGATGACGGCACGCAGCTGGTGAAGACCGACGGGCCGTACAGTCTGCCCAAAGGTACCGAGTCGCTGCTCGCAGCCGACGACGCGTTCGTTTGGTTCGCCGACCGCGCCCAACCGAGCTCGGTGACTCAACTCGACCGATCGGGCCAGGGCACTCCGCATTCGTTGCCCGCAATTTTTTCTGACGCAGGCAATGGCGAAATTCACTATGCGCTGACGTCTGAAGGCGCACTCTTGCTGGGCATTTTTCCTAATGACGATGAACGCCCCAACCTGTGTCGAATCGAGCCCAAAGCAGGTACTGCCCCTCGCTGTGTGCGCGCTTCGAACGAGCTGATCGGCGCCGACTCGAAAGGGTTTTGGCTCATCGACTTACCGGCCGCCCTCGGTAGCATGCGAACACTCGAGCACGTGACAATCGACGCCGAGGGGCCGCTCCTACCGCGCGTCACCCGTACGTTGTTGCCTCCCAATTTTCCGATTGTTTCTGAAGGCGTTCAATCGCTCCAGAGCGCATTCGTAGGCGCCAAGGTACCGGTCTTCGGCATTGGCACCGTGCCGGCGCAGCAAGGGGCGAACATCGTTTTCGAGGTGTGGCCTGCCCCCGCGGGCGCTGATTTGACCTTGGCTTACGAAGATGCAGTGTTTTCTTTTGGCACCCAGACGCCTTTTCCACTGCACGTGCGCAAACGGCAGCAATAGCCTATCGGAGCGCAGGGGGCCCGTTGCGTACCGGCGTGCCTTCGCCCCTTTTGGCAAAGGGCTGGCTGATTTCCCTTCCCCTTCAGGCTCTCGCGCTGTCCTCTCAAAGCCCATCTCACCCATGAGCCTGCGCTAAATCGGTCACTCCAAGCAGCTCGAACGGGTATACCCGCCACATGCAGGTGGGCATCATTGGTTCAGGCATTATTGGTTTGAGCATCGCTGACGAACTGCTGCGCCAGAACGACGCCGTCACGCTGTTCGACCCTGGCCCACCGGGCGCTGAAGCCTCGTCTGCCGCGGCCGGCATGCTCGCACCTCAACTCGAGGCCACCGCGCCAGGGCCGCTGCTGCAGCTGTGCCTTCGAAGCCGCGCGCTTTACGCTGGGTGGCAAGCACGCCTGGCCCAAGCGTCGGGCCTGTCGCTCGACTACCGTCGAAGTGGCGCGCTCAAGCTCGCCTTCACTCCCGCAGAACTGAGCGCCCTCGAGAGCGAGGTCGCATGGCAACAAACCCAAGATCTGCGTGCCAACATGCTCTCTCGCACAGAAACGCTTGCCCGCGAGCCGGCGTTGAACCCGGCGCTGCTCGGCGCAGCCCACTTTCCTGATGAAGCCCAAGTCGACAATCAGAGGCTGGTGCAGGCCCTGGCCATGGTGGTCAAAAAAATGGGTGGCCGTTGGGTGCACGAAGGTGTCATTCAGCTAAACGAAACGTCTGGGCAAATTACGGGGCTGCGCACACCGTCGGGCCTGCACCGCTTCGACGCCGTGGTGCTCTGCGCTGGCGCATGGTCAGGTTTAGTCAGTGGCCCAACAGGACTGAACGAAAAATCAGTATTTCCTGCTCGCGGGCAGCTGGCGGCGCTTTCATGTGCCCAGGTGTCGCTGTCGCATTTGATTGTCGGCGCGCAGGGCTACCTCGTCACCCGGCCGAACCATGTCATCGCCGGTACGACGATGGAACGTGCGGGTTATGAAAAAGCCGTTACGGCCGAGGGGCTGACGCGGGTGCTGGCTGCGGCCACGACACTTTGCCCTGCCTTGCAGACGGGCAAAATCGTCGAGACCTGGTCAGGCTTGCGCCCTGCAGCGGCCGACCCGGCTCCGATTTTGGGCCGTGGTCCTTTGCCGGGGCTTTTTTTGGCGACCGCCCACTTTCGCAATGGCATCTTGCTTGCGCCCCTCACCGCCCAGTTGTTAGGCGAATGTTTAAGAGAACATGCCTGTAGCTTCGATCTCGAACCCTTTCGACACGACCGATTCTCGCCATAGAATGCTGGCAGAAATGAGCACCACTGAAGAAACGGCCGTGGCGGCGCCTCCGTCGCGCGTGCTCGTCGTCGACGACGATGAGTCGGTGCGCGATGTGATTTCTGTTTTGCTGAAAGAAGAGGGCTACGACTGCGTGGTGGCAGCCGGGCCCGAAGCCGCGCTCGAGTTGGCCACGGCCGAAGAAATACCGCTGGTGATCAGCGACATGAAAATGCCCGGCAAAGACGGGCTTTGGTTGCTCGAAGCATTTCGCGATCGCTTTCCCGACACGTCGGTGATCATGCTCACGGGCTTCGGAGACACCGAGGCCGCGGTCGATTGTTTGCGCCGTGGCGCAGTCGACTATTTGCTCAAGCCGCCGAAGCTGACCGACTTGATTCGCTCCATCGAGCGCGCACTGGCCAAGCGACGCATCGAGCTGGCACGCAAGCGCTACCAGAAGAAGCTCGAGCGCAAAGTACGCGACCGCACGACCGAGCTGCGCAACGCGTTGAAAGACATTTCGCTCACCTACCAGAACACCTTGTTGGCGCTGGTTTCAGCGCTCGATGCCCGTGAGCACGAGACGTCAGACCATTCGCAGCGCGTCGTGCAATACACCACCGCCATTGCGCACCGGTTGGGCATCAAAGGTGTCGAGCTCGACGAAATTGGCCGTGGCGCCCTGCTCCACGACATCGGCAAAATCGGCGTGCCCGACGCGGTGTTGCTCAAGCCGGGTCAGCTCACGCCCGAAGAATGGGTCGAAATGCGCAAGCACCCCGACACCGGCTACCAGATGATTCAGCCGATCGCCTTCTTGTCGATACCTGCGCAGATCGTGCTCTCGCACCAAGAGCGTTTCGACGGCCGAGGGTACCCCCGCCGGTTGAAGGGTGACGAAATTCACATCGGCGCGCGCATTTTCGCGGTGGCCGACACGCTCGACGCGATGACGTCTGACCGCCCGTACCGCAAAGGCACTTCGTTCGCGAACGCGATTTCAGAGATCGAACGCTGCAAAGGTACGCAGTTCGACCCCGAAGTGGTGCGCGCCTTTTTAGACATTGGCGAAGCCGGTTTGGTGGCCATTCGCCAAGACATGATGGCGAAAAAGGCAGAGCTGCAGAAAGCAAATGCCTTGAACCTCGTGCGTGACGAAGTAGTAGACACTGCGTGATGCTTCGCCAGGCAACTCCTGAAGAACAATTCACTGAAGTGACGCGCGGCACGGTCGATTTGCACTCGGCCGACGAGCTGAAGAAGAAGCTCGAGGTTTCTTACAAAGAGAAGAAGCCGTTGGTGATCAAGGCGGGGTTTGACCCCAACCGCCCTGACCTGCACTTGGGTCACACGCTGCTGCTCACCCGCATGCGGCGGTTTCAAGAGTTCGGCCACCAGGTGGTGTTTTTGATCGGTGACTTCACCGCGATGATTGGTGATCCTTCGGGCAAAAACGTGACGCGGCCTCCGCTCACCCGCGACGAAGTGAACCAGAACGCCGAGACGTACAAGACGCAGGTCTTCAAAGTGTTGGACCCCGCGGCCACCGTGGTTCGGTTCAATTCTGAGTGGTTAGATCTGCTCGGTACTGAAGGCTTGGTTCGGCTGGCATCGCATTACCCAGTGGCCCGCATGCTCGAACGCGACGACTTCAAGAAGCGCTTTCGCGAAGGCCGCTCTATCGCGCTGCATGAGTTTTTGTACCCGTTGTTGCAAGGCTACGACTCGGTGGCGCTCAAGGCCGACGTTGAATTGGGAGCGACCGATCAGCTCTTCAACTTGCTGGTAGGCCGCGCGTTGATGCGCGACTACCAGCTCGCACCGCAGGTGGTGATGACCGGGCCGATTTTAGAAGGCATCGACGCCAAGTGGGTCGACGGGCAAATCGTCGGCGACAAAATGTCGAAGAGTTTGGACAACTACGTCGGCGTGAGCGACGCGCCCTTCGACATGTTCGGCAAGTTGATGAGCATTACCGACGAGCTGATGTGGAGGTACTACGAGCTGCTCTCTTCGAAGACGAGCGGCGAGATTGCGGCGCTGAAATCGCAAGTGTCCGCCGGCGGCGCGCACCCCAAAGAGGCGAAGAAGGGTTTCGCCCGAGAAATGGTAGAACGTTTTCATGGTTCGGCAGCCGGGGCCGAGTGCTTCGCCCGTTGGGAAAAAGAGCGCGAACAGAAACAAACAGACGTCAACGCACTGCCGCTGTTCGACGTGAAGCTCGAGGGTGCAGACAAAATGTTGATCGGCAAGCTGCTCGCATCAGCCCAGCTCGCACCGTCAGCTACGCAGGCCCGGCGGTTGATTGAGCAAGGCGGCGTGCGGGTGAACGAGCAGAAAGTGACTGACCCCAAGGCCGAGCTGGGCGCGGGTGACTACGTGGTGCAGGTGGGTAAACTGAAGGGCGCTCGGGTGCGCGTCAGCTAAACGAGCGCTTCAACCAAGTGAGTGCCATTGCGGTGCCTAATGACCGTATTGGCACTCACTTGCGAATCGAAGCCAGTGCGTGAATTGACCATGGTTGTTGACCATGGTTTAAATACCCATGTGGATTCAATGCCGATTTCAAAATTCAAAGCCACTTGCCTTGCCGCGCTTGAGCGGGTGCGTTTGACCGGTCGCCCGTTGAGAGTGACCCGCTTTGGGCGACCGATCGCCGACGTGGTGGCCCCGAAGGTCGACCCTCCCAAAAAACGCGCACTGGGTAGCATGGCGGCGGCGGGTAAAATCGTCGGAGACATCGTGTCTCCTCTCGACGTGACGTGGGAGTCCTCCCGCGAGTGAAGGTCTTGCTCGATACTCATGTTTGGTTATGGGCACTTCAAGAGCCCACCCAGCTGGGTAAAAAGACCCAGCGGTTGCTCGAAAACGTGACCACTGAATTGTGGCTGTCACCCATTTCCATTTGGGAGGCAGCGCTCTTGGTTGAACGAAAGCGGCTGCGCCTCAAACGACCGTTTCCGAAATGGCTCGATGAGTCCTTGAGTCAATGGCCGGTTCAAGAAGCGGTGCTCACCCATGCCGTGGCCCGCGCGTCACGTGACATTCGAGTGCCGCATGAAGACCCAGCCGATCGCTTTATCGCGGCGACCGCCGCCATCTACGACTTGACGCTGCTGACGGCCGATGAACGCTTGCTGACTGGGCGTGGCTACGAGCACCTTTCGGCTGAGCTTTGACGGCGCGACCGAACCCCACCGCGGCAGGTGGTGCGTTATCGCGGCAACCGCTCGATGTACGCATATAAGTTGCCCATGGCGTGCATCGCGAAGGTGAGCAGCATCGACCCCGAGAAATGTCGCGCCAACCCTTTGACGCTCTCTTGAATTGACCCAGGAGCGCTCTCCAAAACCGACCCACCCCACGTGAGAGCCGAGCACGGCCTTGCTTCGCTCGCTGCGGCGACGCGCGCGAAGCGCGCGTGAGCCGCACGCC